>NZ_QTMH01000004.1:0-326218 GCF_003603065.1 Bacteroides sp. AF20-13LB
TTAAGTCGTTTAGCGTCATTTCTCCCATTTTTCGAGGTTATTCCAGAGATTTTATTTAACTTTGTGGTCTCAAATAGAATCAGAATAATTATATGATGCGTTACTCGCCACTTAGATACCCTGGAGGAAAAGGAAAGATATCTTCTTTCTTTTCTGAATTATTTGTTGCAAATAATTTAATAGGGGGAACCTATATAGAACCCTATGTTGGCGGAGGTTCCATAGCTCTTTCTTTGTTAATTAACGGGGTTGCCAATCAAATTATTATAAATGATAAAGATCGCTCATTATTTGCTTTTTGGTATTCTATTTTAAATTATACAGATGAATTCTGCCAGCTAATAGAAAATACTCCTATCACGATTGATACTTGGTATGAACAAAGAGAAATTCAAAAAAACAAAACTAATGCCGAACTATTATCTTTAGGATTTTCGACTTTCTTTTTAAATAGGACAAATCGTTCCGGTATTATAAAAGGGGGAGTTATCGGTGGGCTTAATCAAACTGGGAATTATTTAATTGATGCTCGTTATAATTCTGATGATTTGAAAAAACGTATTAAATTAATAGCTTTATATAAAGACAAAATTGAATTGCATAATTTAGATGCAGTAGAGTTAATTCATAATCTACAGAGTAATCTACCAAATAATTCCTTGTTTTACTTTGATCCACCTTACTACAAAAAAGGTAAGGGTCTCTATATGAATTATTATGATGACCAAGACCATAGAGATATTTATAATGCAATCGCAGGATTAGAAAATATAAAGTGGGTGGTAACTTATGATAAAGAAGATTTTATTCTTGACCTTTATTTAAAATTCCGAATGTACGAATATTCTCTAAATTATAGTGCGGCTACAGTTGGAAAAGGGCAAGAGTATATGATATTCTCTGATAATTGTATTGTTCCAGAAAAAAGTTCCATAAATTTCAACAAGGTAATAACAATCTAAAACTTACTCTATTCACAAGCTGGAGTATCTTCATTATCTACTTCATTAAAGCAAATGATTGTAGAAGTATTAATAAAAAGTTTTCGATTATACAGCAAACAAAAAAATCTCCGTTTTTCTTTTGCCATTTCAAAATAAACCTGCATCTTTGCAGTGCTCTTCATTTTGACAAGGCGAGACTGTTCGCCAACTTTTGCCGTTGGCATTTTTTATGCCCAATGGTATTCTATAGTTCCGACCCCCGTGTGGAGTGTTAATGCACCCACTGCCTTGTCAAGGTGAAGAGCAACGGGAAAGCGGAACTTTCTTTGTTTATAAGTTTTCCAGTTTTTTGGAGAAAGTTCCCTTTCCCGTCTTTAATAACATATTGTTTTATTTTAAATGCTCTTCATTATGACAAAACAATCTCAAAGCGCTCGCGGACGCTATGTATCCGCAGAGAAGGTTCAAGAACTGTTTGCCCAGCTGGGTGTTGAACTGTGCGCAGGACGTAAACGTATCCGTGCAGCACGTAGCGACAAATCCATTTCCATCTATGTCAATGGTGGGACAGTCAACATCACCTTTAATGAGAAAGGAGGCAAAGCATGATGTTCTTTGTTTACCATCTGCAGACCTATTCCCCCAAGAACCGGGCATGGAAAAAGGTTATTGATTATGTAGAGAAGTATAAAAACGTTCTTATCAAGGATGAACTTTCCCTGGATGCACTCAAGCATGAAATAGGCGATACGGTCAACCGCATTAATGCTGAACACCCGAACTTGAAGCGCATGAAATGTACTGCTACCCCTTTGGGACGTGATTGTACCATACGTATCGAGGCCCATGTCATAAGTGGCGGATGCCCGGACACGGTATTCTTTCTCGATATTTGCAAGGTACGTTCCATTTTTCAATTTAGTGAGAAGGCGAATATGCTGGAACAGAAAGGAGGTGAGAATGGATAATACTACCGTTAATGGAATTGTACTTGACGATTCCATATCTAATTGCTTATTGAAATTGCAAAATAATCGAGCGGCATCTCTTGCAGAATTGTTGGATGACAGTATCGGCTTTCTCCTTGAATACAGTGGTTATTTCTATGACAATTCAAAAACATTTTTGGATATTTTAGCAACATTACATAATGCCCGTACCGAATTTTTAGGCCTTATTCCTAATCAGAAAGGAGGTGCCCAATGAAAAAGCCTATAGGATTCCGTTCTTATCAAAACGACGAAGAACCGGACAAACAAGACGAATTAGAGAAGCAACAAGCCGAGCGGCAGAAAGCCATAGCAAACTTCATCGGCCAGAACTATTCACCCATCGGTACCACTTCACAGAAATGTTACAAGACCACCGCTGAACTGGTATATGAGCTGTCGAACATTGTCGATGTCGCTCCGATGGCGCTGGCCAAACAACTGGCTGATGCCGGGTACCATGTAGAATATTTGGCAGGACAACCCTACTGGGTGATGTACGAGAGAGCATAAATTCGTGCGGCTGCACCTCATTTTGTACGAACTTGTACAAATCGGTGCAGCCGCATTTATTTGATAAATAAAACATTATGAATCATCCGCACGATTGTACGGCTTTTGGCCCCTATTATAGGGTGAAGCTATTGAAACATTGCATGCCTTCCCGCTTGCTCTCATCCATGACGTGCGCATAAATCATCGTTTCCCGGATATTGCTATGTCCAAGCAATTTTTGCAGGCTGGATAAGTCTTTTGTTTTCCGGAGATAAATAGTTGCAAACGTATGTCTTCCTGTCTTGGCCGATATTTTTTTGTTAATCCCCAGTTCCTTGGCAATGGCCTTCAACTGTCGGTTAACGACCTGGTCACATTGAACGTTCCTGAACAGACGTCCTTCTTCCCTACCCTCTGCCCATTCTTCCAGAAGTTTTTCCGCAGGTACCGGCATCGGAATCTTTATCGGTTCCGGTTTACAGTTCCGGTTCTTCACACGGTAGTAAGTCAGCACATCATTGTTTACCTGCTCGATACAGAACATACGTGCATCCGTAATGTGCATGCTCGTGAAACACATGAAAAGGAAGAAGGCCAAGGTCAGCTGAAGCTTTTCCGGCAATGTTCTTTGATAGTATAATTGCACAAACTGCATCAGCTCCTCCTCTGTCAGATAGTCCACATCGCTTTTTATTCTTTTGATATGGAATTCCTGGAAAGGATTTTCTTCTATATAGCCCTTTCTGTAGGCTGCGGTGACATATATCTTGATGGTGGACATATTACGTTGTGCGGTTATCTCCGTATTTCCAAGCTCCTTTTTCATGTAAATCAGGTAGTCAGTCAGATAATCCGGAGTAAGGTCCTGGAACTGTAACAGTTCATTATATGCCTTGAACTTTTTCATACAGCTCAGATGATGCTTGAACGTTCCCATCTCTATTCGCCGGCTGTAGGTTTTCATATGCTCCTTCACGAAGTCATGGAAAGTCTTATAATCACTTGGATTGTTATACTCCCGCATGAAAATATCTTTTGTCAAAGCCTGGTTCCTCAGCCGGAACTTCACCAATATATCGTTGACACGTGCTTTCAGGTTACTCACAATAAGATTTATATCCTTTGCTTCCTTACTGTTTCCTTTGAGAAGTCCGCTTTTCTCGTCAAATTTAGCAGCAGGCACAGACACTTTGCAAGGAAGCATTAACTTTTCCTTACCGAGATAAAAGGTTATATATAGCGGAGCATTGCCCTCTTTGGTCAATCTCTGCTTGTTCTGGATGACTCTTACCGTACTCATTTTTGTTTTCTAAATTATTTCTACCCACCGGAAAAGTGGAACTACGGAAAGCTGTGTTTCTGCTATGTTACCTACTTTTTGCACAAATTCTGTCGAAATTGGCAAGGTAGTAAATCGTTGATACCCAGCTAAACGACGAAAGGCAAGCAGCCTTTTTATCGACTACTTGCCTTATCGTTGTGATTCCGTTGCGATTCGAACGCAAGACCCACGCCTTAGAAGGGCGTTGCTCTATCCAGCTGAGCTACGGAACCAGCCTTAATTGCGGTGCAAAGGTACGCTTTTTTACGAATATTGCAAATTTTTGTATCACCTTTTTTCGTTACCTATGTATAAAAGGCTCATTTGCTACATAAAAAGTAATGATTAGTTACCTTTACAAATAAGATACACGGTATTTATATACAGATGTATTAAAACATTTTGCAAATTATCAATGTTACTAATTATAAAAAGTAAAAATATGGAGGAATATTCAAGTAGGAAAAGTAACATTGACCCGAAAAAGAATGAAAGAGTAATAACAACTAAATTTTAAAGAGATGGAATGGGAAAATCAGTTGATACAAGAATTGCAATGGTCAAATAAAATCAGCAATAAGGCGAGTAAGGAATTGGTAGCCCAGGAGATTGCCGGACTGGCCAAAGACGGTGATGTCATAGGAGCAGGCTCCGGCTCTACCGTTTATCTCACTTTGTTTGCATTAGCTCAACGAGTTAAACAAGAATCTTTGCATATAGAAATCATTCCGGCATCTGCCGAAATTTCGATGACATGTATACAGCTTGGCCTGCCGCAAACTACTCTGTGGAATAAGCGTCCGGATTGGACATTCGACGGTGCAGACGAAGTGGATCCGCATAATAACCTCATCAAAGGACGTGGTGGAGCCATGTTTAAGGAGAAACTTCTCATTAAAAGCAGTGGTAAGACTTACATCATTGTCGATGAGAGCAAGCTTGTCAGCAAACTGGGGAGCAAATACCCCATACCGGTGGAAGTGTTTCCACATGCTCTCTCCCATGTGGAAAACGAGATACGCTTATTGGGAGCTTCAAAAATCAGCCTACGTCTTGCAGAAGGAAAAGACGGTCCGGTATTTACCGAAAGCGGTAATTTCATTCTTGACATTCATCTCAGCAACATTGTTCCTGATTTGGAACAGAAACTGAAAGCCATTACCGGGGTTATCGAAAGCGGGCTGTTCATTGGTTATGACATTACAGTCCTAATGGCAAACCGCTGATGTACCAAAGTACAAATAAGGCAGTCCATGCCAATAGAATGACTAAAGAATATCTCCAAGTATACTTCAGTAGTGAACCATAAGTGGATTGCCTATCATATTGCTGCATATAGGTCAAGACAAGTGGCATGTAGAACATAAAAGGTGTTATGGCATTTGTTGCACTGTCACCTATACGGAACGCACATTGGGTCATATCCGGCGAAATGCCCATACTTGCCAATACCGGAACAAAAATGAAAGACATAAAAGCCCATTTAGCTGTGGCAGATACCATAAAGAGATTGACCAGTGCCGTAAAAAGAATGAAGAGAATCAATATCCATAAACTACTCAAAGAGGCGGAGGACAGCAGATTAGCGCCTAAAATGGCAATGCACTTGTCCAAGTGGGAATATTCAAAACAAGCAAACATCTGTGAGGCAAAGAAAGCTATCACAAAATAAACGCCCAGCAGTTTCATCGGCTGCGTAAGTCCTTCTATCACATCACCGTCCGTACGGTATCGGCCGGAGGCAAAACCATAGACCATCCCCATCAAACCTATTCCAAACGAAAGCAAAAACAGAATACCAACTATAAACGGAGAACGAATCAACCCACCATTGACACTCCGCAATATCCCCCATGAAGAGAATGTAGCCCACAGAATAATGGCAATATACAGCAAGCCTGCAAATACAGCTCCCAACATAGCTCTCCGTTCCTTGCGGGACAGTTGTTTGTAGCCATTAAAATGAATATCCCCTGCATACATTCCCAAGTGCGGCAACAAGCTCCTGCGGGTAATATGATTAATGATGAATGCAAGCAGGAACGTGGAAACAAAGAGAAAATAATAATTGCACAGCGGTCCAGTCTGCCCCGGAGCAATATTCATCCTATCAGCCGCTTCTTGCGTTACAGAGGCAATCATGGGGTCTAATGTACTCAAAAACACATTAGCGCTATAGCCACAAGAGACTGAAACATAAGCTGTAATTATACCTCCAATGGGGTGCAGACCGACGGACTGGAACAAAGTTGCAGCTATCGGCAACAGAATGATATATCCTGCATCTCCCACTATATTGGACAACAGTCCTAAGACAATAACCAGCAGAATAATGCGCCAAGGATCACGTGGACGTCGTACCCCCCTGCGAATACATGCATCGATGAAACCCGAATGCTGTGCCACCCCTATTCCGAACATAGCCACAATCACCAGCCCTAACGGAGCGAATCCCGTAAAATTGGTTATGACATGGCGCAGCAGCCAGCGTATGCCCTCCGGACTCAGCAGGCTCTGCACCCGTATTACTTCTCCAGTCTGCGGTTGCAGCACGCTCAGGCCATAGACATCGAATATCCATGAAAGGAGGATGACTGCCAGCGTCAGCAGGAAGAACATCGTAGCGGGATGTGGCATTCGGAGTTTACTCATCGTCGGCTTCCAGATTGTCTATATTCAGGATTCGAAGTTCCAATGCACGCACCACCAGACGAGTGGCATTCACCCCCACCCGTTCACTAGGCGGGAAAAGACGGCCGACCAAGTCATTCTGCCGTTTCTCCAGCGACTTGACTCCAAAAGGCATTCCCCTAAGATTGGCAATCATTTCTTTGGTATAGCCCAGTGCCAAATGACGGAGGAAACGCTCGTCATACTCATCAATATCATAGCTTATGATTGCTTCCTGACGTTTTGCATCATTTAGGACAGATTTCTTGAAGCGTTCCACTATCTTCTCCAGTATCGGATAGTTAAAGACCAGCTTCTTGCCGTCCATCACTGCCTGCACATCGGTTTTGGTCAGCAACTCTCCGGTTTTCAGGATAATGCCGTCGGCACCGGCTTCAAGTACGTCCACCCATAACTTCTCATTCAATATTTCTCCCGTGAATATCAGCACATGTACTCCCGGATAACGCTTGAAGATATTCCGGCAGATGTCCACCCCGATTGTGGTCGAACCTCCCAGTCCCAAGTCCAGCAGAACAAGATCCGGCACGCCGGCTTCAATCAATGTCCAGAACTCCTGCTCAGTCATAGCAGTACCTATTACCTCCGCATTGGGAATTTCATGGCGGAAAATCTCTTCCGTCCCTTTCAGCTCCAACTTGACATCTTCAACGATGATTACTTTAAATTTTTTGTCTTCCATATTTCATTTTTTCGGTAGCGTAAAATATATTGTAAAACCTCCTTCCTTTCCCGGTTCGGCATTGATACGGCATCCCCGGCGTCCGGCAAACTCGTCATGGTCGCGGATAATCTGCTTGCACACCAGATATTCCGTACCATACAGTTCTCCTTTCTCACCGGCCGTCATGCGGGACAAGTCGGGATAGAACAATTGGTTCAATTCTTCACGGGTCTTTTCCCTGCGCATATCTGTAAACAGAAAACGTATAAATTCCCCATCTTCCCGGGCCGACAGACAGACAGCTCCATCCAGAGTTACGGAGCAAGCCTCGTCTATCAGGTTTTCAAGCAGGAAACGCAACTGGTTCCAGTCACCGGTAATCCGTCCTTCCAACAGTTGTATCTTAAAATCAATATGCGCCTTGTTTCCCTTATACACTTTGCGGAAATATTTCCCGGCAGTAGCCATAAGTTCCGGCACAGATATTGTCGCACGCCTGAAAGTCACCTCTTCCAACTGGCGGGAAGCGCATGAACTGAGTGTCGTAAAGATACCTTTGTAATACTCTATCAATTCGCTGATGGCAACCACCGTTTCCCGCTCCTCCGCTTCTGTCTGTTTGCCGGACCGCAGTTTCCCTATCAGCTGCTTTATCTTGTTCGGATAATAAATCGTTTCATGCTTGATGGTCGAGAGACAATTATCCAGCACCATGTTCTGTACATGCAGCAAACTGTCTTCCCAGGAAGCTCGCCGGGCTTCATCTTGAGCCACTTCGATGTCCCGGTATTTCGTAGCCAACTTAACCACTGCATTGAAGATTACAATGGAGACATAACGGGCTATCAGTTCCAAAAGCAAATGGTCGGTCTCCTGCTCCGTACCTTCCCTGCGTTCCAGACACAGCACACCTATGCAACGACACATATTTCCCGCATCCACAACAAGCGGCAATGTTTGTATACCCTTTTCCGATATGTACTCTTGCTGCTCAAAGCAATTCTCCATATATTTCCTCCAGATAGGCAACTCGTCCACGGCGGTATCTTCCACTGGATTGGAAGTGTATTCCAGCTTATGTGTAGTCTCGTTGTATACAGCTATGCTTAACCGGTCGATACTCAAAAGTTCGTTCACTGCATCAAAAGCGGAACCTACAATCTGCCGCGGGATTTCCTTCAATGTATCCTCCTCACGCTGCAACATTTCCTCCGTATCCGAAACCGGCAACAAGGAGGCATTGAACACCTTTCCATTAATTTCCAGTACTTGCTCCAGATTCCAGCGGTTCACCAGACGTTTACGGAAGTAGAGTATGTAATATCCCAACAGCAATACGAACAGCAAAATCACCGCCAGCAAAATGCCCACCATCTTGTTGTTGGTGGAACGCTCCAGCTGCCGGCAATATTCTTCCAAGGATTGGTCTTCTCCCAACAGTTTGTACAAGGTGGTGTAGGCAGCATTATTATAACTATAGTCATCCCATTGCTTCAATGCAAGAAATGAGACTGCCGCTTCATTCCTGATATCCAGAATTACATGGAAATCCGAATTGAACATCTGGTTCCACCAATCCAGTTCCGCAGGCGTCCCGTCTCCGGTCAGCGTCATATAGCGATGTATAGGATGGGCGTATTGCTTGTAATGTTCGTTCAGGCAATACATTGCCGAATCTATGTATTGTAAAGCCAGTTCGTATTCTCCGTCCACATTGCAGTAATAAGCTTCATTGGCATAATCGGAGGCTTCGTCCAGCAAAGCTTCGTATTCATTCTGTGCAAGCAGTGCCAAAGAATCCGGCAACACCTCTCCGGAAGCAGTCTGTTCCACAGCATGCCGGCAGGATGACATGCACAAAAACAACACGACGAGCAACACCGACACAGACTTACGGATACCGGCAGGCAGACGGAAATAAAAACGGCTGCCTTTTCCCAGCCCGCTCTCCACATTGAACAGACAGACCTTGAACAAATCATTCGTCTTGCGATATTTTTCAATGATGCCCTTACAGTTCATCAGTCCAAAGCCACTTCCTTTGTTCTTCCTCAATTCCTCCTTGTCGGGAGCGTCACTCATACCGATGGCTTTTGAGTCATATACTTTTTCTCCCACGATGCGAGCTACATCTTCCGGTGACAATCCACAACCATTATCCTCTACCGAGATTTCCACGTAATCCTCCTCCTGCCGTGCATATACTTTCACCATACCGCCCTGAGGGGTATATTTACGGGCATTCTCTGCCAGTGTATTTATCATAAACAATGTAAGGGCTTTGTCTGCCTTCACCCGGATATCCGTAGGCTGCACCTCCAACGACTGTCTCTTCATCTCGAATGTACGGCTTCCTTTCCTGAGCAGCTCGAAAAGTTCATTCAATTCGAACGTCTCTATGTTCAGGCTAAGGCTTCCTTGCTTCATCTTTATCCAAAGGGCAAGAATATCATTGTATTCGTTGATGGTAGTAACCAACTCGTCGATATACTGGTATTTCTCCTCCTTTATCCGTTCCTCTTTGATGAATCCTTTTTGAGTCAGTTTCTGCACTTCGTTGATGATACGGTCTATGTACGGATGAATCCCGTTGACAATAGCCATACATGCTTTCTTTATCAGATTTTGCCGTTTGTTCCCCGCGATGTGCTGCTCGTAAATGTAGCGTTGCTTTTCCAGTCTGCGGCGCTCATCCCCAAGGGAGATGGACGTCATGCCGTTGTCGATTGCCCATTGGATATAGGGGGTTATCACCCGTACCATCGCCTGCTCATCCTTGCTCATCCGACGCGGGAACACTAATTGCCCGTTGTCTATGCGGATGTCCTTCACTCCAAACAGCTTTTCCAATTCCGGGCAGACAGCCGTCCGGATAGAGTCGATGATTTCCTCCTCAGTCTGTGCATCTGCCGGAATGGATGCCGTTATCTTCTGACAGATATCCAGCATCAGCTGCAGACGGCGGAGATGCACTCTGTTCCGGTCTTTGGAACGCTTGTTGAAAAACCAGAAAAAGAGGGATACAAGCACGAAGCCCACAATGACCAGTGACAACACGACGTTGAGCTGCCCCGCCTCCTTTTCCAATGCTTGATAGCGGCTTTCCAGCTCTTTATCCTGGCGTGTATCTTCAAGGATATCCAGGTAAATATTGCGGTTATAGTCTGATTTTTCTTTCATCCCGAGTCCTGCATACGAAACGCTCAACTGTTCACGAATACGTGAAATCCACTCGGGCACGGTTTTCAGTTTCTGCTCCATCCATGCCTTCTCCGCACAAATCGTATCTCGACGGTCAAATGCTTTCAGCCAGTCCAAACTATCGTGGCAGTCATAGAAAAGGCGGTGATGGTCATTTACACATTCCAGAGCAAGTTTTAGCGTGTCAAGAGCTTCTGTATAGTGACTGTGGGCATTCAGGTATTTGCCGATAGATACATATGCACCTGCTATCTGATACAAATCCTTGTATTGGCTGAATTTTTGCAATGCCAACTGCCCCAGACGCATGGGAAGCAGCGAATCTACCGGTACTCCAAAACGTGTCAAGGCATGGGAGCGGCGGTCTTGAAAAAATGCGTAATTATCCGGTGAAGCCATCAAGTTGGCAAGTCCCTGCACTCCATTGCCCTCAAAGTAAAGATAGCCCTTGCGCGAAGCCAACTGCCATGCGGTATAGAGCTCATCAAATTCTCTCAGTCTTCGCTCATCCGGTGTCTCACCCTCGCATAAGGCAGCAGAACCTTTGATGTAGTGATAATACAACAGCTGATTGGTATCTGCCAGCAACTCTTGTTTTTTAGTAACTTCATTAATAGAGGCTACAGCTTCCGGACGCTGTTGCAAATAATAATAATACACAGCAGATACAATATAAAATTCCGAACGGGCATAATTCAAACGCATTTGCTCGTGTTGGTCCACAAACAGATTGTCATCCTCCGCTATTCTTTTCATACGGTGCAAGGCACTATTGCGATAATCGTAGAACTCCTTGTTCAACGCCGTCCGCTGATAAATCTTCATCAAACCGATGTCGGCAATAAGGAGTTCCAGTTCATTCTTGGTCAGATTATAGACATCCATATGAAACTTTTCGGCCTGCTCAAAATCCATGCGCATAAAAGCACAAAAGCCCAGATTATTGGATGCTTCCGCTTTTCCTTGTTTATAGAGGCTGACTTCACGGTAGGCCCTTGATGCCGCATGGCAGGATGAATCCAGGTTTTTATAACGAAAAGCATAAGCCACCTGGTTTAGAGAGTCGATAAGGCGTACTTCCTTCATGGGTGCCGTTCCCACACACGAAACCATTGTTGTACAAAGGCACAACAACCCCGCAAACCATATAAAAGAAAGTCGTTTCATAAAGCAAAGCTACGAATAAATCCGGGAAAGAAAAATAATTTTTATACAATAACTCTTGTTTTATGTAACGGGAAATTCCTACCTTTGCATGCAAATTAACAAATAGGTAACATCTATTACACAAATGAGCGAAAAAGCACCCTTTATGGTATTCTCCGGAACAAATTCGAGATACCTTGCAGAGAAAATCTGCGCTAGCCTTGATTGCCCTCTGGGAAAGATGAACATCACCCATTTTGCAGATGGTGAGTTTGCAGTCTCTTATGAGGAATCTATCCGTGGCTCGCATGTATTCCTGGTTCAATCAACCTTCCCTAATTCTGACAACTTGATGGAACTTCTGCTGATGGTTGATGCTGCTAAAAGAGCATCGGCAAAAAGCGTTGTAGCCGTTATCCCTTACTTCGGTTGGGCACGTCAGGACAGAAAAGACAAACCCCGTGTTTCCATCGGCGCCAAGCTGGTGGCCGACCTGCTCTCTGTTGCAGGTATCGACCGTCTGATTACGATGGACCTTCATGCAGACCAGATTCAAGGTTTCTTCAATATTCCGGTGGATCATTTGTATGCATCAGCAGTATTCCTCCCCTATATTGAATCCTTGAAACTGGAAGACTTGGTAATCGCCACCCCGGATGTCGGCGGTTCAAAACGCGCCAGCACATTCTCCAAATACCTCGGTGTACCCCTGGTATTGTGCAACAAGACACGCGAAAAAGCAAACGTGGTTGCCACCATGCAAATCATCGGTGATGTAAAAGACAAGAATGTAGTATTGGTAGACGATATTGTAGATACAGCAGGAACCATTACCAAGGCTGCCAACATCATGCTGGAAGCAGGAGCCAAATCTGTCCGTGCCATTGCCAGCCACTGCGTAATGTCCGACCCTGCTTCTTTCCGTGTACAAGAATCCGCACTAACGGAAATGGTATTTACTGATAGTATCCCCTACTCTAAAAAATGTGACAAGGTTAAACAGTTGAGCATTGCCGATATGTTCGCCGAAACCATCAAGCGGGTGATGAACAATGAATCAATCAGTTCACAATACATTATCTAACCGCGGAGCGGTTAGAAATTAAAAATTAAAGGCTGCGCGGTTCTGAAGTGAACATTGCGCAGCCTTTAATTTTTAATTTCTAATTTTTAATTCTAATTCTCCAGCCTTCCCATCTTGTAGGTTCCTTTTCGTATCACCTTTCCGTTCTTGTCTGTTTCTACAAACGGACCGTGTTTCTTGCCTTGTTTGAAGAAGCCTTCATAACGGTTTCCGTTCTTGTCCTCCTGGATACCGCTACCTTCTTCCATACCGTTCACAAAACCGCCTTTATATTTGGTTCCATCGGTCTGAATCAGGGTACCTTGGCCGTTGAACTTATTGTCTTTCCATTCACCTTCGTAAGAGTCACCTACATTCCATTTGTAAGTACCGTATCCGTCACGTTGGTTATCTTTCCAATTACCTTCGTAAACGGCGCCGCTTGCCCACGTAAATGTGCCGTGGCCTTCCTGCTTTCCATCCTTGAAGCTGCCCACATACTTGTTGCCGCTGGCATGGTAATAAATGCCCTCTCCGGTACGTTCACCTTGAACATAAGAACCTTCGTAACGGTCGCCGGTATGGAAAAAGTAAATACCTTTGCCATGCTGCATGTCGTCCTTCCAGTCACCTACATATTTGTCGCCGTTGGCATATTCAAAAGTTCCTTTACCGTCCCGGACATCATTTTTCCACTCCCCGTCATATTTGGAACCGTCATTCCAGGTCAGTGTTCCTTTGCCGTCTTTCTTGTCATTCTTCCACGAGCCTACATACTTGGAACCGTTCTTCCAGGTATACGTTCCTTGGCCTTCGCGTTTATCATTCACCCAGTCGCCCTCATAAATATCACCATTGTAATAGTACATGGTTCCTTTACCGTGCTGGTAATCCTGAAACCACATGCCGTCATAACGGTTGTTATTCATAAAATAGTAGATACCCCTGCCATGCTGCTGGTCTTGAAACCATTGCCCCTCATACTTTTCACCGTCGGGAAACATATATGTACCGTAGCCTTCACGCTTGCCCTTCACATACTCACCCTCGTAGACGTCGCCGTTCTTGAAAACGGTCTTCCCCTTTCCATTGGGCTTGCGGCCTTTTATTTCACCGGTATAGACGGCCCCGTTATCTTTGAACGTATAGGTACCTATCTTTATCTCCGAAGAGAATGTACTTTTCACTTTATCGAAAAAGCCGCTTTTTTTTTCCTGGGCAGTGGCTCCACCTTGGCATAAGAAAGCCAGAATGAGTGCAGTATATAGATATTTC
Organism: Bacteroides sp. AF20-13LB; assembly: GCF_003603065.1. Classification (NCBI taxonomy): domain Bacteria; kingdom Pseudomonadati; phylum Bacteroidota; class Bacteroidia; order Bacteroidales; family Bacteroidaceae; genus Bacteroides; species Bacteroides sp. AF20-13LB. The sequence continues at coordinate 13,790 of NZ_QTMH01000004.1, forward strand.
ATTAATTGATAATTGATAGTTGATAATTGACAAAGGTAGGATTTATCCGGTAAAATGATGCGATAACTCCCGCTTTTTATGACATTTTTTTGCCGCACACTATTTCTTTTAATTTCTCTTTGCATAAATGCCGCCCTGCAAGTTCACGGATTTCTTGTGGAGTAACCTCCTTGACAGCATCCAGTGCTTCGGCAAAGTAGGTATCCTGCAAGCCCGATACCTGCACAAAAATCCAGGCATCTGCCAACGAGAATGCAGATTCATAACTACGGCACATGTCTCCCAACATATAGTTCTTCACCATGGAAAGCTCTCCATCGGAAGCCAGCTCGTTCTGAAGGCGGTCTATTTCATGATAAACCTCACCGATAAGAGGCTCCACAAATTCGTTGGCGGCTTCGGCACTGACCGCCAACACTCCCTGCCCCGGATAGGGCATGATGGCTGCGGAGATACCGTATGTGTATCCTTTATCTTCCCGGATATTGGACATCAGGCGACTGCCAAAATAACCCCCGAACAGTGTGACCAGTACGCGGGCCTTCAAGTAGTCCGGATGATTACGGTCCAGGGAAAGCATGCCCATACGGACGGCACTTTGCAGGGCGTCCGGACGTTCGATGAAGATACGTTTTCCGGAGGTGGTAACCGGATGGAATTCTGTCTTCTCCGGTTTGCGGAAATCCGTACCGAAAGCCTCGCAGCCAAACAAGGACTCTATCCTGTGGATGCAATCACCGGTTACCTTACCCGAGAGATAGATGCTGCAATTATTGGAATGATAGTAACGGTCATAAAACTCGCGTAGCACAGCAGGGGTGATACGCCGATAATCCTCTTCCTGCACCAGACGTCCGCCGGGATGCTGCCCGCCGTACAGAGCCTTCACCAATCCGCGGTGCGCCAGAAAGTCCACCTTGGAAGAGTTGACAAGAAACTGCTGGATATTATTGTCTACAATCACTCCCAGCTCTTTCTCGGGAAATACCGGCTCTTTGACGATAGATTCCAATACATCAAGCGTTTGGGGAAGGTATTTATTCAGAGAATAAAGGGTGACATAGGCATACTCGGATGCACTGGACAATTCCAGCCAGGCTCCATAATAGTCCAGCTTTTCCGCTATCCGGGCGGCATCGTAGCGTCGGGTGCCCTCGCGAAGCATGCGGTTCGTAAACAACGCCTGCAAGGGCTGTTTCTGTTGCCATCGGCCGCCTGCCATGAGGAGATCGATACGTGTCACTTCATTGTCACCGGCATTGAGCACGCTCAATGGTACGCCATTAGGCAACTTGATACGTTCCGGTCTTTGCACTGCCAGTTGTTCCGGTTCAAGAATCCGGGGTTGGTCACTTCGGTTCAGCATGGGCTTTCTAGTTTACAACCCGTGGCTTTTAAGAAATTCTTCTGCCCGTTCCAAATCCTGAGGAGTATCTATGCCGATAGTTTCCACATCCGTGACACCTACCTTGATGGTATATCCGTTTTCCAGCCAACGAAGCTGTTCCAATGATTCGGCAATCTCGAGGGATGACTGCGGAAGGGCGGTTATCTCTTTCAGTACCTCTACGCGATAGGCATAAAGGCCGATATGCTTATAATATGTATGATTCTCCAGCCAGTCTTCCTTCGCCGCATTGCGCTGGTAGGGAATGATGGAACGGCTAAAATAGAGGGCATTCCTGTTTTTGTTGAGCACAACCTTCGGAGAGTTCACATTTTCCAGTGCCTCGAAACCATTATCTACCGTAAAGGGTTTCACCAGAGTGGCTATCTGGGTGGCCGGATCGTCGAAACATGCTTTGACGGCTTGTAACTGCGAAGGCTGGATGAAAGGCTCATCCCCCTGGATATTCACCACGACATCAAACTGTCCTCCTATTTTTGTACAAGCTTCCTGACAGCGGTCGGTGCCGCTTTTATGTTCGGTGGAAGTCATTATCACCTTTCCTCCGAATGCTTTTACTGCGACTTCAATACGCTCATCGTCCGTAGCCACGTATGCATCGTCCAAGATTCCTGCCACTTGCTCGTATACTCGCTGTATCACGGTTTTTCCGCCCAACACCGCCAATGGTTTGGCTGGAAAACGCGTAGATGCGTAACGGGCAGGTATGATTCCTAAAAATTTCATTTTCAATCTTCGTTTTTTAAAATGAGGGTGTGTCCGAAAGTGTTCATATACTATCGACACATCTCCTTATAATTAATTATAACAGTTGTTTCAATCCTCGCAGGATATAATCACGTTTCAAATCTTTTGGCTTATAGACAGTCCCGTCACAAGACAACAAGTCTATATCCAGCCGTACAATTTCCTGCTCCTTCTCCTCGGGCTTCCTTCCGGCTTCCCGTTCGATGGCTTTCAGGCAGGCGGTGACTTCCTCTGCCGGATTATCGGAAGCAAAGCATGCCACCTGATTGGAGAACAGATTCGGACGGTGAAAGAACAAAGGTGCCGTCTCCTCCTCTTCCGAGAAACGTATTCCCGAAAAAAGTTCCGTCAAGCGTCTGCGAGCCAGTTCCATGTTCTCCCTCCGCTGTTCGTTGCTCCCAATACTAATCGTATAATCCATTTTTTTAAGGTGAAAGGGGAAAAGGTGAAAATTGAAAGTTTACCTTTCCACTTTCAATTTTCACCTTTCAACTAATTAAACAGTTCGTCGAGTCCCTCTATCGGTTCTTCTATATGGGTGTCTCCTTCCAGATTCACATCATCCTTGCACGGGTCATAGCCTTCGGGCAACTGGAATGTTTCATTTTCATCATATCCCAGAGATTTGTCACCGAGCACTTTCACCATGTATTTGGTCCAGATAGGCAATGCCATGGAAGCACCTTGTCCGTGAAGCATCGTATCGAAATGGATGTCACGGTCCTCACCGCCCACCCAGCAACCGGACACGAGCGAAGGCGTGAAGCCCATAAACCAGCCGTCGGCATTGTAGTTCGTCGTTCCGGTCTTGCCGCCCATGTCGGCTTTCACACCTAGACGGCGCACACGGCCTCCGGTACCTTCGTTGACAACGGCACGCAGCATGACCAGCATCTTGTAAGCGCTGGATACACTGATGACTTCCTGCATTTCGGGAGCAAAGGTTGCCAGCACGTTTCCATCATTGTCCTCGATGCGGGTCACGAACAGCGGAGCTACCCGGATACCCTTGTTGGGGAATGCGGTATAGGCACTTACCATCTCGCCGACGGAAATCTCGCACGGGCCCAGACAGAGTGAAACGGAAGGTACTATATCACGGTTGCGGACACCGAAAGTATGTATAAGACGTTTCAGATTATAGGGATTCAGCTTGCTCATGAGATAGGCCGTAATCCAGTTGTCCGAGTTTGCCAGCCCCCACTTCACAGTCACCATGTCACCAATCAGCTTTTTGTTGGCATTACGCGGCGTCCACGGTTTTCCGTTTTCATCAATCAGCGTGTATTCCACGTGGCGCACTTCGTCGCAGGGAGAAAAACCGTTCTCCATAGCCAATGTATAAAGGAAAGGCTTGATGGTAGAACCTACCTGGCGGCGTCCCACCATGGCCATATCGTACTGGAAGTAATGGTAGTTCGGTCCGCCTACGTATGCCTTGACATGTCCGCTGCGCGGGTCCATGGACATGAAACCGGCACGAAGGAAGAACTTGTAGTAACGGATGGAATCCATCGGGGTCATAATGGTGTCTTTCTCCCCTTCCCAACTGAATACGGACATCTCCTCCGGGGTGTCGAAGGCTTTCTTTATTTCAGCTTCGGTGGCTCCGGCTTTCTTCATGAGGCGGTAGCGATCGGACAATCTCATGGCACGTCCCAGAATCTCGTCCACCTGCTCCTGGGTCAGACGGAAGGTGTAGGGAGCTTTCTTGGCTCCTTTCTTTTCCTTGAAGAAGTAACCTTGCAGTTCCTTCAGATGCTCTGTCACGGCATCCTCGGCATACTGCTGCATACGCGAGTCGAGCGTGGTATAGATTTTCAGCCCGTCGGTGTAGAGGTTGTATTTGGTACCGTCTTTCTTGGTGTTCTTTTCGCACCATCCAAAGAGCGGGTTGTTCTCCCAGTCGAGTGAATCCTCGTAGTATTTCTGCATCTGCCAACCGCGGTAGTTGGCCTTGTCGGGCTTCTTGGCGGTGAGCACGCCGCGCAGGTATTCGCGGAAATAAGTGGCCAGCCCTTCCTTGTGGTCCACACGGTTGTACTTCAGTTTCAGAGGCAACGCCTGGAGGGAGTCGCGCTCGGCTTCCGTAATATATCCCGCTTTCCGCATCTGGTCGAGCACCACATTGCGCCGTCCGCGGGAACGTTCATTGTAGCGCACCGGATTATAGAGAGACGGATTCTTGCACATGCCCACCAACGTAGCCGCTTCCTCAATCTTCAAATCTTTCGGTTCGCAACCGAAGTAGGTAAAGGCAGCAGTCTTGATGCCTACCGCATTGTTCAGGAAATCGAACTTGTTGAGATACATGGTGAGGATTTCCTCTTTTGTATAGTAACGTTCCAGCTTTACGGCAATCACCCATTCGATAGGCTTCTGGAACAGACGTTCCATCACATTGTCTGCACTGGGAGAATAAAGCTGTTTGGAAAGCTGCTGGGTGATGGTACTGCCACCGCCGGCATTCTTCTGCATCAGGATACCGCGCTTCACTACGGCACGCGTCAGGGCGTAGGCGTCAATGCCCGAATGTTCGGCAAAACGTACATCTTCCGTAGCTATCAAGGCGTTAATGATATTGGGCGACAAATCATTGTATCCCACAAACACGCGGTTTTCCTTACTATAGGAATAAGTACCCAATACTTTTCCGTCCTCGGAAAAGACTTCTGTGGCAAATTTGTAATTCGGATTTTCCAGGTCTTCCACCGGAGGCATATAGCCTATCCAGCCCTTGGCTATGGAAAAGAATATAAAGACACACACCAGCGAAATCAGTGCGATGAAAATCCATAGGATTTTGACGACTTTCCTTATCATGTTTCAGTTGCTAAAATCAAAGTTCAATAATAGGGCAAAGGTACGGAAATATATTGGATGTGCCTATGCTTTTTATATCTTTTTCAGGATAAGATTTCCGGCATCCACAAAAAAACGCCCGTTTATTTTAATGGAAACTCTCAGTGAAATGCAAAACGATTGCAAAACAATTAGAAAACTTGAAGAAAAAATCGGAAAGGAAAAATACATCGTAATGAACTATAATACAGATTGGAACAATAAAAACTTGCCCTCGCGCGCGTAAGAGGAGATAAGATAATAAGAGAAGAGAAAAAAACGACGTTGTCGTTAAAAAGAACGACGGCGACGGCGTAAAGAGATACCACACTTCACTGTCCGGAATGCCACACTTCGACAAGGCAAACGCCGCACTTGACTAAGGCAAATGCCACACTTGAACATTCGCGAAATGCGGCATTTACTTTGTCGAAGTGTGGCATTCCGGATGATGAAGTGTGGCATTCCGGACAACAAGCCACACGGTTAAAAAAACAGCCCATATTTCGCAAAAAACTTCCCCGCATATTTCCGTAGCCCGCATATTTTCCGTAACTTTACACTCTCGAAAAGTATAAATGAATTCAACGATATGGAAAACAGAAGTTTAGTCACCATTGCCGAGCATAGCCGGGAAAAAATCCTCTATATGCTCGAGATGGCGAAAGAGTTTGAAGCCCATCCCAACCGGCATATATTGGACGGGAAAGTAGTTGCCACCTTATTTTTCGAGCCTTCCACCCGTACACGCCTCAGTTTCGAGACTGCCGCCAACCGGCTTGGAGCACGTGTCATCGGGTTCAGTGACCCCAAAGCCACCAGCTCATCCAAGGGCGAGACGCTGAAAGACACCATCAAGATGGTGAGCAACTATGCCGACATCATCGTGATGCGCCACCACCTCGAAGGGGCCGCACGCTATGCCAGTGAAGTCACCACCGTGCCTATTGTGAATGCCGGAGACGGTGCCAACCAGCATCCCTCACAAACCATGCTCGACCTCTACTCCATCTACAAGACGCAAGGCACGCTGGAGAATCTGAATATCTTCCTGGTCGGCGACTTGAAGTATGGCCGTACCGTCCACTCCCTGCTGATGGCCATGCGCCACTTCAACCCCACTTTCCACTTCATCGCTCCCGACGAGTTGCGGATGCCCGAAGAATACAAAATTTACTGCCGCGAGCACAACATCAAGTACGTGGAACATACGGACTTTACGGAAGAAATCATTGCTGATGCCGACATCCTCTACATGACCCGTGTGCAGCGCGAGCGCTTCACCGACCTTATGGAGTACGAGCGGGTGAAGAATGTCTACATCCTGCGCAACAAGATGCTGGAACATACCCGTCCCAACCTGCGCATCCTGCATCCGTTGCCCCGTGTCAACGAAATAGCCTATGATGTGGACGACAATCCCAAGGCATACTATTTCCAGCAGGCACAAAACGGACTGTATGCCCGTGAAGCTATTCTGTGCGATGTACTGGGCATCACGCTGGATGAGGTGAAAAAGAGTAAAGGAGTAATTCAGTAGAATCGTCTAATAACAAATATTTTAAGATGTTAAGCGAAAAGAAACAAGAATTGCAGGTTGCTGCTCTGGAAAACGGCACTGTAATAGACCATATACCCTCCGAGAGACTGTTTACCGTAGTCTCCCTGCTCGGACTGGAACACATGAGCAACAATATCACTATCGGCTTCAACCTCAAGAGCAAGAAGCTGGGCACGAAAGGTATCATCAAGATTGCCGACAAGTTCTTCTGCGACGAAGAGATAAACCGTATCGCCGTGGTGGCTCCCAATGTAAAACTGAACATTATCCGCGACTACGAAGTGGTGGAGAAACGCGAAGTCCGCCTGCCCGAAGAGCTGCGCGGAATCGTGAAATGCGCCAACCCGAAGTGCATCACGAACAATGAGCCTATGCCTACGTTGTTTCATGTCGTGGATAAGGACAATTGCGTCATCAAATGCCACTACTGCGAAAAGGAGCAGACCAGAGAAGATATTGAGATTCTATGAAAGAAGACTGGAAACCCGGAACAATGATTTATCCGCTGCCCGCCGTACTGGTGAGCTGCGGAAGCACTCCGGAGGAATATAACATTCTGACTATCGCATGGACGGGGACGATTTGTACGAACCCGCCCATGTGCTACATCTCCGTACGCCCCGAACGCCACTCCTACGACATCATCAAGCGGAATATGGAATTCGTCATCAACCTCACCACGAAAGATATGGCACGGGCCACGGACTGGTGTGGCGTACGCTCCGGAAAGGACTACAACAAATTCGAGGAAATGCATCTGACACCGGGGAAAAGCACCGTAGTCAGCGCGCCTCTCATCGAGGAATCACCGCTTTGCATAGAATGCCGGGTAAAGGAGATTATGGCTCTCGGTTCGCACGACATGTTTATAGCGGATGTGGTAAATGTACGTGCCGATACCCGTAATCTGAACCCTGAAACCGGCAAACTGGAACTGGCGGAAACGAATCCCTTGGTCTATGTGCACGGCGGATATTATGAGCTGGGAGAAAAGATAGGCAAGTTCGGATGGACGGTGGAGAAAAAGAAGTAATAATGCGATAAAGGTTTTATTTTAAGAGATGGAACTGCGACGAATCTTGATGGGTTTATATCTGTTGGCCTTCCCCGCCATGATGTGGGGACAGACTCCGGTTGTGCCCGGTACTACCGACGAAGAGCATTCCGGGCACCGCAAGGAAACTCCGGTCAATTTCGGTTTCAAAGGCGGTTTCACCTCTTCCTTGTTCCTTGTATCCCAGTTCAGCGTCAACGGAGTGCCCATTGACGAAGTGCAGAACAATTACAAAATAGGATATTTCGGTTCCCTTTTCATGCGGATAAACTTCGACCGCCACTTCCTGCAACCGGAAATATCCTACAACATCAACCGGTGCAACATCACCTTCGAGAAACCTCTGCCCGAAGACGCCGCATCAGGAGCCCGGCTAGAGGAAGCCTCCATTACATCGTCCATCCACAGTATAGACATCCCCGTCATCTACGGATACAACTTCATCAAGGAGGGGCCGTACAGCCTTGCCGTCTTTGGAGGACCCAAAGTGCGCTATATATGGGACAGGAAAAGTGACATCGACTTCGAGAATTTCGACCAGGTGAATATCCGTGAAAGGCTGCGTCCGCTCAATCTCAGTTTCACCGTCGGCGTATCCGTCACCATCTCACGCGTCTTTTTCGACTTCCGTTACGACATGGGGCTGCACAACATCTCCAAGAGCGTGACATACGATATTCCGGCCGACAACAACGCTGCTGACGAAAACACGAAAAACGAAATCCGTTTTCACCGCAGGGACAATGTGCTGAGTTTTTCTTTCGGAGTGTTCTTTTGACAGTAAATTTCTTCCTTTTCTTTCAATTTATTCATTTATTTCCCGTAAATTTGTGCGCTTAATAAGAGAACACAGATTTATCAAACTTATCTAATAAGCAGAATGAAAAGAGATGATTTAATTTTCGAACTTATCGAAAAAGAACACCAACGTCAGCTCAAAGGCATTGAACTGATTGCATCAGAGAACTTTGTAAGTGACCAGGTTATGCAGGCAATGGGCTCCTGCCTCACCAACAAGTATGCTGAAGGATACCCCGGCAAGCGTTACTATGGTGGTTGTGAGGTAGTGGACCAGAGTGAGCAGATTGCCATCGACCGCTTGAAACAGATTTTCGGCGCAGAATGGGCCAACGTACAGCCGCACTCCGGTGCACAAGCCAATGCAGCCGTATTCCTCGCCGTGCTCAATCCGGGCGACAAATTCATGGGACTGAACCTTGCACACGGCGGTCACCTCTCCCATGGCTCACTGGTCAACACTTCCGGTATTATCTATACTCCCTGCGAATACAATCTGAACCAGGAAACCGGACGTGTGGACTATGACCAGATGGAAGAAGTTGCCCTGCGCGAGAAACCCAAAATGATTATCGGCGGCGGTTCTGCTTATTCCCGCGAATGGGACTACAAGCGCATGCGCGAAATCGCGGACAAGATAGGTGCCATCCTAATGATTGACATGGCTCATCCTGCCGGACTGATTGCAGCCGGTGAACTGGATAACCCCGTGAAATATGCCCACATCGTGACCTCCACTACCCACAAGACTCTGCGTGGTCCTCGCGGTGGCGTTATCATGATGGGTAAGGACTTCCCCAATCCCTGGGGCAAGAAAACTCCGAAGGGAGAAATCAAGATGATGTCCCAGTTGCTGGATTCAGCCGTATTCCCCGGTATCCAAGGTGGTCCGCTGGAACATGTCATCGCAGCCAAAGCCGTTGCCTTCGGCGAAATCCTGCAACCGGAATGGAAAGAATATGCCAAGCAGGTGAAGAAAAACGCCGCTGTCTTGGCACAAGCCTTGATAGACCGTGGCTTCACCATCGTTTCCGGCGGTACGGACAACCACTCCATGCTGGTAGACCTGCGCAGCAAATATCCCGATTTGACCGGTAAGGTTGCCGAGAAGGCGTTGGTATCTGCCGACATCACCGTAAACAAGAACATGGTTCCGTTTGACAGCCGCTCGGCTTTCCAGACTTCCGGCATCCGTCTGGGTACTCCTGCCATCACAACCCGTGGTGCCAAGGAAGACCTGATGCTCGAAATTGCCGAGATGATTGAAACCGTTCTGTCCAACGTAGACAACGAACAAGTCATCGCAGAGGTACGTGCACACGTCAATGCGAAGATGAAAGAATACCCGCTGTTTGCTTATTAATAAGCAAACAGAATTAAAAATTAAGAATTAAAAATTAAAGGCTGCGCAGTTCAAAGCGAACATTGCGCAGCCTTTAATTTTTAATTCTTAATTTTTAATTCTAAACGCGCTCCGCGCGTTTAGCTCAGCCCTTCTATATTTCCGTCCACAATATCAATGTGTTCGGCTTGTGGTTTCTTGGGTAATCCCGGCATACGGAGAATTTCACCGGCGATGGCTACAATCATTTCCGCACCGTTATTGACCACAATATCCTTGATGTGGAACTCAAAGTTGTTGACTGCACCGTATATCTTCGGGTCGGCAGAGAAGGAGTACTGCGTCTTGGCAATACAGACGGGGTAATGGCTGATACCCATCTGCTCTATCAGTTTGATAACTTTGCGGGAGTGGAGACTGTAAGTCACTACGCTTGCCCCGTAGAGGTTGCAGGCTACCTTTTCTATTTTACGTTCCACGCAATCGCTCTCTTCGTAGGTGAAGGTCAGCGGTTCGGATGGTTTGTTCTCGATAGTATCTACTACCAGATTGGCAAGGTCAACGGCTCCCTCTCCTCCTTTGGCAAAGGCGTTGTTCACGGCAAAACCTACCTCAAGCTTTTCTTCGCAATGGCGGCGGATAGCTTCCACCTCCTCGTCCGTATCACTGGCAAAACGGTTGAATGCCACGATGACCTGCTGGCCGAATGAACGCAAATTGCGTACATGCTTGTCCAGATTGCCGAAGCCCTCTTTCAGTCCTTCCATATTGGGTTCCTTGATGCGGTCCAGACTGACACCGCCATGCATCTTCAGTCCTTGTGCGGTAGCAACGATTATCGTCAGCTTGGGCTGTAGGCCGCTCTTGCGGCACTTGATGTTGTAGAACTTCTCCGCACCCAGGTCAGCCCCGAAACCGGCTTCCGTCACTACATAATCGCCAAATGTCATGGCCATTTTTGTGGCAAGAATGGAGTTGCAACCATGGGCAATATTTGCGAACGGTCCTCCATGAACAAAAGCAGCAGAGCCTTCGGTAGTCTGTACCAAGTTGGGGTTGATAGCATCTTTCAACAGTACGGTAATGGCACCGGCTACTCCTAACTCCTTCACTGTGAAAGGAGTACCATCGAAACGGAATCCCAGAATAATATTTTCAATACGGCGACGGAGGTCGTCGAGGTCTGTTGCCAGACAGAGAATAGCCATAATTTCGGAAGCCGGGGTAATATCGAAGCCCGACTCCTCGGTAATGCCGTTGGTGCTCGGTCCCAATCCGGTGACAATGCTCCGCAAGGAACGGTCATTCACATCAAGTACGCGCCGCCAGATGATTTCTTTCAGTCCGAAGCCATCCGCCTGATGCTGGTACAAGTAATTGTCGAGCAAAGCGGAAATCATGTTGTGTGCGGAGGTAATGGCGTGAAAGTCGCCCGTAAAGTGCAGGTTTATCTTCTCCATGGGCAGCACCTGGGCATATCCTCCACCGGCAGCACCGCCTTTCATGCCGAAGCAAGGACCTAACGAGGGTTCGCGTAAAGCCACAATCGCTTTCTTGCCAATCTTGTTCAGCCCCAATGCCAGCCCGATGGACACGGTTGTTTTACCGATACCCGCTTTCGTAGCCGTGATAGCCGTCACCAGTATCAGATTGCTCTTCTTCACTTTCTCTTCATCAATCAGATGCGTAGGAATCTTGGCTATGTAACGGCCATAGTTCTCTACTTCGTCACGCGGGATATCCACACTTTCAGCCACCTGCTTTATCTTCTTCAGCTCTATGCTGCGGGCTATTTCAATGTCCGATTTCATACAGAGTCTTTTCTTTAAATAACAACTTTAATGTTTTGAAAGTTGCAAAAGTACGAAAGATGTGGCAAAGTACAAAAGAATACCGTATTTTCACCTGACCACCTGCATCTTCTATCTATTTGAACCGCGACGTATCCACCGCCTCCCGTTGCTTCTCCTTATATCCACCGAATTTATAAGTAAACGATACGCCGAATTCGCGGAAGCATGAGTAATGATTCGTCACATTCTGCGTCTTGAAACGGATGCGGGGAGAAATCTGTCCCGTCTCAAAAATATCGTTGCAATAGAGGTTGAGAATGGCTTTGTTCTTGGCGAAGCCGTAGCGCAGGGCAATATTCACATTGCCCGACGTAGGCAGGTCGTAGATGCCCTGAATGGCTTTACTATGCACAAATCCGGTCACCGTCAGCTTCAAGTCGGGTTTGGTGGAGAGGGTAAAAGTATTGTTCATCTGGGCAATGCCATAGCATTGCTTTCTGTCGAAAGGAATATCCCAGAAATCACCATCCTTTTCGCGATGCCACAAGCCGATGAGGGTAAGGCGAGAATTCAACCAATCCTTCACCTTAAATGGGATAGAGGCTTGTATTCCTGCTTGTTGCTGATAATCAAAATTGAGTGTCTTGTAGATTTCAACCAGACGTTCGGAGGATTGGTAGAGTGTCTGTACAGAGTAGTCCTTGGTGTGGTTGAACCAGGCGCTGAAGATGTATTTGCTTTTCAAAATATAGGTCATTTTCAGCTCATACTCTTGTGCCGGTTTCAGCAACGGATTACCATGCAGCTCAGAGTATCCACCGCCGATGTAAGAGACGGCATCCTGCACCGCCCAGTAGTCGGGATAGTCCTTGTCGCTGCTCAGAGAGAGCTGAAGGATATGTCCCGGTGCCGGCATATAGTTCAAGTTGACGATGGGATACCAGTCCCACTGGTCCCAGACGGGAGTCTTGTAATGCTCCACAGCCAGGGAAGCGTCCAAAGCAAGTTTGTCGCCGAAACTCTTGCTGAAACCTGCATAGATATTCCAAGTTTGCTCGCGGCGGCGGGACTTCATATTGCTTAAGGCATCTGAGGAGGTCAGTTGTTCGCCGGTTTCGGGGTCGTAATAATATTGGTAGCTGTTGTCGATGCTGGTAGTATAGATGGCTCCGTAATTCAAATCCCAACCTTTTCCCAGACTATGCTCCTGGGCCAGAAAGAATTTCCATCGGTTGATGCGTTGGCAATCTTCGGTGTAGAAGTCAAGTTCCTCGTCCTGCATGCGGCTATGCAGCAACTGGTCGGACGGGGAACGGTAGTAGGTCAGTTCGGCACCGGCTTTGAGGCCAAAAGGGGTACGATAGTCCAGACGGCCGTTGTGCAGCCAGTCGGTGCTATTGCCATGAGTTGTGGACACCTGCGTGCCCGTCACGCCCTTCCAGTTGTGGGAGGTGGAATAGCCACCGTTATAGACGAAACTCAGCTGATGGTTCTTGGCGATATTATAGTCCGCCCCTACCCGGAAGCTATGGGTATGGCTGCGGCCACGGCCCACCTCATCTGTTGTCATGGGGTGAACCGAGCCGTCTGCCAGAGTGTGCACAGCCTCTTTGTCGGTAGTAGAGTAGCCCCGGCCATGGCTGTGCGAGTAAAGAAAATCTGCTGAGAATTTATTTTTGCTGAAGAGCAGGCTGGCGCGTTCCTCAAAGCCTTCGTTATGCTTCTGGCGATACTTGGCATAGAGTTCGCCTTGCCAGGAGCCGGGGCCGCCTGCCGATTGTTTCAGGGTGATATTGATCAGTGCGCCACGCACCTGGTAGCGTGCAGGGGCGTTGTACATCACTTCTGCCTTCTCTATGCGGCTGGCAGGGATGCTGCGCAGCAAGGAATAGAGCTGCTCTGTGCTGAGGGTGGTTACTTTGCCGTCCAGGATAACGGTGACTCCCTGACCTGCCAACTGCAGCCCTCCATTCATCTCGATGACGCCAGGAAGCTCTTTCACGGCATCGTAGGCATTGTCTACGGGGAGGTTCTGGATAAGGCGGGGCAGGTCGTACACCAGCTTGCCTTGCGCTGCCTTAACGATGGGACGTTCACCGGTAATCATCACTTCCGGCAAGGTCTGATAAAGACTGTCCAGACGGGCATCGGTCGTGATAAGGCTGTCGGCGCTGAGGATGCGGTTGTCGTCCGCACCGGAGGTGGTTGCAGTACCGTTGTTCTCTTGTGCCGAAAGGCTGATGCTCAAAGCACAGCATACAATAGGGAGTAAATAGAATCGTTTCATGTTCTTCTTTTTATTTATGTTTATATTCTTCTTCTGCAAATCTTCGTCTGCAAAGTACGGCAGAATCAGCAGAAACTTGTGTTATCAGCGGCTTACCAAGTGTTATCCAGTGTTATCGGGAGTGTTATTTAGTCTTATCGGATGATAGGGTTCACAATATTAATCTTACCTTTGTATGTATAAAAGTAACCGGAAACAAACATGAAACTGCCATTCAAATATATTGCCATACTTGTCATCGTCTCCCTGGCCGGCATCTTCGCCTACCAAGCCTACTGGCTGACGGGGCTCTACCATACCATGCACAGTGAAATGGAAAGGGACATCACCGAAGCCATGCGCATGAGCGACTATAACGAAATGATGATACGCGTGGATAAAATGAAGCAGGACGACATAAACCACGGTGAAGTCAGCGTATCAGCCGGATACAGCGATGACGGAAAATCATTTGTCCGTAGCAGTACCACCATCTCCCGTGAAGATTCTTTGGACAACACCACCCTGCACGAAACCTTCATGCCCAAAGGAGACAGTGTTTACGTGACCCACCCGAACGATTCAACCCGCGTGGAAGTCAGTGTCAGGGACTCAGACAGCTCTCCCCAATCCGCATTGAGTGCCAAAGGGGGACTGGATGTGATTTTGCGCGACCAAAACAGTATGCTGGAACTCGCCACCTACTTCCAGCGCGGACTGCATTCGGGACTGGACATCATTTCCGACCCCGACGTACTGCTTTATGACAGCCTGCTGACTTCATTCCTGCATGACCGTAACATCAATCTTCCCCATAGGCTGCTACATCTTCACAAAGGCAGCAAATGGGACTCTACCATTCTCTATATAGATACATTGGTAAACATCGGTACCCCCGGCTATGTGCCTACCTCAAAAGCCGTGGAATATAATTATTCTTTCGACATCAATACAAGTCAAAGCTACCGTCTCATCATGGAACCGGCCGGCACGTTGGTCTTGCGACAGATGTCGGGCATTCTCACCACATCATTCGTTATTCTGATCGTACTCGCTTTCTCCTTCTGGTTCCTGATACGCACCATCCTGAAACAGAAGACACTGGAAGAGATGAAGAGCGATTTCACCAACAACATCACCCACGAACTGAAAACCCCCATCGCCGTAGCATATGCCGCCAACGACGCTCTGCTCAACTTCAACCAAGCGGAGGAAAAGGCCCAACGCGACAAATACCTGCGTATCTGCCAGGAACAGCTTCAGCGCCTCAGTGGACTGGTTGAACAGATACTTTCCATGAGTATGGAACGCCGCAGGACTTTCCGCCTGCACCCGGAGGAATTTGCAATACGTGATATTCTGGAAACGCTCATCGAACAACACAAGCTGAAAGCGGAAAGCTCCGTCCACATATCGGTGGACATCGAACCGGAAGATTTGAGCGTACTTGCCGACCGTACGCATTTCAGCAACATCATCAGCAACCTGATAGACAACGCCATCAAATATTCGCACGGAGAAGCCGAAGTGACCATCCATTGCCGCAAGATGGCCGTCGAAGGGCAGAATGAACAGACCGAAATCTCTGTCAGCGACCACGGTATCGGTATTGCTCCCGAGAAGCAGAAGCACATCTTCGACAAATTCTACCGCGTACCCACGGGTAATCTGCACGATGTGAAAGGCTATGGGCTGGGATTGTTCTATGTGAAGACCATGATAGAGAAGCATGGTGGCAGCGTATCGGTAAAGAGTGAGTTGGGAAAAGGAAGTACCTTTACGATAAGGATATGATAACATTATTTGTTAGGGTACTTTACATTACTTGTTAAGGAGCTTTACATTACTTGTAACAAAAGCGACAATTATGGAAAAGATAACCGTACTTCTGGTTGAGGACGAACAGACCCTCGCCATGATTATCAAGGACACATTGGAAGGGCAGAACTTCATCATCCACACCGCAGCAGACGGTGAAGAGGGATTGCGCAAGTTCTTCGACCTCCGTCCCGACGTGCTGGTGGCAGACGTGATGATGCCCCGCATGGACGGCTTTGAGATGGTGCGCCGCATCCGGCAGACCGACAAACAGACCCCGGTACTGTTCCTTACCGCCCGCTCCGCCATCAACGATGTGGTGGAAGGGTTTGAGCTGGGTGCCAACGATTACCTGAAAAAGCCTTTCGGAATGCAGGAACTCATTATCCGCATAAAGGCCCTGGTAGGCAAAGCTTTCTCCTTTACAGAGGAAAAGCCCAAAGAAACTACCGTTTTTGAAATCGGTGACTACCGTTTCAATTCCGTCACTCAACGACTTGCTTTTGCAGGCACCCCGACTTCACCTAACGCGGATACGGAAGTGGAACTCTCCCACCGCGAGTCCGAAATACTGAAACGCCTTTGCGAGAACCGCAACCAGGTGGTCAACACCCAAAACGTATTGCTCGACCTCTGGGGAGACGACAGCTTCTTCAACTCCCGCAGCCTGCATGTGTTCATCACCAAACTGCGGCATAAACTGGCCGGAGACGAGCGCATCCGTATCGTCAATGTGCGGGGAATAGGATATAAACTAATAGTGAACTAAACTAAAACTAAACTACTATTTATGAGAAAGTTATTATTCATTACTTTTATCTGTTCCTCACTCTGCGCCTATGCACAGAGCGAGATTCCGGAAGACACAATAAAGAACCGGCCTCCCGTAAAGAAAGAGCAGATTCCCTTTTCTCCAAAAAAGAACAAGCGTACGGGCCTTGATGAAAGCCAGCCCCAACAAAGTCTGCAAGACGAACAGCAGGAAGAGATAAATCTCCATCTCCCTCCCTCCGACTATGTGGAGCCCCTGCCCTGGACGGACATGAAGAAGATACACTTTCAGAAGAACATCTTTGAATGGGACTTCCAGCGTTTCGCCGATTTCCTGCTCTCGCCGGAAGTCGTACTGACGATGTACGGCAGCCATAACACCTATCCTGCAATGGGCTCCATCATGCAGGCTGGCGCAGGAGTCACTTATTACAGTCCCGACGGACATTGGGAATTGAGCGGAGGGGTATATGCCGCCCACTATTCCATCTCTACCCCCTCCTCCATTGCCGGCGCCCGATATGCCAAAAGGGATGCCCCCCGGGGTACCCAATGGGACGTAGGTTACAATGCCTCCGTATCCTACCGCATCAATCCCTACATGCGCCTGCATGCCTTCGGCCAGTATTCGGGCTACGGGAGAAGTAACTCCTTTCATGGATATATGAACCCGATGTATCCGCAAAGCGGTTATGGCATGGTACTGGAACTGAAAGTGACGGACTGGCTCGACCTCAACGGAGGCCTGGAACGGAGCTACGACCCCACCAAAATGAAATGGGTGACTTCGCCCGTCTTCGCCCCTACCATTCGTATAAAGAAATAGAAATAATACAAAGATATTTCCGGAAATAGAGGGAAACGAGTATCTTTGTTCAGTCTGCCCCTATGCGGCAGACAGCAACTGAAATTGTGAACAAAGAACTATGAAACGAATCTTCTTCTGCATCATCATTTTACTTGCAGGCATATCGTCCGTCAGCGCACAGAGTGGGATGCCTGCCGATACGGTACGTACCGCTGTACGTGGCGAAGCGTCTCCCGAAGGCATGTCTCCGTCTGAAAAGGAGCTTCTGCCGGACGTGAAGAATTACGACGGCTTCCTGCTGGATATGGGGCTGATGAATCTGTCTGCCCCCACTCTTCCCAAATTCACCTTGGAGATACCGGATGCCAGCAAGGACTACAGCCGCATCTTCCGGTTGAACCCGAACGTGACTTATTCACAAGGCCTTTCGAACATATTCTCACTCAGCAACTCCCGGTATTTCAGTTCAAACCCCTTCGGACTGACGGGCTTCTGGGGCTCTACCGACAACCTGCAAATGGGAAGTTTCACTTTGAAGAACGGCATGCGCATCCATACGTACGGCGAATATGACAAGGACGGCTGGAAAGTGCCCAACCCTTCCGCACTGCCTTGGGAAAAGAACAATTTCAAAGGGGCGTTCGAGCTGAAATCAGCCAACGGAGCCTTTGGCATACGCATCGAGGTACAGCAGGGCAGACACGTGCCCTATTGATGCCCATCACTTAACAACAGAATCAATGACAAGAAAGAAAATACTGGTGATAGGCGCCAACGGTTTTACCGGCAGACGCATCCTGGATGATTTGTCCCGCAACTTGTCTTACCAGACAACGGGCTGTTCCCTGCACGACGACATTTGTCCCCATTCGGGCAACTATCGCTTTATCCGCACGGATATATGCAACCGCCAGGCGGTGGAAAAGCTTTTCCAGGAAGTACAGCCGGATGTTGTAATCAATACCTCCGCCCTCTCCGTCCCCGATTATTGCGAAACGCACCATGCAGAAGCGGATGCCGTCAACATTACTGCCGTGGAGCATCTGGCAGAATGCTGTGAGGCGGGAGGCAGCCGTTTTATCCATCTTTCCACCGACTTCGTTTTCGGTGGTGATACGGACCGACCCTATACGGAGGAGGATATTCCCGCTCCCGTTAATTATTACGGCTACACCAAACTGGAAGGTGAGAAACGTATCGCTGCCGTTTGCAGGGATTATGCCATCGTGCGCGTAGTGGTGGTGTACGGTGCCGCCCTGCCCGGACAGCATGGAAATGTGCTCCAACTGGTGGCAAACAGATTAAGGAACAATGAGGAAGTGTTCGTCGTATCCGACCAATGGCGTACGCCCACCTTCGTGGGAGACGTGTCGCAAGGAGTGGAGAAGCTGATAAGTCATCCGCAAAACGGTATCTATCATCTCTGTGGCAGCGAGTGCCTGACCATTGCAGACATCGCTTATCGGGTAGCGGACGTATTGGGGCTGAATCGCTCGCTCATCCGTCCCGTCACCACGAAGGAGATGAACGAAAAGACACCACGTCCCCGTTTCAGCGGGCTGAGTATAGAAAAGGCACACCGGGAACTGGGGTATCAACCGTATACGCTGGAGGAAGGAATAAAGCTGATGTTCGGATGGTAAATAATGCAGGTGCGGATGGCAGGAGATTCGACTACAGCAACTCCGGCTCTGCCAGTCCTTTCTCTTTGCGATACACACGTACCATCTCCAGAATCACATCTCCATATTTCTCCACCCCTTTTTTTCCGAAATACGGAATGCGTACAAGCATGGCCTTATCCGAAGGAAGCAGATTGCTGATGCCTAGAATTGCCTTCTGCTGAATGACGGTGTATACGGGCAGCCCTAATGCGGAAGCTTCTGCATTGCGCCATGCTACCAAGCGGTTGTAAAGTTCCGGATGCAGCACATCCGTGGGTACTTCAACAGCCGCAGCATCGCGTTTCCGCTCACGCGGACGTTTCTCTTTATCAGCCTGCTTACTGCTTCCCTGCCCTTCTTTGGCAGAAGCACTTCTCCCTTTGCCTTTACCCTTCTGCGAAGCCGAATCATCAATGGAAAGCAGTGCTTTCTGCTTCAAGTATCCTGCCACATGAAAACCATTCTCCAGCACATAATCCAGCAAATCAGTCTTCAAGTCAAACACTTCCTCCAGCTCCTCCATGGCATCCCGGAGCTTCTTCTTCAACTCTTTATTATCAGAAGTTACCGTACTCGCCATCACCGCATCCAGCGGTTGCAACTGCTCTTGAAAATAAGTGGCGGCAGAGTGTATGCGCCCCTGCAAAGTCGGGTCGGCTGCATAGTCCTGCGCAGTATCAATCAGGCGGGTATACTGGATACTGAACTTCTGGGCTACTTTCGTCACTTTGTCGTGAAAACGTTCCATTTCCTCCTTACAGGCTGCGAGTTGCTTGGGAAAGAGCTTGTACAAGTGTTCGTCTATCAGCCGCACATACCGCCGCAAAGCCTGCTCCATGGGCTGGAAATCGAACAAGCCCGACAGCAGTTCCAGGAAATAGGTCTGCTGCAAGGAACGGAAGCGTTTCTCGTCCGGCTCGTTTCTCCGTGCCTCCATCGTGAAGGTATCTACTGCATGGTCACTGATAACGGCCTTTGCAGAAAGCGGGGCACTGAGCACCACTCCCTCCAATGTCTTGCAGCGGCTCAGAGCCACATAGGTCTGCCCATGCGCAAAGGAGGCACTGGCATCAATCACGGCACGTTCAAACGTCAGTCCCTGGCTTTTGTGAATGGTAATCGCCCACGCCAGCTTCAGCGGATATTGCCGGAATGTTCCTTCAATATCTTCTGTAATCTCCTTGGTTTCCTCATCAAGCACGTATTTGGCATTCGTCCACTCTTCCTCTTGAAGTAAGAAGGTAGCGTCGCTTCCCTTACTGCGCACTTCAATTCCATCTGCCGACACGGCTGTCACCTCTCCAATCATGCCATTGTAGTAACGGTGCTCACCGGAGGTGTCGTTCTTCACAAACATTACCTGGGCACCGCGTTTCAGTTCCAGTACTTCATCCGTGGGATAGGAATATTCGGGAAACTTTCCGTCAATCTTGGCACGAAAGGCATACGAGCGTCCCGGAAGTTGTTCCAGCTCATGGTCATTAATCCGTTGGGCCTGATAATTGTGGGTCACCAGGCGGATGTATCCTTCTTCTTTATCTGGTACGAAATTGGGAATATACCGGCGGTTCAAGGCTTCCAGCACTTGCCCGTCACAACGGTTTTCGCGAATGCGGTTCAGTAATTCAAGAAAAGTCCCATCGTTCTGCCGATAGACTTTCTTTAGTTCTATGGTGCAATATTCCGTCTGCTTCAAGGCCTGGCTGGAGAAGAAATAAGGCGTGTCATAGTATTTGCGCAGCATCTGCCACTCATCGTCTTTCACTACGGGAGACAGCTGCTGTAAGTCGCCAATCATCAGCAGTTGCACGCCGCCAAAGGGTTTGTTCCGGTCGCGGAACCGCCTCAAGACGGCATCCACCGAATCGAGCAAGTCGGCACGGACCATACTGATTTCATCGATGACCAATAAATCTATGCTGCGTATAATGTTAATTTTCTCTTTCCCGTAACGAAAACGGTAGGTTGCCTTGCCATCTGCGCTGAATGAGCTTTCGGGCACATAAGGAGCAAAAGGTACTTGGAAAAAGGAGTGGATGGTGACACCGCCTGCATTGATAGCGGCAATTCCCGTCGGTGCAAGTACAATCATCCGTTTCGGACTCTCCGCCCTCAGTTTTCGCAGGAAAGTTGTCTTACCGGTACCTGCCTTGCCGGTCAAAAAAAGATGAGTGCCTGTGTTTTCAATGAATTGCCATGCAAGCGCTATTTCGGGATTATTCTCCATTGATATGTTTATTATTCAACCAATCCGCTCTCTCTCAGAATGATACGGATTTCATCAGTAGCCATATATGATAATAGGACAAAGATAACGCTTATTTCGTTATCCTTGTCCTATTATTCCATTTATTTGTACCCAGCCTGAACAAGCCCTTTACGGGGCGATCCGGGCTATTTCAAGCTACCGCCGATAATATCGAGCAGCTCATTCGTAATGGCCTGCTGACGGCTCTTGTTATACTGTTTCGTCAAATCTTGAATCAACTCGTTGGCATTATCTGTCGCCGTCTGCATGGCTAGCATACGGGCAGCATGTTCCGAAGTATTGGAATCGAGAAGCACGGTAAATATCTTCTGACTCAACACTTTTGGCAGAAGTTCCGCTATCAGTTCGCCGACGGAAGGTTCCACAATGTAATCATTATTAAAACTGCGGGCATCCTCCGGTACATCTTCTGCCGCCTCCTGCGCTACTTGCGTCAGGTCAATGGGCAGATAATTCTCGCGGAGCAGCACCTGCGAACCCATCGATTTGAAGTGATGGTAAATCAGCTCCACATGGTCAATCTGCTTTTCCACAAACTCATGCATCAACTTCTCTGCCAGCTCATACGCTTCAACGTACGAAGGCTTGTCTGCCATCACCTGGTAGCTGCCTTGCGGCACATATCCCATTTTCTTGACGGCTTCCTCCACCTTTCTCCCAACGGGATATATCAGAATATTCTCCTTGCCCAGCGACTGGTAATCTTCCAAAGTCCGTTCCAGCATCTTCGCCACATTCGAGTTGAATGCACCGCACAAGGAACTATTGGACGAAAACGCCACGACCGCTACCCTTGTCACGGGTCTTTTCTCGGTATAGGGCGACTCGAAAGAAGCATCCGTACGCAGAAAGTTCGTCAGAATCTCATTCAGCTTCCGTTGATAAGGCAGCATATTCTCAATCCGCCCCTGCGCCTTATGCAGTTTGGCAGATGCCACCATCTTCATAGCCGATGTTATCTGGCGTGTACTCTTGACGGAGCTTATTCTATTTTTTACCTCTTTCAGTGAAGACATGATAATTAAGGATTAAGGATTAAGGATTAGGGATTAGGGATTATATTGCATATACGGTGTAGTTGGATTGCCGGATATATCAACAAAATCACTTATCACTAAACGCTAATCACTATTTACATGAATTGCCTTGCAACCGCCTCTGCCGTCTCCTCAATCTTCTTGCAGACATCGTCATTGATGGCACCCGTCTTTAAAACGTCGAGTACCTCCATGCGATAGTTCATCTCAAGAGACTCAAGGAAGTTGCGTTCAAACTCGCTGACCTTGTCCAAAGGAACATTCCTCAACAAGCCGTGCGTGCCGCAATAAAGAATGGCAATCTGCTTTTCTACCGGCATCGGGCTGTATTGGGGCTGTACCAGCAGGCGTGTATTCTTCTGTCCCTTGTCGATGGTCAATGCCGTCACGGGGTCCATATCGCCACTGAACTTGGTAAACGCTTCCAGCTCCCGGTACTGTGCCTGGTCAATCTTTAATGTACCTGCCACCTTCTTCATAGCCTTGACTTGGGCATTACCACCCACACGGCTCACAGAGATACCCACGTCAATGGCCGGACGGTTACCCTGGTTGAAGAGGTTCGTATCAAGGAATATCTGCCCGTCAGTGATTGAAATCACATTCGTTGGGATATAGGCAGACACGTCTCCTGCCTGAGTTTCGATAATGGGCAATGCAGTCAGCGAACCGCCACCTTTCACCTTGCCTTTCAGACTGTCCGGCAGGTCGTTCATCTCGCGTGCCACTTCCTCCTGGCTGATAATCTTCGCCGCACGTTCCAACAAACGGGAGTGCAGATAGAAGATATCACCCGGATAGGCCTCACGTCCTGACGGACGGCGCAGAATCAGAGACACTTCACGATAGGCCACCGCCTGCTTGGACAAGTCGTCATAGACCACCAGCGCATGACGGCCGGTATCACGGAAATACTCTCCGATGGCAGCCCCTGCAAAGGGAGCGTAATACTGCAATGCAGCCGGGTCTCCCGCCGTAGCAGCCACCACAATGGTATAGTCCATCGCACCGTACTGGTGCAGGGTATTCACGATAGAGGCAACGGTAGAACCTTTCTGGCCAATGGCTACATAAATGCAATATACCGGATCACCAGCATCAAAATTGGCACGCTGGTTGATGATGGTATCGATGGCAATGGCCGTCTTACCGGTCTGGCGGTCACCGATAATCAGCTCACGCTGTCCACGGCCGATAGGTATCATGGCATCCACAGCCTTCAGACCGGTCTGTAGCGGCTGATTCACCGGCTGACGGAAGATAACTCCCGGCGCCTTGCGTTCCAGCGGCATTTCATAAAGTTCTCCGCCTATCAGTCCTTTGCCATCGAGCGGCGCACCCAGAGGGTCTATTACACGGCCCAGCATACCCTCTCCCACCATGATGGAAGCAATACGCTTGGTACGCTTTACAATGAAGCCTTCCTTGATTTTATCCGTAGGGCCAAGCAACACAGCACCCACATTATCCTCTTCGAGGTTCATCACAATGGCCTTGATGCCGTTGTCGAACTCCAACAACTCGTTGGCTTCGGCATTGCGCAACCCATAGATACGGGCTACACCGTCACTGACTTGCAGTACCGTGCCAATCTCGTCCAACTGTACGCGGGTGTCAATCCCTTCCAGTTGCTTGCGGAGAATATCGGAGACTTCGCTTACTTTTATATTTTCAGACAACATCTTAGTATTTACTATTTTACAATTTACTATTTACTATTTGAAAGAACCCGAATCATATACTGTTTGACCTCTACAACTTACGCATCACAAGACTATTAAATAAGTAAATTGTAAATTGTCAAATCGTAAATCACACGATTCTTCTATTCTTATCAATGAACTGCTGTTTCACTTTCTTAAGCTGCGTAGCAATACTGGCATCCAGACGGAAGTCGTTGATGTCGAAGATAAAACCACCTTCAATGGAGGGATCCACTTCAGTCTGCAGCTCCATGCTGGCATGCAGCAGGGAGGAAGCACTGTCATGGATGCGCTCCCGCACTTCCTGGCTGACGGGAACGGCTGTTATCAGCTTTCCTACACCGATATGCTTGTCTTTCCGGTACAAATCCAGAAAACTCAGGCAGATGTACTGGAGAAAGTTTTCCCGCCGGTTCTTCAACACCAGGGTCATGAAACGCGCAAACTCACGGCCCGCAGGAGCATCCCCCACAGCAGCGGTACAGATAAGTGTTAACTTCTCACGTATCGTCAGGATGGGGTTTTCCAATGCCATGCGCAAATCCGGATGTTTCCTGAAGCTACGGTCGAGCATACAAAACTCCTTGTACAGAGTATCTTCTGCCCCCATGCTCTTGGCATATTCCATCAATGCTTTCGCATAACGCATCGAAACGATTCCTATATCCATTTCTTTGAGAATTAATTGTTTTTACTTGCGGCCAGCACTTCATCCAGCATCCGGTCTATCATCTCCATCTGCTCATGTTTCTCGTCCAGATTCTTGCGGATAATTTTCTCGGCTATATCTACGGACAAGACTGCCACCTGGCGGCGAATATCGCGGATGGCCTCTTCCTTCTCTTGCTGTATCTGCTTTTTAACTTCGTCCAGCTCCTTCTGCGCGGCGGCTTCCGCCTGCTTGCGTGCTTCGACGATAATCTTGTCACGCTCATGCATCGCCTCCCGCAGAATACGTCCTTGTTCTTTGTTGGCAGCAGCAATCAACGCTTCACTCTCCTCTTTCAGTTTGGAGAGCTGGGCATTTGCTTCGCGTGCCACTTCCAAAGACTGGTCGATGTAGGTCTTGCGACCTTCCACCATCTTGGTGATAACGGGAAAACCGTACTTGGCAAGCACCACAAACACCACACCGAATGAAAGGAGCATCCAGAACAGCAGACCACTATCGGGTAATAACAATGACATAATTTTATTTACTATTTGACAATTTACGATTTACAATTTGGCTGCGCGGTGATGCTGCACGGACAAATTGTAAATGGTAAATGGTAGATTGTACATTATAAAAAGAATACCAATAAACACACAACTACTGCCAACAAAGCAACACCTTCAATCAAGGCAGCGGCAATAATCATGTTCATACGGATATCTCCGGATGCTTCCGGCTGGCGGGCAATGGCCTCCATAGCAGAACCGCCGATTTTACCAATACCTACACCAGCACCAATAACAGCCAAACCAGCACCAATGGCTGCACCCAGTTTACTAACTCCCACACCTGCCGCAGCAGCTTGCAATAATACAGATAGTAACATAACTTTCAGTTTTTAAATGGTTATTTTTATTAATATTTATATTCCCAATAATCGTATCACTTCACCGCCTTCTCCTTATGCTCTTCCTGCGCCAGACCGATGAACACGGCTGACAGCATGGTGAACACATATGCCTGGATAAAGGCAACCAACAACTCAAGTGCATTCATAAAGATATTGAACAACACCGATGCCACGGTCAGCGTTCCGTTCAAAGCAGGTCCCATACTGGCCGAGATGAATATCAGGCAGGTAAGCACCAGCATTGCCATGTGCCCTGCCAGCATATTGGCAAAAAGACGTATCATCAAAGCAAACGGTTTGGTGAAAATACCGAAGAACTCGATAAACGGCATCATGGGGACCGGTACCTTCAGCCACCAGGGCACATCCGGCCAAAAGATATCTTTCCAATAAGTCTTGGTTCCAAAGATATTCACGGCCAAGAAAGTACAGATGGCCAATACCATCGTAATGGCTATATTTCCCGTCACGTTGGCCCCTCCGGGAAAGAAAGGAATCAGCCCCATAATGTTGTTGATGAAAATAAAGAAGAAGGCCGTCAGCAAGTAAGGTGCGAATTTACGGTACTTCGGACCGACACAGCTCTTTATAATATCATCGTTCACCATCATGATAAACATCTCCATAAACCCGATGAAACCACCGGGAGCGGCACTTCCCTGCGGGTGCTTGCGATACCAGTGCGCCACACTCAAAATGATGAGAAGCAGCAATGCGCTGTTGATGAGCAAAGCCAGTGTCACCTTCGTGATGGAGATGTCCAACGGGCGTATTTCGTTTCCGGTGGCATCATACTCCACCAGCTTGCCTTCGTACTTGCTTCCTGCGGGAGCGATGGAAAAGCCTTCATAACTTCCACCGTTCTCCTCTAGACGTGAGGATAGAAAGGCATGCCATCCGGTGGTAGAGCTATGCACAATTACCGGCAAGGGAATCGTAACGTGAGTTTCGCCCCACGTCGTGATGTGCCATTCGTAAGAATCGCCGATATGCCCGAAGACAATCTCCTTCACGTCCACCGTATTCTCGGCCCGCACCGTGGCAGGTAGCAACATGCCCAGTGCCAGCAGAACTACAGTCAGTATGTTACGCAATCTTTTCATTGTTACTTTTCTTTTTCAGTTTCCGGTTCGCCTCAAAAGTGAAGAAGAACCAGGAATCATAAATCAAATATATCAGATAGTTGGCTATAAACGTCAACAGAAACGCCCTGGCTTCCTCACGTACTGCAACGCAATAAACCAGCATCACAATCATGGAGACCAGCATTCTCATCACACGCATCAGCAGATAAATCTGCAACATTCGTCCCGGCATCCGGTGACGGCAGCTTTCGGTCATATTAATCATGAATACTCCGAAAACAAAGAAGAAAAGCGGAATCAGCGGATAACCGCCGAAATAGTGATGCGGATTTATCGAAAAATACGCCCAACCGCCTACAATTCCTATCAATACCGTCAAGAGCGCTGTATGCAATAAGTAGTTTCTCTTAGTAATAGTCACGCTAACAACCTCTATTTTTTAATTTTTAATTTTTTAATAGCCTATTGCTGTTCTATACAGACGGCAACCCTTCCGTTACTCATCTCCACGAATCCGCTTTGAATATCCAACTCATGTTCCTCACCGTCCGTTGCGTAAATCAATTTCCCCGTTCCCAACGATGATACAATCGGTGCATGCTGCGGCAGGATAGAAAAAGAGCCCATAGTGCCCGGCAATGTAACACTTTCCACTTCCCCGTTGAAGAGTTCCTTCTCCGGTGAAACAATATTCAAATGCAACTTTTTCATCATCAAAGCTCCCAGACTTTTAATTTTTAATCGTTTTTCCCCCTGCCTGCTCCAGTAGTTTCTTACCCTTCTCAATGGCTTCTTCAATGGTTCCCACATTCAAGAAAGCAGGTTCGGGCAGGTAGTCCACCTCTCCGTCAAGAATCATCTTGAAGCCTTTGATAGTGTCCTCAATGGAAACCATTGTACCTGGGACACCCGTAAACTGCTCGGCAACGGCAAACGGCTGTGAAAGGAAACGCTGCACACGACGTGCA
Source organism: Bacteroides sp. AF20-13LB (assembly GCF_003603065.1). Classification (NCBI taxonomy): domain Bacteria; kingdom Pseudomonadati; phylum Bacteroidota; class Bacteroidia; order Bacteroidales; family Bacteroidaceae; genus Bacteroides; species Bacteroides sp. AF20-13LB. Next base: position 41,288 of record NZ_QTMH01000004.1, read on the forward strand.
CGGTTCACCAACGTACGGTCGGCATCAGAGAGTTCCTCCATACCAAGGATGGAGATAATGTCTTGCAATTCCTTGTTGCGCTGCAATATTTGTTTTACACGTTGTGCCACTTCGTAGTGTTCTACCCCCACGATGTGTGGGTCGAGAATGCGTGAAGTAGATTCCAACGGGTCCACAGCAGGATAAATACCAAGTTCAGTAATCTTACGACTCAACACCGTGGTGGCATCGAGGTGGGTAAACGTTGTGGCAGGTGCCGGGTCCGTCAAGTCATCGGCAGGCACATATACAGCCTGCACGGAAGTGATGGAGCCGTTTCTTGTAGAGGTAATACGCTCCTGCATGGCACCCATTTCCGTTGCCAGTGTCGGCTGATAGCCTACGGCAGAAGGCATACGGCCCAGCAAGGCCGAAACCTCGGAACCGGCTTGGGTGAAACGGAAGATATTATCAATGAAGAACAGAATGTCACGCGGACCGTCCGTCTCCGCTCCCATGTCACGGAAGGACTCGGCCACCGTCAACCCAGACAATGCCACGGACTGACGCGCACCGGGAGGTTCGTTCATCTGACCGAATATCAAAGACACTTGTGATTTGGCCACTTCGTCATAATCTACTTTGGACAAATCCCAATGGCCTTCCTCCATACCTTTCTTGAATTCTTCTCCGTAACGGATAACGCCGGATTCAATCATTTCTCTCAGCAGGTCGTTGCCTTCACGTGTACGTTCTCCTACACCGGCAAACACAGAGAAGCCGTGCTGCTTCTTCGCAATATTATTAATGAGCTCTTGGATAAGCACCGTCTTGCCTACACCGGCGCCACCAAACAGACCGATTTTACCGCCCTTGCTATATGGTTCCAGCAAGTCAATAACTTTGATGCCTGTATAAAGCACCTCTTGTACGGTAGTCAAATCTTCAAACTTAGGGGGGTCGCGATGGATGGGATAAGCACCGGTACGGTCCAACTCCTTCATGCCGTCGATAGAGTCGCCCACTACGTTCATCAGGCGGCCTTTGATTTGTGTACCTATCGGCATGGTGATGGGGCCTCCCAGCGGATGCACTGTCATTCCTCTCTGCAGGCCGTCCGTACTGTCCATAGCAACAGTACGCACCGTGTTTTCACCAATGTGCTGCTGTACCTCTACAATCAGTCTTTTGCCGTTCGACCTTTTTATTTCCAGTGCGTCGTGAATACTCGGCAACATCATTTCTGCCTCCGTTCCTTCGAAATAGACGTCTACTACAGGCCCGATTACCTGTGAGATATGTCCGACAATCTGTGACATAAGCAATCTTTTTATTCTATATTTCCTTAATTATTTTTCCCAATACTAAGTTGTAAGTCGCGTGTATCCTCATTAACAAGTCAGCCAAGTCGCATCTTTCATCAGCTATGTACTCGTACCTATTAACGTTTGTCAGCTATGGTTTGTTCATCCCAATAGTTACATAAACAACAACGCAAATGTATAAACAATTTGCATGTAGTTGTTACCGTGTATAGCATTTTTTGAACAAAAAAGACTATTTTGAACGATTAATACTACAATTGGAACAAATTGTTACAGACATGATAACGTCAGTTAACAATTAGTAAGAAAAAGGAATTGCCTACCCATCTTATGAAAAAACACTGAATTGACAACAGAGATTCTGTATATAATATACAAAAAATAAGCCTTGTCTCTCGACAAGGCTTATTCACAACACAAACACAAAATAAAACACGACAAAACTACTATGCAATCTTACCTGTCTATGCCGGGGAGGCATACGTACTAGTTACGGATATTCACATATACATAAACAGCTTCAGGCTGATTTGCACATTATAAACAAATGCGGGGAGGCATTTGTTTATTGCCTATTTGTTAAAAAACACAAATTCAAAGTTTGTCATTGAATACCTCTTTCACGAAGCTTCAACTGCCATTTCCATGCAGAAAGTAAAGTATCTTCAATACTTGTTTCTGCCTTCCAACCCAGTTCATTGTTTGCCAATTCCGGGTTTGCCCATACCTTCTCAATATCACCGGCACGCCGCCCTACTATCTGATAGTTCAGTTTTACACCGGTAGCCTTTTCGAAAGCATTAATCAGTTCCAATACGGAAAGTCCACGACCTGTACCGATATTGAATACTTCCACTTTTTCCTTCTGCTTGTTCTCCAAGATACGGCGGATAGCCACTACGTGTGCTTTGGCCAAATCGACTACATTGATGAAGTCGCGGATACAAGAACCGTCGGGAGTATCATAATCGTCACCAAACACGCTCAGTTTCTCACGGATGCCGATAGCGGTCTGGGTAAGATAAGGAATCAAGTTCTGCGGTACACCGTTAGGCAACTCTCCCAGCAATGCTGTGGGGTGTGCACCTATCGGGTTGAAGTAACGCAACAAGATGGCGTTTATCGGAGCACCGGAAGCAACCGTATCACGTACAATCTCTTCATTGATTTGCTTCGTGTTTCCATACGGAGACTCAGCTTTCTTAATAGGTGCCTTTTCCGTTACCGGAAGTTCGTCCGGCTGGCCGTAAACTGTGCAGGAAGAAGAGAATACGATACCTTCCACTCCATGCTTCGGCATCAATTCCAGCAGGTTTATCAGTGAAACCAGGTTATTACGATAGTAAAGCAACGGTTTCTGGACAGATTCACCCACAGCCTTGCTGGCCGCAAAGTGAATGATGGCTTTAATGCCTTTATATTTGGTAAACACAGCGTCAAGACCGGCATAATCCAAGCAATCCAATTCCTCGAATGCAGGGCGGATGCCCGATACCTTCTCTATGTTATCTACAACATCTGCGCTGGAGTTTGACAAATTATCAATAATAACAACTTCATAACCTGCGTTTTGAAGTTCCACCACCGTGTGAGAACCAATATAACCGGTTCCACCCGTAACTAAGATTTTCCCTTTCATATTAAATATAGATAATTTAGCTTTTAGGTTATCAATACGCCACAAATGTAAGGAAATAAATTAATAAAAACAGAAAAAGGGGGATAAATTTTAGTTTATCCCCCTTCCACTTTATTTCCGTTTTTTCTTCTTTAAATCTTCACAACCCCCGAAAAGCCCATGAATGCCATTGCCAGCAGTCCGGCAGTAATCAAAGCTATCGGAGTACCCTGCATACCTTTCGGTACACTAACCAGGCTCATTTGCTCGCGCAGGCCTGCAAACAGTGTCAGTGCCAAGCCGAAACCAAGTGCCGTGGAGAATGCATAAACCACTCCCGTCAGCAAATCATAATCTTTTTGGATAACAAGGATAGCCACACCGAGAATACAGCAGTTGGTAGTAATCAACGGCAGGAACACGCCCAAGGCCTGATACAGAGAAGGAGAAACTTTCTTCAGGATAATCTCTACCATCTGCACCAATGCGGCAATCACCAAGATAAAGGTAATAGTCTGCAAATAGCCCAAATCAAAAGCGTCGAGCACATACTTCTGAATAAGGAATGTCACGATAGTGGCGATGGTGAGCACGAATGCCACCGCTGCCGACATGCCCAATGCAGTCTCCACTTTCTTGGAAACCCCCAAGAACGGGCAAATTCCCAAGAATTGCGACAATACGATGTTGTTTACAAAGATTGCCGAGATAAATATCAATATATATTCCATAATCATTAAATTAAGAATTAAAAACTAAAAATTAAAAGCCCGGCAGCCTACCGCCGATACGTTCTCAATTTTTTCATTTTTAATTTTTCATTATTAATTCTTCTTCATACTGTTGATTAAAGCAATGAGATAGCCCAATGCGATGAATGCACCCGGAGCAAGGACAAATACCAACATGCCGTATTCTTCAGGAAGGATACTCAAGTTGAATATCTTGCCGGTTCCCAGGAACTCACGCACGGCACCCAGTAATGTCAGTGCAATGGTAAAGCCCAAGCCCATGCCCAGACCGTCGAACAAGGAAGCCACCGGATTGTTTTTGGCAGCAAATGCCTCGGCACGTCCCAATACGATACAGTTTACAACAATCAGCGGAATGAACAGGCCCAGTGTGGCGTACAATGCAGGAACGTAAGCTTGCATTATCATCTGCAACAGTGTCACAAATGATGCTATGACTACAATGAATGAAGGGATACGCACCATATCGGGAATCAGATTCTTGATGGCAGAAATCACCACATTGGAACATATCAGCACGAACATTGTAGCCAGTCCCATACCCATACCGTTAATGGCAGAGGAAGTGGTACCCAGTGTAGGACACATACCCAGCAGGAGTACAAACGTAGGATTCTCTTTGATAATCCCGTTCATCATAACTTTAAAATTATTCATATCTTCTACTCCTTTCTTATTTAGCGCTGAGTGTATCCACAGCTTCGGGAGCTGCGGAATCAGCAGGTTGTTCAACATTCTTTTGAGTAGCGCCGGTAGTGCCGTCGGCAGTTTCCTGACCGGCATAGGCAGCATAAGCCGCATTCACTGCATTCAAAAAAGCACGTGAGGTGATGGTAGACGCTGTAATGGCATCTACTTTACCACCGTCCTTGCTCACTGTCAATGCAGCTTCACCCGGATTCATGCCGGTGATGTCACCTTTATTGCCTTTCTTGAACCAGTCGGCAGCCTTGGAACCCAACCCCGGAGTTTCCACATGCGACAACAAGGAGTAGTCGATGATTTTGCCTTCAGCATCGAAACCGACCAACACTTTCAGCTCACCGCCAAAACCCATGGCAACAGCTTCCACAGCAGCTCCGATATATTCTCCACCTTTGGTGGCAGGATATACAGAATACTGTACTCCGTTTACTTCCTGCATCTTCTTCTCGGCAATGGGGTCATTGTCGAAGCCCGGAACCACCGCACTTACGGCATCGCTCAAGGTCTTTGCATTGGCCTGCGCAATGGGCTCCTTCGTCAATTCGTTTACATAAGCCAGCAACGCTACGGAGATTGCGGTAACGCCCGTAAGTACCAGCAACATATTCTTCAAGGATGATTCTAACTTTTTCATTTCTTCTTCGCTACCTCCCCAAAGCGTTTAGGTTTAACATAGGTGTTGATGAGCGGAGTGAACGCATTCATAATCAGAATGGCAAACGACATACCCTCCGGATATGCACCGAACAGACGGATGATGACAGTCAGTAGGCCGATGCAAACACCATAAATCAGCATACCTTTGTGGCTCATCGGAGAAGTCACGTAGTCCGTAGCCATAAAGACAGCACCCAGCATCAGACCACCGGACAACAACTGTACGACCGGGGATACATAAAGTTCCGGATTGACCAGATACATGATACCGGAGAACACGAATACCGTCACCAGAATAGATACCGGAATGTGCCAGGTGATGATTTTCTTCCACAACATGTAGAACAAACCAAGCAGCAGCGCCAAAGCACTCACCTCACCGAGACATCCTCCATTATTACCTATCAGAAGGTCGAAAGCTCCCGGAAGGTCGCTCAGGGACATGCCCGGAGCACCATTGATGACACCTTTCATAATAGCCAGCGGCGTAGCAGCCGTCGTGGCATCCGTATAGGCTGTCAACTGGCCTACAGCCGGCCATGTCGTCATCTGCACGGGGAATGAAAGCAACAGGAATACACGTCCTGCCAGTGCAGGGTTAAAGGGATTGCAACCCAAACCTCCGAAGGACATCTTGCCTACCCCGATGGCAAACAAGGCACCAAGGATGATAATCCAGATGGGCAGGTTGGAAGGCAGGTTAAAGGCCAGCAACACACCGGTAATGATGGCAGAGCCGTCGGTGATGGTTGTGGTCTCTTTTTTCATGAGGAATTTGCCGATGGCCCATTCAAAGAACAAGCAGGCTGCTACGGAAGTTGCCGTAACAATCAGCGCACCCAGTCCGAAAAAGTAAAGCGAAACGAGGAATGCCGGAATCAATGCGATAAGCACACCGTACATATTCTTCTTCACGCTGTCACCGCCGTGAACGTGGGGCGAAAGGGATACGATTAATTTATTCATACTTCGTTATTTTTTAGCTTGACGTGCACGGATCATCGCTCCTACCTTACCCTTACCCAAGCGGATATAATCCAGCATCGGACGGTTGGAAGGACAAGTGAACTGGCATGAACCGCATTCTATACACGACATAATGTCTTCTTTCTCTACTCTTTCAAAATCTCCGTGGGCCGAAACGGTAGCCAGCAGATACGGCTCCAACCCCATCGGGCAGGCTCCCACGCACTTGGCACAACGGATACAAGGCTGTACTTCGCCGCGCTTGGCTTCCTTCTCGTTCATAATCAGAATACCGGAGCTTCCTTTGGCTGTCGGTACATCCGTATTTACCAGAGCTTTACCCATCATCGGGCCACCGCCGATAATCTTACCCGTATCTTCGGGCAAACCGCCGCAAGCTTCAATCAGCTGCTTCATCGGCGTACCGATACGTGCCAGGAAATTGGACGGCTTTGCCAACGACTTACCGGTCACGGTAATGACACGCTCAAACAGAGGTTTGTTCTTCTGTACGGCCTGGTAAACGGCAAATGCGGTACCCACATTCTGCACCACAGCTCCCGTGGAGATAGGCAACGCACCGGCTGCAACCTGGCGACTGATGACAGCATCAATCAACTGCTTTTCACCACCCTGCGGATATTGTACCTTCAAGGGTACCACCTCGATACCTGCATAGCTGGAAGCAACCTTCGTCATCAGCTGGATGGCATCGGGCTTATTGTTCTCAATGCCGATGAATGCCTTGTTCACCTTTACCGCCTTCATCAGAATGGATACACCTACCATAATTTCTTCCGCATGTTCCAGCATCAGCTGATGGTCGGCAGTCAGATACGGTTCGCACTCTACGGCGTTGATGATGACACACTCTGCCTTGAATGCAGGAGGAGGACACAACTTGACCTGCGTAGGGAAGCATGCACCGCCCAGACCTACGATACCGGCATCAGCGATTTTCTTCACGATTTCCTCGGAGGTCAGACTGCATTCCTTCACCAACGTTTCGGAACGGTCAATGGATTCTTCCCATTCATCCCCTTCTACGTCAATGAATATAGCAGGCTTGGCGTAACCGCTGGCATCGACAATCGTGTCAATCTTAGCGACTTTCCCGCTGACAGACGAATGAATGGCTGCTGATACAAAACCGCCGGGCTCGGCAATCTTTGTACCCACTTTCACAACATCACCTTTGGCAACGATAGGCTTGGCAGGAGCACCGATGTGCTGTCCCAGCAAGATAGCGGCCTTGGCCGGAATCTCTGCCTTGATGATAGGCTGATGTGCTGAAAGTTTATTTTCGTGTGGATGGACTCCACCAATTGAAAATGTCTTCAACATACAATTCTGTATTTTTAGTCGTTTATTTACTTTATTAATTCATACCTCAACTTGGGAAGTCTAAACCTCTGCTTTAGGAGTCTCAACCTCAGCTTTAGGAACTGCAACCTTTACTTGGGGAGCTGTATCGTCAGCCTTCGGTTTGCGCGGCGGGAAGTTGAGGGCAATGATTGTGTTTTGCGGACAAGCTTCCTCGCACTTGCGACAGGATTTACACTTATTGGGGTCAATGTAAGCCAGATTGTTTTCCAGCGTGATAGCCTCGAACGGACAAACCTTCACACACTTGCCGCAACCGATACATGCCACGGTACAAGCCTTGCGTGCTACGGCCCCCTTGTCCTTGTTTACACACTGTACGTAAATACGACGTGATTTCTTGCCTTGAGGACGGATTTCAATAATAGATTTCGGACAAGCCTTGGCACAAGCTCCACAAGCCGTACACTTTTCCTCATCCACTTCGGGAAGTCCGGTCTCCGGATTCATGTGGATAGCATCGAACTGGCAGGCAGCCACACAGTCGCCGCATCCCAGACAGCCATAACTACAACCCGTTTCACCACCATAGAGAGAAGCCGCAATGGCACAACTCTTGGCGCCATCGTATTGGTTCACACGAGGACGGTTGGCACAAGTTCCATTACATCTCACCACCGCAACCATAGGTTCGGCAGCAGCGGCATCCAAGCCCAGAATCTCGGCAATCTTTGTCATGACGGGCTGTCCACCCACCGGACAAAGTTTACCATCCAGCGAACCTGCCTTTACGCAAGCATCTGCAAATCCGCTACAACCGGGGTAACCACATCCACCGCAATTTGCCTGGGGAAGCACCTCTGCTACCTGGGCAATCCGCGGATCTTCATACACGGCGAATTTCTTGGAAGCCACGTAAAGAATAGCGGCCGATACCAGCGCTATAACTCCCAATGAAATCACTGCAATCAGAATTACATTCATAAATTAGTTGTTTATTAATTATTTGTTTTATTATTAGTTAGTTCATCGGTCGTACGGAGAATGAGAACTTCTTACCCATCCGCGACTTGTTCAGCCACAATATATAATAATAAGGTATAAGAAGTGCCAGCGAACAAAGTGCAGAACGCAGCTCGTCATTCCAGATAGCCATAAAGACAAACAGTGAGATTATCAGAATAAGGAAAGGAAATATAAAGGCAAACAGAACTGCCATCACTCCCATTGAAAGTTCGCCCGTCACCCATACACGGTCACCGGGCTGGTAGGATGCGGCATTGGCATCGGCCACATCGACAAGTTTCTCTTTCGTATCCGCAGAGGTACAATGCCCCTTGACACTACACGAAGCGCACGCTGAAGTCTGGATGATTCTCACTTGGAGATGAGAACCGTTTATGTTTTCCACAATACCTTGATGTTTTATAGTATTCGCCATTTTGCAAAGTGTGCATTACAAATCGCGGCAAATTTACGCATTATTTGTGAACTGCAAACCTTTCCTATGCATTTTCTGTGTTCGTAAACGTGCTTTTTCTATGTTTTTATGTTTTTTCACCTGCCACAGACTACAAAAAGACAAAAAACAGACGGTCTGTCAAGGAAAAACAGACCGTCTGACTAACCAAAACAGATAATCTGTTCACTCCGAACAGACCATTTGTTTATTTACCATTTATAATTGATACCGAAACTGAGCAATTCTTTTACCTGAAAATAGCTGTCCCCTTCCGTCGGCTTGGCACTGTCGTCATAGCGGGCGTGCACATAGAGCTTGGTGGAAAGATAGCGGTTCAGCACAAAGTTCACCGTGTTTTCCCATTCGATACGCGTCCACTCATAACTGGTCTGGAAGTCCAGGCGGGAATCCAGCGTAATGGAAGGAATGATGGTCCACGAAAGTGTAGGCTGTATCTGCGAACCGAAGTTATGCTTCACGCACTTGCCCTCCTCAAGACCGAAACTCACTTCATTCACACCCTTATTCCCCACATAGCGCAGCATGTACGTCAGCGGAGCCATGAAAACGGACAAGCTGAATTTCTGCTTCTTCAACTTGTAGTCCATACCGATACTGCTTGACCAGTCCGCCGGAGCAAAGAAAGCCGAAACCAGCTCTTCACTGTTGGCCTTGTAGCCATTGCAGAACTGGGTCTTAAACTCAGTCGTGATGGTATAATACCACTTGGACGCAGCCTGAATACCCAGTTTACTGTACAGCCGGAGTTGGTCGGTACTTACCAGATAGTTATGAAACTCGTCGGAAGGTGCTGAGCTGAAGCCCAGCTTGGCATCGAGCAGATTTTCCCACTGCACCTTTTCACGGTCATTATAGTTGGCAAACAATTGCAGGTTGGCAAGCACGGCGTTAGTGCTCTCACCTCCCTTGTACCAGTTGTCGGAGATATAGTTCTGGGTAATCTGCAATGAACCGTTTCCACCCGTCACCCACCAGTTGGGCTTGTGGATAATCACGTCGGCTTCCTCCTTCACTCCCACCATATTCTCTTGTGCAAACAGTTTCACGACGGACGGCTTGGAAGAAACCTCCTTCTCTATATTATCCTTGAATATCTTCCCTTTCATCACCTCCTTCTCGGTCATTACAACCAGATTGGGACAATTCACATACGTGTTCAGCAGCGTACGGTCCACCAGTTTGTTGGCTCGGTCCTTTGAGGTGAAACTCAGTGTGTCGAACGGCAACATCTCGCGCGTCAGGGCAGGCACCGTATCAGGCACCTGGAAATGCCAGTCCACCTTGGAAAGGCGTCTCATGGGGGCATAATAATAGGTAAGGGGAAGGAACAACCTATAGTAGTTCGGATTGGAAGGTATATAACGCTCCGGAGTCGTGGGGTCATTCAAATAATCCAGCACTCCGATATACCTTTCATATAATATGGAAACAGTATCCAGCCTGTACCCCATACCTTCCGGTTTCAATTTCAGAATCATGTATTCTTTCATTATATCCGGCAAGGTGTCGGCTTTGGCAGTTGTTTCCTGTCCACTGTTCTTCGAGGCGGTATCCAGCGTATTCTGTGCCATCACCGACGAAGAAATCATCGTAGCAATTAACCAAAATGCAATGTGTCTATTCTTCATAATGCCCTAAAGTCTATGTTTCGAGCGCAAATTTAGCTTAAAATGTTTAGAAAACATAGAAAAGCCATAAGAAAAAGGCAAGAAGGACTTTCTTCGATGAAATCGTATTTTTTAATAATTGTTTCATCGAAACTTTCTCTACTTCCTCTTTTTTTTATAATTTTGCGCTTTTTAAGTTCTACGTGTACTGACGGGAGCAGTGCGCACCCTGAACGACAAGCCGTATAGGCTCTTGGCATTAGATTAAACAATTAATAAAATAATATAGTTGTGGGAGAAACAAAGTATATTTTCGTCACCGGTGGTGTTGCCTCTTCATTAGGTAAAGGTATCATCTCATCCTCCATCGGTAAATTGCTGCAAGCAAGAGGTTACAAGGTAACCATCCAGAAGTTTGACCCGTACATCAACATCGACCCGGGTACACTGAACCCTTATGAACACGGCGAATGCTACGTTACCGTGGATGGCCACGAAGCCGACCTCGATTTGGGCCATTACGAACGCTTCCTGGGCATCCAGACCACCAAGGCCAACAATATCACGACCGGACGCATCTACAAAAGCGTCATCGACAAAGAGCGCCGGGGTGACTATCTGGGAAAGACAATTCAGGTTATTCCCCATATTACAGACGAAATCAAGCGTAATGTAAAACTGCTGGGAAACAAATACAAATTCGACTTTGTTATTACCGAGATTGGCGGTACAGTGGGTGACATCGAGTCTCTGCCCTATCTGGAAAGCATCCGTCAGCTGAAGTGGGAACTGGGAAAAGACGCCTTGTGCGTACACCTTACTTATGTCCCCTACCTGGCAGCTGCCGGTGAGCTGAAGACCAAGCCCACCCAGCACTCCGTAAAGGAACTGCAAAGTGCCGGTATCCAACCCGATGTCCTCGTACTGCGTACGGAACATGAGTTGAGTACCACCCTGCGCAAGAAAGTGGCTCTGTTCTGCAATGTGGACGAAAATGCCGTGGTGCAGAGCATCGACGCGCCTACCATCTACGAGGTGCCCATCTTGATGCAGAGCCAGGGACTGGACGTTACCATTTTGAAGAAAATGGGACTTCCCGTCGGCGACACTCCGGGACTGGGACCGTGGCGCGCTTTCCTCGAACGCCGTCACAAAGCCGAAGAGACTGCCCCGCTGCACATCGCATTGGTGGGCAAATATGACTTGCAGGATGCCTACAAGTCCATCCGCGAGGCCCTTTCACAAGCAGGAACCTACAATGACCGCAAGGTATCGGTAGACTTCGTGAACAGTGAAAAGCTGACTGACGAGAATGTGGCAGAAGCCCTGAAAGGCATGGCAGGCGTACTTATCGGTCCAGGCTTCGGCGAACGCGGTGTTGCCGGCAAGTTCGTAGCCATCAAATATGCGCGTACGCACGACATCCCCACCTTCGGTATCTGTCTGGGTATGCAGTGTATCGCCATCGAATTTGCCCGTAACGTACTGGGTTATGCCGATGCCAACTCACGCGAGATGGACGAAAAGACACCACACAATGTCATCGACATCATGGAAGAGCAGAAGTCCATCACCAATATGGGTGGAACCATGCGTCTGGGTGCCTACGAATGTGTTCTGCAGAAAGGCAGCAAGGCATACGAGGCATATGGTACCGAGCATATCCAGGAACGTCATCGCCACCGCTATGAATTCAACAACAGCTTCAAGGAGGCCTACGAAGCAGCAGGTATGAAGTGTGTGGGTATAAACCCCGAATCGGATCTGGTAGAAATTGTCGAAATACCCGCATTGAAGTGGTTTGTCGGTACCCAGTTCCATCCCGAATACAGCAGTACGGTATTGCATCCGCACCCGCTGTTCGTAGCATTCGTGAAGGCCGCCATCGAAAATGAAAACGAAAAGAAATAATTTGTAATAAGTAATTTGTAATCAACAAAGAATGGATAAAAATACCATCACAGGTCTTGTTCTGATAGCGATATTGTTAGTAGGTTTCAGCTTTCTGAGCCGTCCCAGCCAGGAGCAGTTGGAAGCACAGCAACGTTACTACGACTCCATAGCCCAGGTGCAACAGCGCGAAGCCGACTTGAAAGCCAAGGCGGAAGCAGCCCTGGCCAACGAAAGCGGAGCGGAAGCAAGCGTTGACTCCACTGCCCTCTTCTTCGACGCCCGTCAAGGAACCAACTCGCAGGTAACCATCCAGAACAACCTGGCAGAAATAACCGTAGATACAAAAGGCGGACGCATAGCTTCGGCCACGCTGAAGGAATACATGGGACAAGACAAGACGACTCCCGTCACACTGTTCAGCGGCAACGACGCTTCCATGAATTTCCTCTTTTACAACAAGAAAGAGACTATCCAGACGGAAGACTATTATTTCACCGCAGTAAACCGTACGGACAGTACCGTCACCATGCGTTTGTCGGCAGACAGCAACAGCTATATCGACTTTACATATCGCATGCACAATGACACATACCTGATAGACTTTACTATCCAGGCAGTCAATATGGAAGGTAAGCTGGCGGCTACCAACAATTATGTGGACATCGAGTGGTCACAACGTGCCCGTCAGATAGAGAAGGGTTACACCTACGAGAACCGTCTGGCTGAACTGACTTACAAAATCACCGGAGAGGGTACCGATTATCTGTCCGCCAACAAGAACGACGAAAAGGAAGTTCCGGAACGCCTGGACTGGATTGCTTTCAAGAACCAATTCTTCTCTTCAGTATTTTTGGCAGATGCCGACTTTGAAAAGACCAAACTGAGTTCCAAGATGGAGACTCAAGGCAGCGGCTACATTAAGGACTATTCTGCGGAGATGAGCACGAAGTTCGACCCTGCCGGCAAGGAACCTACCCAGCTGTTCTTCTACTTCGGCCCCAATCACTACAAGACTCTGACCGCACTCGACAAGGGGCGTGACGAGAAGTGGGAGCTGAACCGTCTGGTCTATCTGGGCTGGCCGCTCATCCGCTGGATAAACAAATGGTTCACCATCAACATCTTCGACTGGTTGTCCAGTTGGGGGTTGAGCATGGGTATCGTACTGTTGTTTATGACGTTAATCGTAAAAGCTGTAGTATTCCCCGCAACGTGGAAAACCTACATGTCATCCGCCAAGATGCGCGTACTGAAACCGAAAATCGACGAGATAAACAAGAAGTACCCCAAGCAGGAAGATGCCATGAAGAAGCAGCAGGAAGTGATGGGCCTCTACAGCCAGTACGGAGTCAGTCCGATGGGCGGATGTCTGCCGATGCTGATACAGTTCCCTATCTTGATGGCCTTGTTCATGTTCGTGCCGAGTGCCATTGAACTCCGCCAGCAGAGCTTCTTGTGGGCAGACGACCTTTCCACTTACGATGCGTTCATCAACTTCCCGTTCCATATCCCGTTCCTGGGAAGCCACCTCAGCTTGTTCTGCCTGCTGATGACGGTTACCAACATATTGAACACGAAGTACATGATGCAGCAACAGGATACGGGTGCCAATCCGCAGATGGCTGCCATGAAGTGGATGTCATACCTGATGCCTATCATGTTCCTCTTCATATTGAACGACTATCCTTCGGGATTGAACTATTACTACTTCATCTCTACGTTAATCAGTGTGGTAACAACGCTCATCATGCGCAAGACAACCAATGAGGAAGCCCTTCTTGCTCAGTTGGAAGCCAACAAGAAAGACCCGAAGAAGATGAAGAAAACCGGTTTCGCCGCCCGTCTGGAAGCCATGCAGAAACAGCAGGAACAGATGATGAAAGAGAGACAGAACAAAAAGTAGTAAGACTACCGTTCAAGATATTCTTTTGCAGAAAGCCGGACAATGACATTTGCCCGGCTTTCTTATCCTTACACCAACGAAAAAATTCACAGACTCTAAATTATGCAGACTAAATACACCTACAAACAGATCTGGCTTATAGCCTACCCCATCCTAATCAGCCTCCTTATGGAGCAACTGATAGGTATGACGGACACTGCCTTCCTCGGGCGTGTGGGCGAAGTCGAACTGGGAGCATCTGCCATCGCCGGTGTCTTCTACATGGTCATCTTCATGGTTGCCTTCGGTTTCAGCATCGGGGCACAGATACTCATTGCCCGGCGCAACGGCGAACGGCAGTATAAGGAAATCGGTGACTTGTTCTATCAGGGCATCTATTTCCAAGTCGGAATGGCGGCAGTCATGTTCCTGCTATCCTATTGCTTCTCACCGATTATCCTGAAACGCATCGTCGCTTCGGAACATATCTACGAAGCAGCCACCAGCTACCTGCATTGGCGTGTATTCGGTGCCTTCTTCTCGTTCAGCGCAGTCATGTTCCGTGCCTTTTTCTTGGGAACCACCCAGACCAAGACACTGACACTGAACTCCATCGTCATGGTGTTGAGCAATGTCGTATTCAACTATATCCTGATTTTCGGTAAATTCGGTTTCCCAGCGCTCGGCATTGCCGGAGCCGCCATCGGCTCCTCACTGGCCGAGCTGGTTTCGCTGTTATTCTTCATCCTCTATACCCGCAGCCGCATCGACTGCCGCAAGTACGGGCTGGATCGTATTCCTAAGTTCCGGCTGGACGTATTGAAACGGATGCTGAACGTCTCTTTCTGGACCATGATACAGAATTTCTTCTCCCTCTCCACCTGGTTCCTTTTCTTCCTTTATGTGGAGCATTTGGGAGAGCGCTCGCTGGCAGTGACCAACATTGTCCGCAACGTGTCCGGCATACTGTTCATGGTACTCATGGCGTTTGCCTCTACCTGCGGGTCACTGGTCAGCAATCTCATCGGTGCAGGCCACTCCGATTGCGTGGCAGGCACCATCCGGCAGCACGTACGCATAGCCTACGTCTTCGTACTTCCGCTGGCATTGCTTTTCGCGGTGTTCCCCAAGCTGATTCTGGGAATTTATACCGACATACCCGACCTGCAGGACGCTGCCGTACATTCGCTCTGGGTGATGTGCTCCACCTATCTGTTCCTGGTTCCTGCCAATGTCTATTTCCAGGCAGTTTCCGGAACCGGCAACACGCGTACGGCATGGGGGTTGGAGATGGCTACGCTGGTCATCTACACAGCCTATATCACCTACATTATTCTGATTCTGCAACTCGACGTGGCCATCTGCTGGACCTCGGAAATGGTTTATTCCAGCTTTATTCTCATTTTCTGCTGGCTATATATCAAACGTGGAAATTGGCAAGGAAGGAAAATTTAGTATCTTTGCATTAAAATAACTGAAACAAAAAGCATATATGAAACAAGTAAATCTACTACTTATGTCAGCAGCCATGACATTGGCCTCTTGCGGAGGCACAAAAGATGCCGGACAGCAGCAGGACGCAGCAACGCTCATCCAGCGGTCGGACATCAAGATTGAAGGAAAGCGTATGACACCCGAGGCACTCTGGGCGATGGGACGCATCGGCAGTGTGGCCGTATCCCCCGACGAAAAGCAAATTGCCTACACGGTATCCTATTACAGCGTGCCCCAGAACAAGAGTAACAGCGAAGTCTTCGTCATGAATGCCGACGGTAGTGACAATACCCAGATAACGCATGACGCCTGGCAAGAAGGACAGCCCACATGGTTCAAGGACGGCAAGAAGCTTGCCTTCCTTTGCAACGAAAGCGGCAGCAGCCAGGTATGGGAAATGAATCCCGACGGCAGCGGACGCAAGCAGCTGACCCAATACGAGGGAGACATCGAAGGGTTCTCTTTCTCGCCCGACGGCAAGAAACTCCTTTTCATTGCCCAGGTAAAGACCGTGAAGAGTACGGCAGACAAACATCCGGACCTTCCTAAAGCCACCGGCATCATCGTTACCGACCTGATGTACAAGCATTGGGACGAATGGGTGACTACTGCTCCCCATCCATTCGTTGCCGATTTCGACGGCAATGCCATCAGCAATGTCACTGATATTCTTGAGGGAGAGCCATACGAAAGCCCGATGAAGCCCTGGGGCGGTATCGAGCAGCTGGCATGGAGCCCGTCTTCTGATAAGGTGGCCTATACATGCCGTAAGAAAACCGGACTGGCGTATGCCATTTCCACCAACTCCGACATTTATATCTACGACCTTGCCTCCAAGGAAACCAAAAACATCACGGAAGAAAACAAGGGATATGATACGAATCCCCAATACTCTCCCGACGGCAAATACATCGCCTGGCAGAGCATGGAGCGTGACGGCTACGAAGCCGACTTGAACCGCTTGTTTATCATGAACCTCGAGACCGGCGAGAAACGTTTTGTAAGCAAAGCTTTCGAATCGAACGTGGACGCCTTCTTGTGGAACAAAGATTCCCAGAGCATCTACTTCATCGGTGTATGGCATGGCGAGACACAGATTTACAACATCGACCTTGCCGGAAACGACAAGCTTACCCAGCTCACCGACGGCATGTACGACTATGCTTCGCTTGCCCTTTGCGGAGACAAGATTATCGCCAAACGCCATTCCATGAGCATGGGCGACGAAATCTATGCCGTAAACAGTGCACGTAACGGCGACGCTTTTGCAGAAGCAGTGCAACTGACCACAGAGAACAAGCAGATTTACGACCAGCTGGAGATGGGTAAAGTGGAAGCCCGCTGGATGAAGACCACCGACGGCAAGCAGATGCTGACCTGGGTGATTTATCCTCCGCAGTTCGACCCTAACAAGAAGTACCCCACCCTCCTCTTCTGTGAAGGTGGTCCTCAGAGTCCCGTCAGCCAGTTCTGGAGCTACCGTTGGAATTTCCAGATTATGGCAGCAAACGATTATATCATTGTAGCTCCCAACCGTCGTGGTCTTCCGGGCTTCGGTGTAGAGTGGAACGAAGCCATCAGCGGTGATTATGGCGGCCAGTGCATGAAGGACTACTTCACTGCCATTGACGAAATGGCCCAGGAACCTTTCGTTGACAAAGACCGCCTGGGTTGCGTAGGTGCCAGCTTCGGAGGTTTTTCCGTATATTGGCTTGCCGGACACCATGACAAACGCTTCAAGGCATTCATCGCACACGACGGTATCTTCAACATGGAAATGCAATATCTGGAAACGGAAGAGAAATGGTTTGCCAACTGGGATATGGGCGGCGCTTATTGGGAAAAGAACAACGCTACGGCACAACGCACTTTTGCCAACTCCCCGCATCTCTTCGTCGACAAATGGGACACCCCTATCCTCTGCATCCACGGAGAGAAGGACTTCCGCATCCTTGCCAACCAGGCAATGGCCGCCTTCGATGCAGCCGTGATGCGTGGCGTTCCTGCCGAACTGCTTATCTATCCGGACGAAAACCACTGGGTACTGAAACCTCAGAATGGCGTGCTGTGGCAACGTACCTTCTTTGAATGGCTGGACAAATGGCTGAAGCCGGCTAAGTAAAGCCTCTCAAAAACGATAAAAACAAATAGTCCCGGATTCTTTGTCAAGAATCCGGGACTATTTGTTTTTATTGTACACCGCCCGATTCATTTTTTATGACTATAATTTGAAAGTATTAGGTGTAATACGTACCTTGATAGAAGTCCAAGAAAAAATCAAATCTCATCCCGATTTAAAGAAACGTTACTTTCTTAAGCCTGATGAAATTATTTTATTAGCAGACGGAACAAAAATTGTTGTCAACAACCAGTGGGGAACATTATTTCCAAGATTTCTTGAAGCAGCAAAGAAACTGTACCAAGTAACCAATGATTCGGAAAGCAATACTCCAATATCCCGATTAAAGATTACTTTTGGTAATGGGAAAGTAATTCAAGAGACATGTCTTGAAAAGTACTTTTTCATGAAGAGTACGTATATTGCGCTCAACAGTAAGATACACCCTATCAAAAAGATATAACCATACCGTTGACAATAAATATATCCTACTATTATAAGAGTCTGTATTGTCATATAGGCCAAAGAGACTATGACATGAGGAATCTTCAGCTCATTCGCCATAATCTGATACAGATGTTTGCGATGCGGCAGCCCGATATTCTCATGAAGCATCAGGCGGTGAATGATAGTCAGTACACTATCCACACCATAAACGGATAAAAGGACTATCCAACTGAAATCTTCCGTTTCAATGATGAGCCTGCCTATCAGGAAAAGAAGGATAAAGGCAATGCTCACCGAACCCACATCACCGGCAAAGCATTTGGCACGCTTGCGGAAATTGAAGAAACAGAAAACTAGAACGGAACAGATAACGGTATAGATGAAATCCGCTTCCACAAAAGTAACCACCTCCTTATTGATATAGGCCAACGCAGCAAGAATAACCAGAGAATAACCACCGGTTATGCCGTTAATGCCATCCATAAAGTTGTAGGCATTGATGATACCCGTACAGACTATCAAGGCTATGACTATCCACCACCAGGACAAGGAGAACAGTCCCCACTGATAAAACATCATAGCCATAGCAGAGAAATGAAAAAGCAGCCTTGTCATCTGTCCGGTGGATTTTATATCGTCCACGAAGCTGATGAACGTCACCAGTGTCAAGGCAAGCAGGAAACAAAGATATTCAAAGCCACTCGTCAGGAAATAGGCCAACGCTCCGAAATAGAAAATAATCCCACCACCGCGTAAAGTCACTTTCGTATGGGAACTCCGCTCATTGGGCTTGTCGATGATATTACACCTATCAGCCACCTTAAAATAAAAAAGTTCTGCCAAAAACAGCAGAACCAATATTAACAGATAATACATAACAGTATTTTCCTCTTTAATTTTTAATTATCAATTTTTAATTCTTAACTTTTAATTTGAGAACGATTTTATCGTTCTCACTATCCCCTCCTCTGCCCTCACCGGCATTCTGTCAATTCCCAGGGCAGCCTTTATTTTCGCATTACTCACCACATAATTCTCTGTCAACTTGCGCAGACGCTCTGTATTCAAAGGCAAATGGAGCAGAGTCCCAAGCCGAGCACAGAACTCCATCAGTCCTCTGTTTATCTTCCAGATATGCGGCTTACGCTCCAAAGCCCGACACATCAAAGTTATCAGTTCATTTGTGGACAAGGCTTCGTCATCTCCCATGTGGTAGATACCACTCGCCACCTCCTTGGTCAAAAGACCTTCCACCACGTAGCAGAGATTGTCTATTGAAGTAAAAGACCTTCTGTTCTCAAAAGCCCCTAAAGGCCAGGGAACACCTTTCCTCACCACATTATAAAGAAGATTCAGATTGCCTTTATTGCCGGAACCATGAATCATGCAGGGACGCAGGATATAAACCTGCTTGTCATCATAAGGATTAGCTTTCAATTTCCCATTCTCAACCTTCAACTTGTCAAGGATGTAATTCTCGGCAGCTATCTTACTTTCCCCATAAGGCCCTACCGGAGCAGGCACCACATCTTCAGTCAGCATATCACCCACCACACTGTCTGCAGCGGCTTTCACAGAACTGAAGAATACGAACTTCTTCGCAGACGATTCCAGAAAGAAATCAAATATCTTTTGAGTCAATCCCATATTGATATCAAAATAGGCTTGGGCAGCAGACCGGTTCTTCGTGTCATGGGCTTTACCAGCCAGATGAATAATGGCATCGAATTCAGGAAGATTCCGCATCGGAAAAGAAGCTGGTTCAATATCCTTCCAGGAGAAAGTCTTTACCACCCCCTCCTTTTCAGGAGCAACAATATCCAGCCCGTAAAGGCTATGACGTTCCTTTAGGGCAACAACGAGATTGGAACCCACAAAGCCGTGGATTCCAGTGACGAGTATGTTCATTGAAATATGCTAAAAAATATACTGACCGGAAACGTGGTTATTGGTTATGTATTTGATAAAATAAGTATCTCCGATGACAGAGAAAAAAATATACCACGTTGTATTAGAATTACGTTGGTAAGTGATGTAATACATATCCTTACCATAACGTTCAAAAAAAGCGGGCGCTTTCTTTTTTAATTTAGAATGAATGTTCTGTTGAATATCAGCTATCAGTTCTTCTACATAAGAAATAGCAAAAGGATAAGTACCCAAATACTCCTTCTCAACAAGTATTTTTATAAGCCCATACAAATCCTCCTCTACTTCGGGAGCGAATACGACTCTCATCCAAACAAAGCCTTTATACGAGGGCAAAGCCTATCCAATAATTCTTCACCGGAAATAGCATGCCTAATGTCATCACGTCCTTCCGTAACGATATTCGGATTATTCTCATTACCCGTATATACAACTACCGGTTCACCAACATTCGGCACCATCGGTTCTTGTTCCTTATATGGCTTGTTCTTCTTCATGAATCCAATCTTTCTACAAAGATACCCGGGAATATCAAGATATCCTAATAATTGATTGATAAATATCGTATGTTCATAAAGCTTCAACTAAGTCTACATATTTTTGAGTTACCACATCCTTGGAATATAATCGCTTAATCACCTCTACACCATTTCGACCCAGTAAAGCCAGTTCGCTTTTTGAGACGGAATTCAGCCAGTCCGCCATTTCTCCCACCTTCTTTTCCAAACTCTTCTCTGTAATCAATTTTGCACAGCCATGTTCCTGCAGGAAGTTGATGATAGGCGTATCCTTTCCCGAGCAGACCAATAAAGGCCTACCACATGCCATGATTGTATAAACCTTGGAAGGGAATCCCTGCATCTCCATCTCAGGGTTCATGAAAATAAACTGGATGTCTGAATAGGCAAGAATGGACGGCATCAAACTTCTGGGCTGATAGGGCAAAATATGCACATTATCCAGCTCCAACTCACGTACTTTCTCCTCAAGAACGGGTTTCATGACTCCCTCACCGATTATAAAGTATTCAATGGAAACCCCTTTCGTCTTTTCTGCCAGACAAATTAAGGGCTCCCAATCTTGGGCATAACCAATATTCCCGGCATAAAGCAATTTCAAAGAATCTGTGGCAGGGAAAAAATGGGGATTCAGACATTCTACATTTCCACCTTGAGAATTATACAATTCTGTATCTACAAAATTAGGTATTATACAAAGCTTGGACTTATCCTTAAACCTTCCGGCTATTACATTATAAAAAACCTGGTCTATTGTCGTTACGGCCGTTGAGTTATTATAAACATACCGTTCCATCCTACGTAGCTGTTCTATAACAAGCCCGTCCTTTCGTTTCAAGATGTCAGGATATATTTCCTGCACATTATATATGGTTTTACATCCCTTGATTTTCGCCAGCCAAATGTTTATTACACCGATAGTCAAAGGAGGGGAAGGTGACAGTATGACATCTATATTTCTCTGGAACAAACCAATCAGGAAAGAGATAATATGCCAATAGACAAATCCCAGGACACGCAGAAATGTATTTCTGAATTTCTTCTGGGGTACATGAAGAACTCTGATTCCATGAAAACAGCTTTCTTTACAAATCCCCCAAACCTTCCATTTCAGAGGTTGTACTGCCAGTTGTGATTCCACAACATTGTAATGAGGCGTAGTTGTCAATACCAATACTTCATAACCGTTTTCTTGGAATTTCAGAGCAATATCATTATAAAGATAGGCTGTCGAAACTCCATCCGGACTGAAAATCAGGCTATGTATCAAGATTTTCTTAGGCATGTCTCACCATTATTTTCTCCAAACCATCTTGTTCACCACCCCCGTATAGCTCTGAATCAACTTCACAACCTTGGCCGATACATTCTCATCCGTATAATTGGGCACCGGCAGGCCATCGTCCTCATTCCTATTCATCTCCACGGCAGTATCTACAGCCTGAAGCAAGGATTTCCCATCAATGCCGGCAAGGACAAAGATACCCTTGTCAAGAGCCTCGGGACGCTCCGTACTGGTACGGATGCATACAGCAGGGAAAGGATGCCCCACAGAAGTGAAGAAACTGCTCTCCTCAGGCAGAGTACCGCTGTCACTCACAACGGCATAGGCGTTCATCTGCAGGCAGTTGTAGTCGTGGAAACCGAGAGGTTCATGCTGAATCACACGACTGTCAAGTGCAAAGCCGCTTGATTCCAGACGTTTCCTGCTACGGGGATGACAACTGTAAAGTATGGGCATGTCATATTTCTCGGCCATAGCGTTAACCGCGCTGAAAAGGGACAGGAAGTTCTTCTCCGTGTCAATGTTCTCTTCCCGGTGCGCGGAAAGCAGGATGTATTTACCTTTCTGGAGATGCAACCTCTGATGAATATCGCTAGACTCTATTTCGGACAAATTCTCATGCAGGACTTCCGCCATGGGCGAACCGGTTACGTATGTACGTTCTTTCGCCACGCCCGAAGCGTTCAGGTATCTGCGGGCATGCTCCGAATAGCAGAGGTTCACATCGGAAATGACGTCCACAATACGGCGGTTGGTCTCCTCAGGCAGGCACTCGTCAAAGCAGCGGTTGCCTGCCTCCATATGGAAGATGGGGATATGCAGACGTTTCGCGCCTATCACGCTCAGGCAGGAGTTCGTGTCTCCCAACACCAGCACAGCATCAGGTTTCACCTGCACCATCAGCTTGTAGCTGGCGTTGATAATATTCCCCATCGTGGCACCGAGGTCATCACCGACGGCATCCATATACACATCGGGGGCTTTCAGCTTCAGGTCACGGAAGAAGACACCGTTCAGGTTATAGTCGTAATTCTGGCCGGTGTGGGCCAGAAGACAGTCAAAATAACTGCGGCATTTGTTGATGACAGCCGCCAAGCGGATGATTTCCGGACGGGTGCCCACTATAATCAGAAGTTTCAGTCTGCCGTTCTCCTGAAACCTGACTTGCGAATAATCCAATTTTAGTTCCATCTGTTCCTATATTCTTTAACTCGTTTCAGACTTTTTCAGAATAAGTGTCCGGACGTGCCGGGTCGAAACACTCGTTGCACCACATGAAGGTCACCAGGTCTTCCGTTTCCGAAAGGTTGACGATATTGTGCGTATAGCCGGGAATCATCTCCACGACCTCCATCCTCCCGCCGCTTACCTCGAAGCTGACAACCTCCTCCGTACCTATCTTGCGGAGCTGTATCAGACCGTGTCCGCTCACCACCACAAACTTCTCGTTCTTGGTATGGTGCCAGTGCTGGCCTTTCGTAACGCCCGGCTTGGAGATGTTCACCGAGAACTGCCCGCGGTCGGAAGTACGGATAATCTCCGTAAAACTGCCGCGGTCGTCCACATTCATCTTCAGGGGATAGCTGAACCGTTCTTCAGGCAGGTATGAGAGGTATGTGGAATAGAGTTTCTTTGTAAAGGCATCGCTCAAATCCGGGACGGACAAGGTACCGGGCATTTGCCTGAAAGACCTTATCAGTTCCACAATGCCGCCCAAGGTAATGGTATGTACTACGGGTACTTCGCAATAATCCCCGTTGCGGTGTTCCATGCCGCTCAGGGCAGAGATAAGCTCGTCCACCACATCGTCTATGTAAACCAGGTGCATCACCACCGAAGGGTCGTTCACCCGGATGGGCTGGTCATGGGCGATGTTGTTGCAGAAAGTGGCCACCGCGCTGTTATAGTTGGGGCGGCACCATTTGCCGAAAACATTCGGGAAGCGGTACACCAGTACCTTTGCTCCCGTTTCCCTGGAGTACTCGAACAACAGTTGCTCCCCTGCCCGTTTCGATTCACCGTAAGGGTTGTCGAGTGCGGCCTGCGTGGAAGAGGAAATCATTACCGGACTGGTATTGCCGTGCTTCTTCAATGTATCAAGCAGCGTGGAGGTGAAGCCGAAGTTCCCTTTCATAAACTCAGACGCATCCTGGGGACGGTTCACGCCTGCCAGATTGAAGACAAAGTCAGCTTGTCTGCAATAGACATCCAGTTCGGCAGGGTCACTGTCCATGTCATACTCGTAAATAGTAAGTTCCTCACCTGCAATGCCGTAATTACGGGCTTTCCCGTCACGGATGTTGTGCAGCTGGGATACAAGGTTCCGGCCGACAAACCCTCGGGAGCCGGTCACTAAGATTTTCATAAACTAATGGGTTCTGTTTGTCACAGAAAAGAGAAGATATTCATAGTGAATGACAGAAATCATCCAAACCTATAAAACTTACTTTTGGGAAATTATATTGCTTCAATATATGAAAATGATGATCTTCCGTAACAATAAACTTGGCATTAGCCACAATTGCACAGTCCACAAACTTATTATCATCCGGATCTGATTTTATCAGATTGAAGTTATAATAAGGAGTAAAGAACAAAGTATAAGGATTATTGAGAATGACATCAATCACCAGCTTAGCTATTTCCACACCTGCCAAACGTTCTAATATTTCCTCATATTCATTAAGAATTTCATCAGAAACGCATAACTGATTCGTTCCATCCAAAAAGCAATCCCAAATCTTACGGTACCTGCTTTTGGGAGAAATGCACTGTATCAAGCTATTTGTATCTAATACAATTCTATTCATCTCTTCGGAAGTGTACGGACATCAATTTTTCTCAGTTCATCAAGTTTTTCTTGGTTTAAAACTCCCGAATCCCATAAGTCATTCAAGCGGTCATCTAACTTCTGAGAAAAATATTTGGTCAACACTTCTTTAACTTCATTCAATCGCTCCTCCGAACCATCAAAAGCAAACATCTTCAAAAGATGTTGTTGAACTGAATTTAATACTGTTGCTGCCATATTCTCAATTATTAGTTTCAATATGGCAAAGATAGTTTTTTTTTCTAAAGGAACAATACATTCCCTCTTTCTTTCCTGTTGTATTATTCAAATTAAAGACTTATTCACTCTTGATTTCCGCGCTCTTCGCCTTTTCCTCCATTCCGAGGTCTTCGCGGATGAAGCGGAGTTTCAAAAGAAGCTTTTTCATGCCCTCCACATCCAGGCGGGCAGTGTTATGGCTGTGATAGTCCTCTATACGGGCAATATCCTCATTGCCTTCCGTGAAGAACTTGTCATAGTTCAGATCACGGGTGTCGCAGGGGATGCGGTAGTAGTCGCCCATGTCGACAGCCTTTGCCATCTCTTCGCGGGTTACCAGTGTCTCATACAGTTTCTCGCCGTGGCGCGTGCCGATGGTCTTCACCTCCGTCTCACCGTATTTCGGATCAACCTGCGCGTATGTTTCCTTCAAGGCCTGCGCCAGTACATCCAAGGTGGCGGCAGGAGCCTTCTGCACGAACAGGTCACCGTTATGTCCGTGCTCAAACGCATAGATTACCAGATCCACGGCATCGTCCAGCGTCATCATGAAGCGGGTCATGTTAGGATCCGTTACCGTAATGGGCCTGCCGTTCTTTATCTGCTCCACCCACAAGGGAATTACAGAACCGCGGCTTGCCATCACATTGCCGTAACGGGTACAGCAGATGGTTGTGCCGGCTTCCTCACCCAACGCACGGCCCTTGGCTATGGCAACCTTCTCCATCATGGCCTTGCTGATGCCCATGGCATTGATGGGATAGGCAGCCTTGTCGGTAGAAAGCACTACTACATTCTTTACACCATGCGCTATGGCGGATTCCAGTACATTGTCGGTACCGATCACATTGGTCTGCACAGCCTGCAACGGAAAGAACTCGCAACTGGGAACCTGCTTCAAGGCGGCGGCGGAAAACACATAATCCACTCCCATCATGGCACCGTCCACAGACTGGCGGTCACGGACATTACCAATGTAAAATTTCACTTTCGGATTCTGCAGGTGATGACGCATGTCATCCTGCTTTTTCTCGTCACGGCTAAAGATGCGAATTTCCTTGATATCTGAATCGAGGAAACGACGCAATACGGCGTTACCGAAGGAACCGGTACCGCCAGTGATTAATAAAATTTTGTCTTTGAATATAGACATAACTATTTTAATTTATAATTGCTTTTCCCATTAACTATTATAGCTTCAAAATCATCTTTTCGCCTTTGAATATCATAATATTCTAGAAGATTATCATATGAAGTTATTGGAGTAAAACAAGCTAATTTATTAACCAATTTAAGCAATTCACTATCGAAATCATTATCTATGTCAAACAACAACTGTTCTTTATAAATAGGATTAGCCAAACCACCCTTTCCTGAATGAATTATGATATTATTAGCACATAATGCCTCCAATGCAGCTAAACCAAATCCCTCATACAATGAAAGTTGAAAATAATATTTAGATTGTTTCAAAAGATTAATTTTATCCTCTTCAGACACTTCTCCTTTCAATTCAACTGAGCCTTTCAAATTATATTTATCTATTATTGACCGAACCAAGACTTCTCCTTCTCCTTTTCTGCCTATAATTACAAATCGATAATCAACAAACTCCGGTATTTTTTTCAATTCAGCAAAAATTTGTAAAGCCTTATCCACCCCCTTTCTTACCACATTACCTTCATCTCCCATCCAAACTATAGAAGTAAATATCTTTTCTTTTGGAACATCAGCAATAAAAAGTTTTGTGTTAATAACATGCTCGCTATAACTCAATTTTTTCTTTAATGATGATACCTTAAAGATGTTTTTCAAATCTGATTGCGACACAATTATACAAGAATCAGCCACCCAATAACAAAGTTTAAAAAACAATGCTTGTATTTTATAATTAAAAGCAGATGCATAATCCGAATCCAAAGAGTCAATACCTCCTGTAAAATATGTTTTTTTACCAAAACATTTTGCTAACAATGCAGCAAAAAATGAATATCGATAGAAATAAGAAAACAGAATATCATATTTCCAAAATAAAAGGCTATCGAATATTCGATTAGATAGTAAAACGTCATATCCTAAATCTTTCAATATTGATATATCTATCTGATAGAATTTCTGAGTCTTAAATAACTCAAGTGAATTCACACTCGAATAAAATAAAATTCTTTTCACACCTTAGCTATGTTTTATAAAATTCATTAGTCGACTGGCCTGAATCTCAGAATTTTTATTCTCTAATATAAACCGTTTCGCCTTCTCTCCAAACTCATATAGTTCTGCTTGTGTTTTACTTCCCCATTGTTTTAAAATAGCAGTCAATGTTTCTTGTGAATTATCTGGTAATAGAACAAGGTATTCTTCATATTCTATAGGTAATCCTGGAAGTTTATACATTATAGTTGGAGTACCCGAAGCCATATACTCCATTGTTTTTGATGGAAATGAATATTTGGTATATTCTTCATGCCCTTTACGAGGGTTAACTAACAATGTAGCTTGTTGTTGCATTTCAAAAACATGCTTCTGTTCTACAACTCCCCAATATATTATTCTCTTATCTTTTTTTGCAGCTTCTTCAACAAAGATTCTATCAAGTCCAAATCCACATATCCACAAAACAAATTCTGAATCATCAATATCGTTAAAAGCTTTGATTAAATCTCTAATCCCGAAACGAATGTCTAGCTTGCCTGTATATAAAATAGTTTTTTTCCGCTTTTTCTGAGGAACTATACATACTGGATTATATATTCCTTCTAAGAGTAAGCTGGGACGTAAACCAACATTAAGTTTTTCTCTCATATACTTGGTAAGAAGAACAAAGGAATCAACAGAGGGTACTAATGAATATATTCGTTTAGTTTCCAAATTACCTAAAAAACGGTACAATAAAGAAGTGCTATCTCCAAAATATTCAGGCAAATCCAATACGATACAACAAATTTGAACATTTGGGTACATTTTTTTCAAATCAATAGCAGCTTTCAAATAAGGATAAATCAAAGAATAAACTAAAATTGTTACTTTTTCCTCCCTATTTTTATTAAGCCACAATTTGGCTTCTCTCATAATGGTATGATATATACTGCATTTTTTTAAATATGTGACATTAAAAAAAGATGCATTTACCCCTTTTATTGAAGCATATTCAAACTTAGATTTTGAAAAAAACAAATTGTTACAACGAAATGGGAAACTACCAATATCAGGTACATTCACTATATAATCAGGTCTTATACCACACTCGTTACATCCCGCTAAAAGAGCTTTCTGAAATGTAGTTGCGCTTACTGTAATAACCCCTTTTGTACATTCTTTTATAAATGTAGAAATTGTAGGTTCACAAAAGCAACCTAAATAAAGAACTTTCATCACTTTATATTTTGCAAATATTTATAAAATACTTTTATATGGTACATACGGGCTTCCTTTGGAAGATAAAGAAGCCAAGATGAAAACAAAATAAATCAAGTATAATAATAAAGCATTTCTAGTCGTCCAATAAGAATGTAAAGACTTAGCCAATAAAGGAATTACAAAAACCATAGAGACATAGGGATAATATGTAATTCTTTGTAAAGTTATATTAGCAGAAAGCACATTATACATTATCTGACCAAGAAAAAAAACATTCAAAATCAATTCTAAATTATTCGATACATAATAATTTCTCTTCGCATAAACAATAAGAGATAATACAAATATCACTTGATATACTACACCAAAATGAGCTGTTTGATTTTCATTTATAAGTGCTGATTCCAAATAATAGCCATAATACGTTTTTCCAATTATAGGCTCAAATATTGATATAAAGCCACTCATAAATCCTCCCCATAGTAAGATACAAACGGATCCTATATATATCATCAACACTACAATATTCACCTTTATCATTTTAGCTAATACAATCATCAATATCCCGAACAATGCAGAATAATGCACTAGAAAAGCCAAAACAAAAACTATGTAATGTTTCTTCCCACAAGAAATTAACATTAAGCCATACAAGAAAATGGCACAAGCTAATATCTGACGAACCAAATTGAATGATTGAAAAAACAACAATGATTGTAATATCATGATTACAACAATAAACCTAATATTTCGATCAGATAATAGCACTGCTTTTGCTAAATAAAAATAAGTCAAGAAAGCATATATATAAAAAAAGGCATATGAAGATATTCCAAATGAACGAATTATTGCAAAAACTAAAATCGTAAAAGGTTCTGATGGAACAACCCAAGGGCTCTCTATTTGAGCAATATAATTACTGTGATCTGTTCCTATACCATCTTGTGAACCAACAAAGAGTGTCATCAACAATACCCACACAAATGCTGTCACAAAATTGACCTTTTCATCTTTCACATATATGTGTGAAATAAATATTATGGTAGACAATATAATCAGTAATATATATATCAGCATCTTGTTTTAGTTAGTGAATTCCCCATCTCATTTACTTTCATTAGCAAAATACTTTTCAAAAGCATCTAGGTCATTTAGTAAACGCCAATTTATCTTGAACCACTTTTCATCTTTCTCCCACCATTTAGATTTCAGAAGCATTTGTATAGCGTCTTCATTATATCGAAACCGGAGGACTTTAGCGGGAACCCCTCCCACTATTGCATAAGGGGGTACATCATGAGTAACTAAAGCGCCAGCAAGTACCATGCCCCCTATACCTATCGTAACTCCTTCAATGATTTTTGCTCCTGCTCCTATCCAACAATCAGAACCAATAACCACTGGAACACATTCTCTTACAAATTTAAATTCATTATAAATTTGCCTATCAGCAAAAGTATATCCAGTTTGCTTCATCATAGAGAAAAACATAGGACTTGTGGCTACATAAGGATACTCGTAAGGATGACGTCCACGAACAACCATACAATCATCTGCAATAGAAGTAAAACGTCCAATTTCTCCACTTATTCTTGAATTGAATCCTATATAAGATCCATAACCTAATGTGCCATTAAATGTACTGTGCGCACAAACTCTATTACATCCTTCAAACTTAGATATACGGGTAACCTTAGCTCCATAACCTATTGTAACCGTACTAGAATATTTAATACTATAATAAAATCCTCTAGATAAACTATTAATAAAAATCCATCTTAGAAAATGTTGTAATATAAATATCAAGTATTTAAATACACAAAAAAATGAACTCCTATTGTTTTTCTTATTCACCATATCAAAACAACCATATATCAATAGCACAAAGAGTATTAGTGGTCTTATATACTTTTATTTGAGAGAACTTGTTACATACTCACGAATAGCTTCAGCCCATCTATCATAAGCTTTTGGTAAAAGATGAATGCCATCATTAGTTAGTTCATCAGGCAGCTGTCCATCTATACAATATAGAGAAAATAGGTCAATATATATCATTCCTTTTTCACCTGCTATACGAGTAATAATTTGATTAGCTTGAATAATTCTGTCACAGTTTCTATACATTCTATGACTACGATTGACTGGAAGTATAGATTCCAAATAGACTTCTGCATGAGGACAAGCGTTAGTTATAGAATCCACTAAAACATTATACCGCTCAGCAAACTCATCCATATCCATACTTTGATTTGCCAAGTCATTGATACCTGCCATCAAAAACACTTTTTCAGGACAAACAGCACGCAGCATATCCATACGTCGCATCATGCCAATCATGGTATCACCAGGATAGCCTAGTTCTACAATCTTCTTATCCGTGAAATAAGTTTGAAAATTACTCGCATACGTAATTGAATTACCCAAAAAGCAAATATCCGCATCATAACTCATTTTTTGCAATGTATTTGTCCAACCACGTATAGCCCAGTAATCGGGTGCGTCAGTCGGACTAACTTCAATCAAGGTTTAGCCTTTTACCTACTTTAGGCAAGAAATCAGATTTATACAAAACAACAAAATTCACCAATAATAAACTCATTATCAATAGCTTATCCCGCTAAAGGACCTGACAAATAAAACTTTAACTTCATTATTAGTTTTCTCGGAATAAATATTATCCTATTCATAAAATTGCATCGTTTAGCCTTATTACTCCACATTAAATCGTTGCCATATTTATTCAATAAGAATTGTTTATATTCGGGATATAGCTTTAATCCCTGGTTGAGCATATCCCCCAAAAGCATTTTTTCCCAATAAGACTTTCCATCAAAGTTCATACTAAATATAAAATCCTTTGAAAAATCAGCCACCTTACCACTTAGACCGAGATTATCAAGAGAATAAGTCATCACATCAATAGGAGTATAAGCCATTCTGTTTTCACGTAAAATTTCAAAAAGAGATTTTGCATCTTCATATCGACTCAATGTCTCATCAAACAAATGATTCTTCAATAATTCGGCATGAAAGACAGCAGCTCCTGCACGAGGTATCACCCTATTAAAAAACCACTCTTTAAAATTATCTTCCAATACGCCTTCTCTTTTACCATTCACTCCCGGAAATCTCTTTTTTTTAATTTCTATCAAAAAACGTCCTGCAGCCACCTTTACATTATATTTCTCTGCCAATTCAACCATTGTCTTCAATCCCTCCGGCAGAAAATAATCATCCGCATCAATATAGCATATCCACTCCCCTTTAGCCTCCTTGATACCCCGGTTTCTGGCTGATGACACCCCACCATTAGGCTTACGTATATACCGTATACGCTGATCACCAAGATACAGTCTCACCACTTCATCACTGCCATCGGTAGATCCATCATCCACGATAATCAGTTCCCAATTGATATAGGATTGGCTGAGTATCGACTCAATGGTGCGCGCTATTACAGCTTGCTTATTATAAAGGGGAATAATTATTGAGAGCATAAAGACATATTTATTATTGTAAAGGAAGCTGTTGGTTTATCTTAGTATTTTATCAATTAATCCCAATGCAAAATACTTCTTTTTTTCTCGGATGGCATTGACCTTATTCCAATCAATAATCTTCAACTGCTTCAGATCATCAACTGAGTCTACTAAACGGTCTTTTAAACAGAACATGCTCAAAAGAGAATAAATACGCGCCAATCCACCTTGTTCATTTCTCAACACCACAAAAGGCACATTGAAGATAATAGAGAATATGCAGCCATGGAAACTGTCTGTAATCACGAACTTAGCATCCTGAAACCCCTTTAGCCACTTCTCTACCGGAATCTGTATACGTTCACTGAGTGGCAGACTTGTGTCATTGACCTTTGAGAATACATAGAAAGGTTTATGATGAAGCACTGCAGACACCTCCTTTACCGTAACAAGGTTTGATTCCATCGGATCGAGCAAGTAGACCAACATATCACCATCAGACTTTTCTTTAACTTCTGATGTCAGTGCTTCATAATCCTTTCGATCGAGAAGCATCGTTGGATCCAAGACATGCATAGGCTTTACGCCTAAATGCTTCTCGCAAAGCCCCACTGCAGACTCCTCACGTACTGTAACAAGATTGAACTTCTTCACCAACCCTGCACAATTTTTCGTTTCAACATCTGAATATCCCCAAGTATCCAGTCCGAAAGAAGGAGCATAGGCAATCCGTCTCACATTTTTCCAGTCCCAAGCAAAATCGAAAAATACATTCTCAATCTTTTGATTGAAGTTGCGCCGCCAGATTTGGTCACTACCCACCACGAGAGCATCCCAATCCGCTTCCCGTATATCTGTATAGCGTTTGTAATAACGACAATGGATATTCTTCTCTATGAATGCCTCAGTATGCTGACTGATGACAGTATATTCTTTATAATGCTTGAAGTCATAAAATAATGGTACAGTCTCACGACCAAGCATTTTCTTAAGCAATCTACAACAAGCCTTGGCTAGAACTTTCGCAACACTGGGCTTACTGCAAAATGGTCTGTTCAGAACTATTGCATCATGACCATTGCGAGATAAAACAGTCTGTAAGGCATAGGATTGTAATATACCTCCTATATTGGTATGAAGAGGAAGAGAAATTATTAAGATATGCACTATTTCTTAAATAATGCGAATCAGTAGTTGAATATTTTCTACCTTTTCGCTTGTTAAACAGTTATTATTCATATAGATATATTCAAATTTCACAAGTTGCAAAAAAGAAACGTGAAATCTACCTGCTCCAAGATATTCACCGTCCCACACCCGATGGCTTTGCAGCCGTAGTTGTAGCCTCACCTATTCCTACCAACAATACGTTTCCATCTTTTATTTTTTCAAAATTTTTTTTATAGCATTAATGCCTTTTTCTCCTGCCACATTCCTTACCGCATCTTTCAGCTTACTACGTACCATGCCTTTGGCATCGCTTTGAATATGGCTCATCAGATACAAAGCCTCGCTTTCATCTTTCGAGTCAGTAAAGACTTCCAATATCATAGAATGATCACTTAACTGTGGATTGGTGAAATTAGACAATGCAGTCATAAATTCTTCTTTGGTAGTAGCAGACAAATAGTGGAAACCTAAATCCTCAGCATAATGCTTAACCAGCAGAGGAGATTTATTACCAAAATGCCCAGCTGCAGCCATATACTTGTCGGCATCATCGCCAAAAACATTGCAATGATGAATGCCCAAGCGAAATTCCGTACCCCTCCCGTTATTGACAAGCATAACACGTAAATTCGTCCCTATATGATGGTTGCCCAAGGAATTCAGGTCATAAAAGAAAGTCAAATCACCCACTACGACATAGCAAAGCCTATCGGGATTGACTAATGAAGCCCCGACCAATGTACTGACACAACCGTCAATACCACAACAACCTACATTACAAGCAGACTCAACACTTTCCGGCAACTGGAACATATTCCAACAACGCCGGGTATTGGAAACGCCCATGTGGAACAACGCTCCTTTGGGAAGTCTCGAAGATAGCTGCATGGCAGTCCAAATATTGCAGAAAGGCAATTCAGGAATTTGCTCATAGATTTCACCAAACAGTTCTCGGCATTCATCTATCAAAACGTGCCGATTGCAACCATCTTTCCCATAATGCAGAAAAAACATTTCTTCGGACATTTGAAATACCGTTGTCAGTTTTTTAAACGGATCACGCAATTCCCCATCTTCGCTTACTCGCCAAACCTCCTTTGCTGGGATTGTATCGTTGAAAGAAGCTGCTGATATTTCCCCGATGTGAACCATCAAATCCAATGGAGGGAATGGTGAAGTGATATCGGATTGCAACTGGACCAGCGTCGGAAGTAACTTGTATTTACCGTAATAGCCGCTCGTATGGTCGCAAATCACTACAGCGTCATAAGTGGCACAAAAGCGATCAATAGCCCTATTTTGTTTTTCAGAAAAATGTGTATGAGAGCCCACATAAATACCTATTCTTCCCTCAGGCAGCACAGGCAGTTCATCCCAGGCTTGGAAGCGACGCATGACTTTCACATGAGGCAATTCTTTCACCGAAAAATCACGACTGTAGGTTGTTATCAAATTTATATGAACCGGTCCTCCTCCATTCCTGCGCAACTCAAGCATGGCTTTGTTTACTTCCATCACGACATAGTCTTCGTCCCTGCAATCTTTGACCACAGGCAGTTCTACCGAAAGCCGTGCTATGTCATTCGGAAGAATACGCCTGTCTATGTTCTGAGGAATAAGTTGTCCTATCCTATCTGTCCCTTGGTGCGAAGTGATGGCAAGCACCGGCAATTTGCGGTAAAAAGCCTCTGTTAATCCTGGATAGTAATTACGCGAGGCGGTCGCACCCGTACAGCTCAAAGCCACAGCTTCTCCACTTTCAGCCGCCATGCCACAAGCCATATATGCTGCCGAACGTTCGTCCACAGCAGAATAGACCTCAAAGAATGGATCATTTTGCACACTACCTACAAATGTGAAGTTAGTAGCACCCGGTGAAGCTATAATCTTTCTAATACCATTGGCTTTCAACAACGACAACACGATTTGTACATTCCTCTCTGATGTATAAAATTTTTCCTTAGCCATATTTTTTATTTTATATTTTTCTTAACCTGCTTTCATATCTTGATTGTAATTTGGATGTATAAGAATCAGCTCTACGAGTTTATTGCCGTTTTCATCTTCCTATCATTTTGTGCCAAGCAACACAAATATAATGCGGATATTTACTGAACTTAAAAATTATGTTCAACATCAGTTTGCGCATCCATCGGGAACGGTTGAAATACCGTTTATAACCTACTCGCTTAAGCCAATGCAGCAGTTCGTTACTATAAGGATAAGTACGGGAGTCGTCTATGGAGTCAATAATACCCCATACATCATCAATACTATTTTCAAACTAACAGTAAGAACGCACCAGTTGCGAGAACTTTTTTTCATCAAAGCGGGCGAATCCCCAATCCTTCGGGTTTTCTCCGGTACAAAGGATATTGAGTTGCGTCCTAACGCACTTGGCACATTCACCGCACTGTTCGCTGTTGTCTACAAAACATGCCCAAATCCTAACATGTTTGCCTTGGTTCTTAAAAGTAGAAACTATATTTTTCACTTTTTGGGAACGCCGGGTATAAAGCCCGTCTTGTTCCGCAAAAGAAATGCCTACGAACTTGAACCCATTGGTTAACAATGGGTTGGTTCCATCCAAAGCTGGTTCAAGTTTATCTTCTATCAAAGAAGACCCCATGATGAGTTCTTTTATTCCCATAGCGTATGCAAAAGGAGCCACTGAGCACAAATTGGGAATATACCTCATTCCCCAAAAGCCTGAATGATTAAATGCTACCGTATTCAGCTGGAGAGTGTTCCTAAGGTACCTCGTAATTTTACCATTTCTTCCTATTTCATCATCGAAAACAACTTGGTTGAAATCATTGGCAACCAAAAGCCAATCGCTTCCTATAACACGGGAGAACTCTTTTATCATAACAAACTTTTCATTCCGTAAGGCACCTTCGTTTCTGGAATGTACCTCTATGCTTGGCACACTGACTAAAACATTCCGTTTACCAGGGTTGTTTATTCCTGCATGGATGGCATCAACACCACCGGAGAAGAATACAATACGGTCATATCTTGCATCGGGCATCTGGTTTGCAACAATCTCTTTTGCAACGATTTTTCCACGCCATTCCTCCTTAAAAGGACCATACATCTGAGAATAAGCTGCATATAGTGTCGGTATATTATGATAAAGAGTATTGTCTATGGATGACAATATGAGTTCTATATGGTAGAAAAATGTTACTGGAAGCAGATAAAGCGTAATGGGTAAAGCTAGTACAGACTCCGGCAATTTATCCGGCTCAAAACCGAAAGCATCAGCATTATGGAACTGTATCTGAGCCTCCACTTTTTCTTTCCGAAGCAGACCAAGTCCTGTGTTATCGTGAATCTCATACTTGACAGTGTCTCCATCGACCGCGATACGGGTCAACTCAATGGTTCTTTTCATACTAATTGTGTGTTTAGATGAGAATTTATATTTTACGATATAATTTCACTGTAATCTTATCCCGCAAGTTTTTTTTTAGGAAGAGCCGCTCTCCTTTCGTCATGCCTATAGCAAGTGCCATCAACGAGGTACAGATTATTATCGCCAGTGTGTGCAGAAGAAATTCCCAAAAGCTATTTGGTGCTTCCCACGGCATGAAATAAGTAAAAGCTCCTGATAAGACGAAAACCACCGCTGAAGGTAGCAGACATTGCTTCAGGAAAGCATGAACAGGAAAAGCATACTTCGCCTTGGAATGCACCAGCAAATCTGCCAACACGCATGCTTTAAAAGCAATATTGAGTACAAAGACCGTCTCTGGAGCCATACCCAGTTTAAGACACACGTATGAAGCAATGAAATTAACTGCATAAATGATGCACAAAGCTATCTCGTATGCCTTGATTTCACCCTGAGCGAAAACTCCTATTGCAATCGGAGTTAAAATACCGTCCAACAAGGAATACAACAACACCAGCACGACAAAGTTTGCCGTATGTGCTGGCACATCCACCAGCCATAGTCCAAGCACATAATCAATATTACCGCAAAGCGGCAGCAGGATGAGCAGCATTATGAAAAAACCGAATTTCCCGCTTTTTATAATCTGGATATGCATGGCCTGAAAGTTTCCGGAAGCATGGTTCTTGATGATTTGCGGCCTTATCGCTATCATAAAATTAGATACAAAACTGTACACTGCAGCATTGATCTGCATTGCGATGCCCTGCGCCGCATTCACTACCGGACCACAAAACAAGTTGAGCAGCACGTTCACTCCCTGGTCTTTGAGTAAGATAACTGAATTTCCCCAAAAAGCCCAGCCTGTGAATCCCAGCATATCGCACAATAATCCCTTGTCGAAAGTGAACTTAAAACGGGACTCCTCAAAATGGCGCTTACAATAAACGGCATACACCGTACGAATGATAAGTGCCACCAACGTGGTGAGGCATGCATAAGTAATCAGCTTGTCAAAGAGTATCCACTTAAGTACGAAAACCACAGCAAGTTTAAGAGTAACTTCCAAAATGGAAATCAAAGCAAAAACCGACATCCGCTCGTGGGCGATAATTACAGCGTTGTAGGGCACACTCATCAAGTTGATAACAAAGGCTAAAAGCGAAAGCTGCAAAGCCCAATTGGCTGCTATAGTACGCCCGTCTGGTATGTCCATTTGAGCATTTAGGAACCATACGCCAAAAGTTTCTAAGCCGATACAAACCAGAATTGAGAAAAGCAAAAGGATAATCACGGAGGTTGAGAATATCCGGGTTGCCTGCAAGACATTATCCTTTCCGATTTCAATCGTAATAAAACGGTTGACCGCCAAAGTCATACTTCCAGATATAATGGAAAACATAGCTACGAAACCACCTACCACATTGTATATACCATAATCCTCGGCACCCAGTTCTGCCAATACTACCCTTACAGTATAAAGGCTAACCGCCATCACTAGTAATTGCCGGAAATAAAGGAAGAGAGTATTCTTAGCTATACGCTTGTTATTTTCAGAAACAGTAGGCATCGGTAGTTAGCATCAAATTTTGACTATCGCATAGAGAATACCACCCAGAGGCGGTTTTCTTTTAAACAAATTATGCAAGTACAGTTAATACCCAATTTAGAGCATTTCCTTTTTATAAGGCACCAAAATGAGTACCCCACAAAAAATGTTATCAAATTTGATTGATTTTTAACTATTGGCATACAACCGAGTCTATATTTGGCGATGTCAGACTCAAAAAATCTCTGCAACCGTTAAAAATTCCGGTAAAAAATTTGCCAAGATAATCCCATGCGGACCTACCTTGCAGCTTCACCATGCTGATTATATATGATATACGGCAGCAATCTCCACTCCCTCATCGCTTTCAAAATGCAGGGAGTTCTTTCGTTGGGTTGTAAAAGGGACGGACTACCCTCTCTGCCTGGATTGTTCGAGATTGGATAACAGCCGTCCTTTATATAAGAAGGCCTCATTCCAGAACTTGTGAGAATAATTCAGGGCTTCACGCTGTCTGTCACACTTGAACCCTAATTTGAATACTTATCTCCTATCTCCTCCACCAGCGACGCATGCACAAACGTCGTCGCCACCGCCATCACCCCCTCGATGTTCACCACCACCCTCCTGTCATGGCGCACACGCACAAACACCCCTTCCACTCCTTCGAAGATGCCGCCGGTGATGCGTACCCGGGTTCCTTGGGAGAGGTTCAGTTCGGTGGGTTCAAGATAGAGCACAGCCTGGTCGTAGGTGCCAGACACGGCGATGAAGCTGCGCATCTGTGAGTCCGGGATGACGATGGGCTGGCGGGTTTCGCGGTCCATGATATAGCGGATGGGGATGTTCATGCCCGGTTCGTTCTTTATTTCGTCCATACGCTCGCGGGTGGAGCGGACGAAGACCAGGTTATGGACCGCAGGAACAAGCTTGCGCAGGCGGCGCTCTTTCCTCACGACATACTCATAGCGCATGGGTATATAGTTTTCAATGCCCGCTGCATCCAGGTATTCCTTGAAAAAAAGCTCTCGGCTATAGGTGACACGCACTGCATACCAGTGCATTTCTGCATTCTCGTTCACGAAAAAATATGATTGGGGGACACCGGAGTAGCGAAGTACCTCCCGGTCAAGTAATGTAATGCGGTTACTTTAAATAGGCTATATGCATTCATTTTATTTCAAAACCCTCCACCATCTCGGAAGGAAGGCGACGAAATAGTTATATTCAAGCTATCTTGCGATAAGCCGTTATCAACGAAACGTTTATGATGAAAGAAATGTTTTATAACACGTTCCGTTTAATGAACGCAAAGGTAACGTCAAGAAATGAAAGTACAAAATATTCTGATTGATAAAATGATAATCTTTTTTAATGCAGACATCATCACACTATATATCAAAGAATTACGCCTATTAGGTAAGATACACGCGCACGCGCGTCATTTCTTATTTTTTTAAAGAAAGAGTGTGTTACATATATAACCATAGGTTCCGGTACCTCACCCTATACATACAGACTACACACACGCTTCACTTGTTCACGGAGAGGGGCACCACAGATTACACAGATTGGCACAGAGGAGCACAGAGAAGAATTCTTCGCTACGTTCTGAGTGACGGATACTCACGGAAACAAAAGGATGATACGCACGGACATACACAAAAGTGATACGCACAGAAACTACAAAAATCCGTGCCAATCCGTGTAATACATAGTGCACAGACTTCTCTTTTTTATTAATTTTGCACCCGATTCGTTAACTTAATATAAAATTGTATTTTCAAATTGTAGTTATGAGAACAAAAAAACGCCAATTAGCGTGATGCAAATCAAAGGGAGAGATTACCAAGTGCTGTACACCAAAGAGAGCAAAGAGGTGCAAGTGGCCATCGACCTGCTTTCTATGGTAGAACACAAGTCGTTAACCGTGGAATACAAGGAGCGGAAGGCTTTCCTGACACCCTTCATCCCACTGCTGATAAATCCCCAAAAGGAACACGGACTGAAGGGTGTAAGCCCCTTCGCCAAGCTGCTGCATCTACTTGTAAACTTTATGGACGCGGACGGAAGCGGCAATACGCTGAACCCCGATTGCATTGAGGATGAGATATATAAGCTCTTCAATGAGCTATATCCCAAGGAGTAAAACGGACCAAGGAATTCAAATTGTAAAAAAACGGCTGTCCCACTGCGGATGGCCGTTTTTGCTTCCTAAGGAAATAAACGGCATCTTTGCGCCGCCAATAAGGCAAACTTAATACAAGTAGAATGGAAAACATTCCAGTGACCACCTACCGTGGTTTCAGCGCCGTCAGCGGGGAGACAACCTTCACGCAGGACATGGCTGACATAAGAAACGGCAAGCATGCCAAGTTAATCATCAAAATCGCCAGCCTCGTGGCACAGGGAAAGGTGGAGGAAGCCAACCACGTCAAGAAGCAGCTTCCCTTCAGGACCCTCACGGCCAACTACCGGGAAAGAAGGCTCGCACCGAGCATCACCCGCTACAACCCCGTCATCACGCTCGACATCGACGACCTGGAAGAAGGACAGTTGGAGCAGACCCGGACCCTCATCAACGAAGACCCGCACACCCTGGGCAGTTTC
This sequence comes from Bacteroides sp. AF20-13LB, assembly GCF_003603065.1. Classification (NCBI taxonomy): domain Bacteria; kingdom Pseudomonadati; phylum Bacteroidota; class Bacteroidia; order Bacteroidales; family Bacteroidaceae; genus Bacteroides; species Bacteroides sp. AF20-13LB. The sequence continues at coordinate 81,884 of NZ_QTMH01000004.1, forward strand.
CTCTCCCCCAAAAGGCACGGCTACAAGCTGTTCGTCTTCATGCAGACGGAATACACCCGGCGTCTGTATGACCGTCTCCGGCAGGGCGAGGTGACCTACGCCACGCTCGAGGAGATACACCTGAAGCTGTACAGCGCCGCCAAAGAGCACTACGAGGCCCTTCTCGGAGTAGAGGTGGACGGAAGCGGAAAGGACATCTCGCGAGGATACTTCATGTCCTTCGACCCGCATGCCTATATCAATGCCGCACTGCTGGAACAGATTTCCCCGTTGCCGGCACGCATCATCCCGCCTGCGAAGAAGGAGAACAGCCCAAAGAAGACGCCCGTCGAAACGGTACACCCCCTCCCCGCCTCCTCTGCCGCCACGCCGCAGGACGCAAAGCCTTGGGAGAAGCTGATATTCTCCCAAGCCGTGACCGCCGTGAAGCGCACCACCAGGTTCCGGGCAGGCAACCGCGACAACTTCCTCTTCGCCCTGGGCAACAAATGCTACAGCAAGGGCCTGGACGAGCAGACAGCCATCAGACTGGCGAAAAACGAGTTCGGACAAGAGTATCCCGACGTGGAATCTCCCCTGCACAATGCCTACATCTATACCGACAAGACCAGCGAAGCCGCTACAAAGAAGGAAGAGAAAAAGCCCGTCATCAACCAAGTGATGAGCTTTCTGGAAGAGCACTACGGCATCCGCAGGAACCTCATCCTGGACCGCCTCGAATTCATGCCCTATGCCCTGTCGGCAGATGCCGGAAAAGGTTACCGCCCCATGCGCGGAAAGGACTACAACACCATATTCGTAGACCTGCAGATGGCCGGCATCTCCTGCTACCAGAATTTCCTCAGAGCCGTGATAGACTCCAACTACGCCAAGGAGTTCAACCCCTACACCGACTATCTGTACGCGCTTCCCCCCTGGGACGGGACGGACTACATCGCCCAACTTGCCGACACCCTGACGACCGAGAACCGGGAACTGTGGCAGGAGGGCTTCAAACGGTGGATAGTGGGCCTGGTGGACTGCGCGCTGAGCGACGAGGACATGAACCAGCTCGTCATCATCCTCTACAGCGAGCAGGGAAAGGGAAAGAGCAGCTGGATTCGGCGCCTGCTGCCGCCCGAGTGGAAAGAGTACTTCTACAACGGCATAATAGACCCGAGCAACAAGGACGATGCCCGCCTGCTCGCCACGCGAATCATCATCAACATGGAGGAGTTCGAAGGCGTGAAGCCCGGCGAGCTGGCAGCATTGAAGCGAATCATCGCGCAGGACAACGTGACGCAGCGCAAGGCCTACGACATCGAAGCCTTCACCCTGCCCCGCCACTGCTCCTTCATCGCGAGCACCAACAACCGGCAGTGCCTGCAGGACATCGGTGGAAACCGGCGTTTCCTCCCCATCACCGTCACCGGCATAGACTACCACACCCCGGTGAACCATCCCGGCATCTACGCCCAGGCGCTCGCCTTGCTGAAAGACGGTTTCAGATACTGGTACGAGGGCGAGGAGATAGAACAGCTGAACAAGCACAACGAACGGCACCGCATGAAAGACCCCGTGGAGGAGAACCTCTTCGTCTTCTTCCGCAAACCGCTGCCCGAGGACCTGCAGGTAAAATGGCTCCCTGCCAGCGTCATACTGACCAAGCTCAGCATATTCGGGAAGGTGCAGGTGAACCCGCACACCCAGCTGGTACTGGTGCAGGCACTGGAAAAGTACGGATTCGGCACACGGACCAACGAGCAGGAGACGACCGAATATGAGGTAGTGGACATCCAGCTATATCAGTAACCGGTATTCGAGGAGAAGAGAGAAGCCCCGTAACATATATTGTTGTGCATGACAACATATATTGTTACGGGGCTTTACATATATTGGCGTTTTCTTTACACGGCTTCCCTATTTCCGGCCGGCATCCTGTCAGGGTTCTCCCAGATACTTCACCAGCACTTTCACTTCCAGCGGAGTGAAGGTGCGCCGGTATTTGTTGTAGCCCACCTTCTCCAGCTCACCCTTCAGCGCCTTGTTGTGGCGTATCCATGCCGCCAGGGTATAGATGGCATTGCTGATGCAGTAAGTCGGGTTGTAGAGCATGGCAAGCTCCTCCTTCGAATAGGCGTGGATGCGGAACGGACGAAGGTCTTCCTCCTCCTCTTCCCTCTTTTCTTTTTCTGTTTTCATTCCTTATGTTATTGGTTGATTATTACACCATAAAGATACTGAATATCAGCGGTATGACCAAGCGTATACAGACATAAACGGGCATCGGACGAAGAACTTTTCCTGAACAGAAAGGAAACGGGAAAGAGACGGCGTAACCCGAAGAAAGCCATGAGCAGAAAAAGCCGGAGAAGTACTTTTGCAGCACCCCTCTTCCCCCCCCTAAAGGAGAAAGAGAAGAGTATTGCAATACGGGACTTTAATTTCTAATTGTTAATTTTTAATTATTTAATTGTTTATGGGAGTACCATTCAAGAAGATTGCGAGGAAAGATCCTCGAAAGGCAGATGCGGTGGCAAAGTTCTACCCGCAGCTGGTGACACTGGGCGACAATGCGACGCTGGACGACATTGCGTATGTGATGAAAGAGAAGAGTTCGCTGACACTGGGAGACATCCAGAGTGTATTGACCAATTTTGTGGAGGCCATGATAACAACCCTCTACAGCGGCCAGTCAGTGAATATCAAGAACTTCGGCGTATTCAGCCTGTCGGCGCGTACGGCAGGCGTACTGGATGTAAAGGAGTGCACCGCCAAGAACATCAAAGCGGTGAAAATCAATTTCCGGCCTTCCAGCACCGTAAGACCGGACATCGCCGCCACGCGTGCCGGGCAGAAGATTGACTTCTACGACCTGGAGGCATTGGTGAACAAGGGAGACGGTGAAGGAGGAAGCTCCGGCGGCGGTTCCGGCTCGGGAGACGGAGGCGGTTCGGACGGAGACCAGGGCGAAAATCCGTTGGGATAAGTATGACTGATTTTACTACCGATTCGTATGTTCAACTTTTAAAACGTATATAGCATGAAAAAAAGTATCTGGGATAAAATTCTGAAAGTCGTAATTGCAGTAGCCTCTGCCATCTTAGGGGCATTGGGAGCCAATGCGATGAACGTGAACATTTAAGTCGCCGGAAAGAAAGGACGGCAGGAAGAGGAAACCCCGAAAAAGGTTTCCTCTTTCTCTTCCCTCTCTATACAGCGCAGGATACGCCAGTCGCAGCTACGCACCCAATAGCGGAAAGCCATGTTCGGGTGGAAATGCTCCGAGAAGTCCAGCAGACGTTCCAAATCAAACTCCTCGGAGATGACACCGGCACCGCTACGGAATGCATCGTAGGCGTTACAGTCCTGCTCGATATGCGCCGGAACCATCAGCAAAGGCTTGCCCAGATACATCGCCTCGCAGACCGACTCGAAGCCGGCAGTGGTGGCATAGGCCTTGCAGCCTGCCATGTAGCGCAGGAACTTGACGTCATCGAGCTGATGGAAACTCAAGGTGTCGTCCACACGGCACACCTCGGCTTCGTCCTGCTTGTCCCAGAAGAAGTGGAGGGGTATTTCCGGATGGGCACTGTGCCAGTGGAGGATATTCTCGCCAAAACCGGAGTTTACCATGTATCCGTGGAGATAATCCCCTTCCGTACCTTCGCACGACAGCACCTCCCTCCGCAGCAATGGCGGAACCACGCGGACATACGCTTCTTCGTCATCCTCCATCTCGCGGAAGGAAAGGGCGAGCTTTTCGCGGGCACCTATGCACGTGAGGCGGGTGAAAAGGCGGAGCAGCCACAGATGGAAGCCGTTCTTACCGGGAAACTCGAAATCGCGGTGCAGGAACAGGTACTGGTGCCCGACGCTTATTTGAGGAACGGAAGGACGGAAGAAGAGATAGGTCATCCCCGTGAGCAGTTCGTAGAAGTTGATGACCAGTTCGGCACCACTCTCCTCGATGCGGCGGTGTATATAGTGCATGCTTTTCAGATAGACGGGCAGACGGGTGAGATTATAGGCCACACTACGCGCAAGACTTGCCCGCTTGTTGGCAGGCGTAGGCAGGAAATTGGGACTGAGAAAACGTTTCACCGGAGCTTGGATGCTGCGGTTGAAGAAACCGGGCAGACAGCGCGAATTGCTTTTGCCCACCAACACTTCCACTACCTCGTGACCGTTGCGGCGCAGCAGCTCTTCCATTGTTATGGCTTGGGTCAGATGCCCGCGGCCTTCTCCTTGAACGATAAAAAGGACTTTCATTGGGACGACTTGATGATTTACAAATTAATGTTGAAACACATGCAGCACATGACGTTGCATTTAGTTGATGCAAATATCGCACCTCCGTGTTACGGCAGAATGTGAAGAATGTGACAATTCGGTTATAAATGACAAAAGTCACACCGGCATCGCGCAGACATGACTTCAAGAGAATTTATGGAATAAATACGTAAAAAGGATAATTCGGTCGGCATATGATGCCGGAATATCAGACAAATTCCTCGACCATATACATATCACTGACAAAATCGTCAACAATCTGTTCCAGGTTTTCGCAGGCTTCGTCAGGCGTTTCACCGTAGGCGCTGCACAACACATTATTCATAAAATAAGCGTAAAAACCACCGCCGGCTGCCGCCTCTACGGTATAGTCATTTCTGTTCAGTTTCATATTCGGGCCTCCTTTCTTTTTTTACGCTGCAAAAATGAGGGAAAGTTGTTACGAGAAGATGTGAAGGAGGTTACAATAGTATGTAGATTGGTTGGCTTTGATGCAGTGGAAAATAAATGGATTGAATATTAGGAGTTTTCATTTATTCAGTTTACCTTTGATTAAAAATAAAAGCAATGGGTAAAATTAAACCATATAAAGAGCAGGACTCTCCCAAACAAACGGCACAAGAACCGATGATGGCAACTTATCATCAATCAGCCATACCGATGGACGACTTTATCAACAGTATTCCCCGAGATGCTTTGGCTGAAGCCCTTCTATTTGCCTTAGAAGAGAATAAAGCAGGACACTGTATATCAAACTCCCAAATAGAGAGTATGATAAATGAACGCATGGGATGGAAATAGTCTGGTCTAAGTTGGCTTATGAGCACTTTTTAGAGATACTTATTTATGTAGAGAATAATTTTGGCATGTTGACGGCACAGAAAACACGTCAAAAGATACAAGACAAAGTAAATCTTTTAGCAAAACATCCGTATATAGGAATTATAGACAGTGATTTTTCTACTCTATTTAACAACATTACTGTCCGTCATTTAAAACTTTCCCCTAACGTGATATATTATTTGATTGATGAGAATAGGATTGTCATTGCAGCAATGCTTCATTCAAAACAATCTCCGGAAACTGTACGCAAAACAATCTCAGAATTTCTGAAGCAATATAAATAGCTGTTCATCAATTCATGATGAGAGATAACTCTATAAATTTAAAACCGAGAGGACGTATCAAGATATACAATCACCCCGGATTACGCGGATTAACGCAGATAAAAGTTTCTGATTATCAGAACTCCTAAAATCATCTGTGTTAATCCGCGTAATCCGGGGTGGGTATTATTAATAGGAACGTGCGAAAATCACGCGGCAGGCAGAAGGCTTGCCGGTAACCATACACTTGCCCGGTTCCTTGTCACCCGGAACAAATGAATCGAAAGGAATACAACGGATGGTTGCTTTGGTCTCTTCCTTGATTTTCTCTTCGGTTTCGGTAGTCCCGTCCCAATGAGCCAGAATGAAGCCGCCTTCTTCAATCTTTTCCTTGAATTCCTCGTAGCTGTCCACGCTGGTGATGCGGCTGTTACGGTAATCGAGCGCTTTCTTGTAGACATTAGCCTGAATGTCCTCGAGCAAATCCTTCACGTACTCTTCGATACCCTCGCAGGAACGCGTCTCCTTCTCCAGTGTATCGCGACGCATGATTTCCATTGTATTGTTCTCCAGGTCGCGGCCACCCATCACCAGACGAACGGGAACACCCTTCACCTCATAGTCGGCAAACTTGAAGCCCGGACGTTTGTTGTCGGCATTGTCGTACTTCACGGAAATACCCATTGACTTCAGCTTGGCAACAATGCCTGCCACTTTCTCGTCAATCTTAGCCAGCATCTCTGCATTCTTGTAGATAGGTACGATGACTACTTGTATCGGAGCCAGGTGCGGAGGAAGTACCAGACCGTTGTCATCGGAATGCGTCATGATAAGCGCTCCCATCAGACGGGTGGAAACACCCCAGGAGGTAGCCCAAACATACTCCAGCTTGTTCTCCTTATTGACGAACTGTACATCGAACGCCTTGGCGAAGTTCTGTCCCAAGAAGTGGGAAGTACCGCTCTGCAAAGCCTTTCCGTCCTGCATCATCGCTTCGATGGTGTAGGTGTTGAGGGCACCGGCAAAACGCTCGTTGGCAGACTTCACGCCCTTTACCACGGGCACCGCCATGTATTTTTCGGCAAACTCGGCATATACATTCAGCATCTTTACCGCTTCTTCTTCGGCTTCCTCGCGAGTGGCATGTGCCGTGTGTCCTTCCTGCCAGAGGAATTCGGCGGTACGGAGGAACAGACGGGTACGCATTTCCCAACGGAACACGTTTGCCCACTGGTTGCACAAGATAGGCAGGTCGCGGTATGAATTGATCCAGTTCTTGTAGGTGTTCCAGATGATGGTTTCGGAAGTGGGGCGGATAATCAGCTCTTCTTCCAGTTTTGCAGCAGGGTCCACCACCACACCGCCGCCATTCGGATCGTTCTTCAAACGATAGTGCGTCACGACGGCACACTCTTTGGCAAAGCCTTCCACATGTTCCGCTTCACGGCTGAGGAATGATTTCGGAATAAGCAAGGGAAAATAAGCGTTGACGTGTCCCGTTTCCTTGAACATATCGTCCAACTGACGTTGCATCTTCTCCCAGATAGCGTATCCGTAAGGCTTGATCACCATACAGCCGCGTACAGCCGATTGTTCTGCCAAATCGGCTTTTACCACCAACTCGTTGTACCACTGAGAATAGTTCTCACTACGTTTGGTAAGGTCTTTCAATTCTACTGCCATTCTATTTCGTTTTTTAAAGTTTTCGTTGATTTCTCTAAACAGTCGGCAAAAGTACAAATTTTAAAGGAAATTTATTTGAAAAACAAATAGTATTTTTAATAGAACCGAAAACACACTAATCTACATATTCTATTTTAATCACAATCTTCCTGCTTTTAACAAGTTCCCCCTTTCCCCGAACAGAAGGCTGGTGAATGTCCGAAGGGAAAAACAAGAAGAAACTGCCGGCATCGGCAGAGTAGTGTTTTATCCGGGAAGAGGTATAAAAAGCAACATCCTTTTTTGAATTATACGCCTGACGTACTTCGACGTCACTTGCCAGCCCCATCTTTTCATTTCCCCAGAGTACATACTGAAGGTCGACAAAACGGAGGTGACTTTCAATATTCCCTTTCTCCACCTCTTTGGGAATGTATTCACTGACCGTAGCCCAGCATTTCCCCTCCAGAATGACATGGTTGCCAATGGACAGCGCTTCCAAATCATGTTCGGCAAGAAAGCGGAATGCAGCATCCCAGACATCCTTGTTCTTATGATATTGGCAGGCAAATTCAACAGCATTGACTGATTTATGGGGAGAGACAGTCCAGCCATTGGACCAAACGGCACTTTTCATCCATTTCTTCGCATTTCCGGAAGTCCACTCCGGACTTGTCTGTGCTGATAAATACATACAAAAGAGTATTAATGAATAAATAATTGATATACGCTTCATATTTTTTATTTTATCGTGAATTGAAACTGGTCATAAGATTCCGTACGCCATGCCTTGTCCTTGGTTTGAGGAGAAAAGCCGAAAAGCGGAGAATAGGTCCTGACCTGCACCGTATGTCCGTCGGGCAGGAATTCGAGCAGACGCAGCCAGCCGTCTCCCCCGTTTCCACTCATGCCGCCACCCAACGCCTGGCAGTTGAACATCATCTGGTGCACATCGTGTCCGGCTGCATTCTTGTCGGTACGGAATCCCGTGGTATAGTCCAACCGTTCATTCGGAGTGGCATAGTGTCCGCACAACACAAGACGGATGTTGGCGGAAGGTTGCACCAGCTTCTGCCAGATGCCTTCGCCCGTATTGGACGGGGTTATCTTATAGCCTTCTTTGGTGATGCGCTTGCTGTCGAAGCCGGTAAGGTAGGAATGGGTGATGAGAATCACCGTATGGTCCTTGAAGCGCGGGGCAGCCACCAGCTCCCTGGCCCATGACAAGACCTCGTCGCGCGGGGCAAATTCAACGGCAATAATCAAAATCCTCCCCCAATGCTCGTCCGTTATCTCCATGGCGGCATTCTCCAGCGTAGGCAGGCCGTTTCTGTTATTGGTGGCGGCCACGATGGTCTTTCTCCATAGGCTGTTGCGCTCTATCGGGAAATATTCCGGGAAGCGGGTCATCGAGTTCTCCGAACGGGTGTAGCCGTAATCATGGTTTCCGGTAGAAATGAGATAAGGGACCTTGTTGTCCAACCGCCCGAAAGCCCGCGACACAAATGTCCACTGCTCCCGGCTCGTAAGATTCCCGAAACGCGGGAAGGGAGGTAGAATACATTCATTCTGGTCTACCAAGTCGCCCGTACAAAGCACCGCCTTTACACGGAGGGAGTCTATATGATGAGCGGTCCACGCCGTCATCAGCTCAAAAACCGGCTGGTTATAGTCATACTTCACGTAGTTTTGCGGGTCGCCCAGCAGGACGATGGAAAAAGAATTAGGATTGCACAAATGCTGCTGGTTGGTATTGACTTGTGCCCGGAGCTGGAGGAATGCCAGCAGGCATCCCAAACAAAGAATGATTCTGTTTTTCATGGTTGCGTACTGAATTGATAAATACATGTCTGTTTATAAAGGTCTCCTTCACGTAATACGATGGAGGGGAAATGCGGATTGTTCGGTGTATCGGGAAAGCACTGGGTTTCAAAGCAGACGGCGCTACGACGCGGATACACAGTGCCATGCATGCCCGTGAAGCCCGGCAAATAATTGCCGGTGTACATGATAAGCCCCGGCTCTGTGGTATAGATATCCATTCTGCGCCCACTGGACGGACTGATGCAGGTGGCGGCGAAAGAGAGCTCATGCAGCGCGGGTTTCTTCAAGACAAAACAGTGGTCATAACCGTGGCCGTTGAGCAACTGCAAGTCTTTCCGGTTGATGCGTTCGCCTATGGAATGGTAGTCGCGGAAATCAAAAGGCGTATCGCCCACTGCCCTGACTTCACCGGTATTGTTCGTATTCATGTCGATAGGCAGGTAGAAATCCGCGTTTATCCTCACCAGATGGTCTTCAATGGAAGTAGTGGGAGTTCCCATGCCCGCCAGGTTAAAATAGGCATGATTGGTGGGACAGAACAAGGTGTCGCGGTCTGTCTCCGCCTCATAATCTATACGGAACCCATTGTCGTCCGTCAAGGTATACATCATCCTTACCGTAACATTGCCCGGAAAACCGGCTTCTCCATCGGCATGGAAATGCCGGAGGAGAAGTTGGTTTTCACACGGTTGCTGTGCTTCCCACACCACCGTGTGAAAACCGTTATCACCACTGTGCAGAGTATTAGAAACAGAGTTAAGCTGTAAGTGATAATCTTTTTCTCCTACACGGAAAGCGCCGTGCAATATGCGTCCGGCTACGGGGCCTATAGTAGCTCCTATATAATAGTCCTTGCTTTGCCTGCGGGCCTCTTCCAGCGTATCGAAGCCTATGACGACATTTTCAAACTTACCATGACTATCAGGAGCCATGATGGATAAGACGATGGCCCCGTAGTTCGTGACGCACATCTCCATACCGCTGCCATTGCGCAGTATATAAAGGCCGGTATCCTTTCCGTTGATTACGGACCGGAAATTATCAGGATTCAATCCCGTCAGGTTGGTCTTATCTTTCATACTTTCTAAACTTCGGGATATTCGTTGCACAACAGATGTTCGGCCGGAACATCCTCTTCTATCTGCGGGAAACGCCCCTTGGGGGTGAGGAAACGGTTGTCTCTCATGTCATCGTTCACTGTAGAGACTTCGCCTACCAGACAATGGTCGTCCTCGGCCCAGAAAGTATGGTAGAGATAAGGCTCATAACAAATGCTTTGTCCGGGAGCAAGACGCACCGTTTCTCCGGGAGCTACCCGTGTACTGACTCCGTCGATGGAAACGACAAGCGGTTCTTCAGTCAGCATTTCAGTTTCCTTGTCGGCCTTCCACAGACGCATGCAGAGGATTCCTCCACCCCGGTTGATGATGTCTTCCGTTTTCAGCCAATGGAAATGGGTGGGAGTAACTTGTCCGCAGCGGACAAACATAATCTTTTCACAATAGGGTTTGTCTTTCTTCTGCAGACTTCCATTACGGAGGGTTACCAGCGTCAGGCCGATTTTCAGGAAATCGCCCCAGCCGAAGTCGGTCAGGTCCCAACCCATGGCTCTTTCCCGGATATCATCACATTCCGGTCCTTTGGTCTTCCAGTCGTCCGGAGTCCAGTCCGCCCATGGAGGCAGCATGAAGTGGTACTTTGTCATAAATGCTTTGGCTTCGCGGATATATTGATTGATTTCACTGCGTTTCATATTTATCTATTTTTTAAGGTGTTATACTTTTATTTCTTCAATAATTCTTTCAGCGGGATAGCCTGGAACTGAATGTCGGCTTGACTCCCCTCATAAAAGATACCTATGGTATGCTCGTCAATAGAAGTCATGCAAGAGTACCCCGCCCCCCTACCTTCATCCAACAACATCCAATACTCCTCGGGCCAAGTTTGCCCGTCATCGAAACTCACCTTAATGGTAATGTTGTTACGGCGCTCTTTTGAATTAGGATTGGCAAAGAGTAATACATGACGTTCTTCTCCGTCTTCAATATAATCATGGCGCAGCAAGGATGCCTGGCAAGCCGGTTCAATGAGAGCTCTGCGCGACGTGGGATGTTCCGTCCACGTTTTTCCCAAATCGGCAGTGACGGCAATGGCCCGCCCATTACCTTCCTGACGTCCCCGGTTGCTGCGCTCACGCATGTTCAACATCAAGGAATGGTCTGAAAGTTCTACCACCTGACATTCGTTGGTATTGTAGTAGGCCGGTTCGCCTACGGTCCAGTTTTCGCCCTTGTCTTTACTCCACATGATTGTAGAGAACTGAAGCCCGTCTTCGTTCCGCCCCTCTACCGGAAATACCAATGTACCGTCTTCCATTGTGATGCCACGACCCGGTCCGGGAGCAAGCAGCCACCATTTTTCCTTTTTTACTTGGCGGGTAATGTTACGCGGCTCACTCCAGGTAAGTCCGTCGTCGGTACTCTTACTAATCAGGAATTGAGAACTTTGTTTGACACCATATCCCGGCTGAGAACCGTGCGCACGCCACTGGTGGTTCCATACGGTCGAGGTATCGGTAAGATTCTCTATCCATTTGCCCGTCTTGGGGTCCAAGACTCCGTGCATCCATAACCCTATGACATAGAGGTCTCCGGTGAAATCATCCGACAAGATGCAACCATCACTCACTCCATTATATTTCTGAGGTAGCCCGCCCCATTCTTTCATATCCAGAACAGTCTGCATGGGTTGCCAAGTCCGCCCTCCATCTTCACTGCGATTGATGGCAATATCAATGTCGCCCTGCAAATCGTCATCTCTTTCATTGCGTGCATCATACAAGGCCAGCAAGGTACCTTTCGTCGAAGTCACCAATCCGGGAATGCGGGAAGTGTGTACCCCGTCCTGACCCGGCTGCCGCAGGGCCACTCCTATACGGAGCGGCTTTACTGCGGGCAACTGGCGGATGCCCACCAGCCCCAAGTCTGTCTGGACACTGCTGCATGAGATTTCAATCTTGCTTGTAGCCTGCGCCGCATCATCCCTCAGTCGGAGTGTCACCCAGCATGTCAGTGTATCTTCCTCTATCTGCCGGCCTACCTTAAAACTCAATTGTTTGTTCACCGGTTTGGCACTTGCACAAACCTGCCCACAATTCTCATCCAAGAACAGCGAAGCGGAAACGACATCACCGGAACGGACAGTTCCATCCAAAGTGAAATTTATCTTTTCCAACTGATATGCCACGCCGCTGTTCCTAATCAGACGCAGACACAATACCGGATTATGCTCCTTCAATGTCAACACCGGATATACCGGTTGCCGAATCTCCACCGCTATCTTATCCGTATAATTTTGGCATGCCATGATGCCCCAAGCAGACAAGACCAGTAAAAGTATAGTCTTATATCTCATATCATCCCAATATTTATTTGTAACCTTCCGTTTGTGTTATATTCGGATTAGTATTGAGACAAGCAGGAGCAATAGGCCACAAGGTAACATTCTTCTCCCCTTCACGCCCCTTCAAGGTCTCAATAAGCTCGAATTCCTTATTAAAGCGAAGGTATGCCCACCATGCTTTTGATTCTGCGACAAACTCTTTCAGTATTTCGCTGATAATGGCATTGTCTATGGCATCCTGAGTCCTTGCCGTGTAGTAGTTGTCTACCCCATAAGCACGCTTGGCCACTACATTCAGATTCTGCAAAGCGGCATCCGTATTTCCCAAGGCATTTTCCACTTCAGCTTTCAAAATATAGGCTTCGGCCAAACGATAGACGGGGACATCACTGTCAAAACTACGCGTATCATTGGCAAAGGAGCCTTTGAACTTCACAACCATCCTTTTAATCTGTACTTCTTCCGTCAGGAACTTATCCTCGAATACCCGTACTGAAACATCCGTACGCGTGTCACGTGCATCCTCAGCCAGGAAATCGCAATAGGCTTGCGTGGGCACAACATACTGGGCATGGGAACCGGCAGGAACCTCATCCTCGGTATATCCGGCTTCCCTCAGCCGGGTTCTGTCACCGTTAGGTGCCAGATAATAGGCGAAAAAGTTGGGGGATGTTCCCGGAGTCACATTTTCATTGACGATATAGGGCAATGTCCAGATAAGCTCAGAATTGGCTTCGTTGTTTAAATTGAAAATATCGGCAAACGTGGGAAGAAGTGCATATCCGGCTTTCAATACCGCATCAACAGAAGACTGCGCCGTACTCAGAGCCGCATTCCCTCCTCCCAGACGCTTTGCCTTCCATAAGTAATATTCAGTACGCAACATGTTGATGGCTGCCGGAGATGCCTTATGGAGAAGCTTGGAAGAAGCGGGCATCAACCTTAAAGCTTCTTCTATATCGGTTTCGACCTGAGCATATACTTCAGAGGCCGCCGTACGGCTGGGATACATGTCCTCCTGCTTTTCTGACTCAAAGCCGGAAGTCAGTAGTGGACAGTCACCGAATACCCGCACCAGAGTAAAGTAACAATATGCCCGTAGGAAATAGGCATTGGCCATCACCTCATTACGTGTAGCTTCATTGGTGAAAGAGATTTCCGGAGTATGCTTCAGAATCAAATTTGCACTATTAATGGTAGTATATATGCTACTCCAATTTGTACCTGCATCACCGCTCAGCAATACGTTTGTACCCACTCTATTAAAAAACGCATCATTTACCGCCCCACTCTCATACCAGTTTGAGCGCATCTCTCCATAGATGTTGAGCAAATCGGAAAAGGCAGAACGGAATTGAGTATATGCTCCATTTACCGCACTCGTAGCATCGCTCTCCTCTGTCCACATGGACAAGCTGGTGAACTGGCTGGGCTGTATCACATTCAGGTCTCCATGACATGATGTAAAAAACGAGACCCCACTTATAAGAAGAATGCCGGATAATATTTTTATTTTCATAATTCTTATTTTTCGTATTAAACTTCTTTTATCACAAAGTAACTTTACATCCGATAGAGAACTTACGGATAGGCGGATAGGTGTTGAAACTACCGGAATAGGTACTTGATGCACCTACTTCGGGAGAAAGGCCTATTACTTCCGTAAAATAATGCAGATTGTTTCCGGCCAGGGTCAATACCAGCCCTTTCAGACCAATCTTTGCCAGCAATGCCTGAGGCAGAGCATATTGCAGAGAGATTTCACGGATACAGAGATAATCGGCTTTCTGGGTGAAAACATCGGAGTTGTCCCGGAAATTCTTATTCAACTCATCGGAGTCATTGCCTGAGAAACGGGCATACTTGGCCTTACTCGGGTCATCCCCCACATTCCAGCATTTTAGGATTTCAGCAGGCAGGCTGGTGTTTCCATTCATGAAATTACACATCTGGCGTTGCAGATAACCATTGGAAATGGAGTGCCCCAAAGCAAAATCAAGATAGACATTCAAAGTGAAGCCCTTGTAAGTGAAAGTATTGTTCAAACCTCCGGTGGTATGGGGAATCGTATTTCCCAGCAGGAACATATCATTGCTGTTGATGATATCGTCTCCGTTCAGGTCTTTCCACTCATAGTCTCCGATAGTCTTTTTTCCGACACCCAGTTTCTGTTTCGTGGTCCAGTCCCAACCTTTGGATGAGGTGTCATAACGGGCATTGGCAGCCTGCTCGGGAGTTGTAATGATAAAGTCTTTCTTATATCCATAGAAACGCCCCAACGGTTCACCCTCGGCAACACCTCCGAATTCTTTGGTCGTGCCATCCTGCATTTTTACAGAGTATCCTCCCTGGCGGTTCTTGTCCCGTCCGTTTTCGGGCAGTTTAAGCACCTTGTTCTTTACGTAAGTAATGGTGAATTTAGATTCCCACGTGAAATCCTTCTTGACAATGTTACGTGTTGTTATTTCAGCATCGAAACCACGGAAACGTACTTTTCCAAGATTGGTAAGGATGGAACCGTATCCCGACGTATTGGGCAATACTTTGGAAGTAATCAGGTTATCCGTAATCTTATTGAAATAGTCTATACCCAATATGATGCGGTTCTTGAACAAGCCTAAATCAAAACCTAAATCCAATTGTGTGGAAGTCTCCCATTCAAGAGCCTTGTTAGGCATGGCCGAAGAAACGGTCGCAGCACTTTGATCATAACTGGTGGTAATGGCATACAATCCTAATGCATCGTAATAGCCGATGGAGTTGTTACCGGTCTGCCCATAACTGCCACGCCACTTCAAATTACTTATAAAACCGATATTCTGCATAAAAGGCTCATCACTCATAACCCATCCGACAGACAATCCGGGGAAGAATCCCCATTGGTTGCCTTTGGCAAAACGGGAAGAGCCGTCCTCACGGAAAGTAGCAGTCAACATATATCTTTTCAGATAATCATAGTTCAATCGGCCGAAATAACCGATATTCACATCTTCCTGCTTGGTCGACGTTGCATCGGAATAAACAGAACCTCCGTTCAATGTCGGTATCTTGTCGGAGCTGTGTCCGGTAGTGGCAGCATACACATACTTGTACAAATATTGCTGATAGGAATATCCTACCATCGCACTGATGCTGTGTTTATCGGCAAACGTTCTTGTATAGCTGGTGTAGAATTCCAGTTTCTTCCGTTGCTCATCCGTCATGTTGGTAGTCGCCTTCCGCGTTCCATTCATCGGGTTGGCACGCATGAATGTATCTCCATGGCTGTTTTGCGTAAACAAAGAAGCGGTGCCCACAGCATGCCATCCTTTCAAAACTTCCCAATCAAGAGAGCCGACTAACCCCAAACGGTTGGTACGCTGATTGTTATCATTAAAATACGAGTAGAAGCTCGGATTCGGAGACGAAGAGTTTGGACCTGGCGTCGGGGTTCCGTACCATTCATTGTCAGACACCCAATATTTACGTTGAACGGCCGGGGTCATCAGTCCACGGGAAATCACCTGATACTGACTGGCATACTCTTCGCTATTCGTCTGGCTGTAATCTATGTTGCTACTGAAAGTCAGGTTCTCTCTGATTTTGGCAGTTACATTAGTACGGGCATTGAAACGGTCGAATGCCGTGCCTACACCTACACCGGAATCTTTCATATAGCCAATACTGCCCACATAGCTCAATTTCTCCGTACCTCCTTCTATCCCCACATAATAATTTTGCCAAAGAGCATTCTTGAAACAAGTACTGGCCCAATCATTATCTTCAAAAATCAAAGTCTTACTGGGATCCAACGGATCAGCCACAGACTTCCATCCTGCCGGAATGCTCTCTCCATCCCTCAGGTAACGGGTAGAAAACTTGGAAGCATCCGTATTGCCGGAACTATAAGCATATCCGTCAAGGTATAACTTTTCCGGACTGGGTCCGGAAGCCCAACGATCGCGCATGATAGTAACAGCTTGGGTAGCATCCAGATACTCAATCATCCGCTCCACATTCTCGTTTGCAAAGGAAGCCTCAAACGTCACTCGAGGAGCACCGCTTTTTCCTTTTCTTGTCGTAATCAGGACAACTCCATTCGATGCACGCGAACCATAAATAGCAGAAGAAGCGGCATCCTTCAAGACTTCGATAGATTCGATATCATTGGGATTGATACCCGCTGTACTGCGCTCTACGCCATCAACTAATATAAGAGGAGAATTACTCTGACTGATAGATGAACCACCACGAATCAAGAACGTAGCCTCTGCACCCGGAGTATTGTTCTCATTGTACACGCGTACACCCGCAATTTTACCCTTCAGCCCTTCTCCCACAGTATTGATAGGAGTTGCCTTCAATGTTTCTCCATCCACCTTGCTGATGGCGGATGTTACGGTACGCTTGGATTGGGTACCATAACCTACAACCACCACTTCATCCAGCCCCATGGTGGTCGGTTCCATCCGGATGTTAAGAATCTTTTGATTAGTAATCAAGATTTGCTGTTCATCATAGCCCACATAGGAAAATACAAGAGTTTCCCCCTTGCTTACTTTCAGCTGGAAAGCGCCATTCATATCCGTAATAACTCCTCGAGTCGTACCCTTCACAGCGATGGAAACTCCTGGAAGAGTTTCACCAGTATTGTCCACTACTACACCTGATAGGTTAAATTCTTGTGCCCAAAGCAAAAATGGGCAAAATAGTAGAAAAGTTATGAGGTGAAAATGAAATATTTTTCTCATCTTTGTTACGATTTTAATAATAAATTGTTTCAGTAATTTATTTAAGGGGAAACGGGAAGTGCCAATACTCGTTTCCCCTCCCTTTTCGGGGGTCAAACTTAAGTTGGCCAATGAGTTTTTTCATTGGATGTATTGTTGCAATATCTCCATAGGCAATCGTTTTTAGTTAATTAATGTATTTGAAGAATTCCGTATTTTTCAATTCGTTTCTTGTCTCCTCCAGCTCTTCTTCAGAACAAGGAGCTATCGGCAATCGACATGGTCCACAGTCTATTCCTGCCAGTTTCATGAATATCTTACCGGCTCTGACTCCTCCCCCATGCTTTATCAGCACATCAATGATTTCAACAGATTTCCATTGCATTTCACGGGCTGTTTCAAGGTCTCCCTTTTCCATGGCTTCCATCACAGCTTTGTATATACCCGGAACATAGTTGTAGGTACTGCCTACGGCAGCCTTGGCTCCAACCGACAATCCGGTAATCAGTATCTCATCAAAACCATGCAAGACTTCGAACGCCCCACCGTCCGCATGAATGCACTGCTGCATCTCCATCAGGTTGTTATGAGTAAACTTGACTCCCACCAGATTGGGAATTTGCTTCTTGCCCTCTATAAGGAACTTGTGTACCGGCAAGGAAACCCCGGTTATGGACGGCATGTTATAGTAATAAAACGGCAAGCGGGAAGCCGATGCAGCTATCGGCTTGAAAAAACCTATCAGCTCATCTACAGAACCGGGCTTGAAAAAGCAGGGCGCCATGGCTGCTATCATATCAGCTCCAATAGCTTGCGCATGGGCTGCCAGCTCGGCACACTGAACCTGCGACATGCCACCTACATGCACTATCACTTTCAGTTTTCCCTTGGCTGCCTCCATCCATTTTTCCGCAACAGCCTTTCGTTCTTCTGTTGTCAGAGAAACGGATTCTCCCGTCGTGCCACAAATAAACACTCCCGTCACACATTTCTTTTGCATCAGAAACTCTGCATACGGCCCGATCACCTGCAAATTTAAGGAACCATCTTCGTGCATTGGCGTAAATGGTGCAGCGATTAATCCTGTTAAAAGTCGTTTGTTCATAAATAAAATTATATTATAATTAATGATAGGTTCAAACCTATTTTTTCTTAAAGAACAAGCTTGTCAGATAGCCTATGACAAAACATGAGATAAAGCCGGACGCCGTGTACAAAAGCAAATGGAACGTCTGGAATCTGGCAACAAACAATTGTACGATGATACTTGCGACTATACCAATGATTGCTCCTCCGGAATTGGCGCGTTTGGTAAGCATGCCCAACATGAACAGTCCTCCCATACTACCCAATATGAGCCCGAGTATCTTGTTGAATTCGTCCCACAATGAAGCGATATTCCATGTTGCCATAAGAAAAGCAAAAGATAGACTAATGATTCCTATCACACAAGTTGCCATACGTGCCGCACGCAATTCATTGCCCCCCTCTCCCTTATGAAAGAAACGTGAATAAATGTCTACTATATAAGCTGTGGCTGCCGAATTCATACTGCCGCTCAAAGTGGACATTGCCGCTGCGAAGATGCCCGAAATCAACAACCCTACAATACCGACCGGCAATTGGGTAAAAATATACCACGGGAAAATAGCATCGCCGTTAGGAATACTGATACTCAGATTCTCAGGATACACCTTGTAATAGGCATAAAGCGCAGTGCCTATAAAGAAGAAAATCAGTGTGGCGGGAACAGTCAGTATCGCATTGGTCCATACACTCTTCCGTGCCTCTTTCATCGAAGAGGTAGTGAGATAGCGCTGCACCATACTTTGGTCCGTCCCATAGGTGGTAAGATGGGTAAAACATGCGGCAATAATGACGGTCCACATCGTAGCATCCTTCAAGTCAAAGTTCGTCGCTCCCAAATCGAACTTACCGTTTGCCACGGCAATATCAATCGTTTCACCCAATCCACCGGGAAGAGAACACGAGATGTATATCACTGCAAATATCGCTCCTCCCAACAGTACAATTACTTGAATGGCATCTGTCCATACAACCGCCTCTATTCCCCCTATCATTGTATATAGAATACTACAAACTCCCATAATACCGATACATAGGAATATATCCAATCCAGTCACCACATTCAAAGCAATGGAGGGCAGAAAAAGCACGACACCCATACGCCCTACCTGGAAAATAATAAAGGCCAGACTGCAAATAACCCGGATAAAGACATTGAAACGTATCTCCAGATATTCATAGGCAGTCGTTATATTCAATCTCCGGAAAAAAGGAATAAAGACATAAACAATGACGGGGGCAACAAACACAATACCGGTATTGAACAACACATAACTCCAGTTAGTGGCATATGCCTTGGAGGGTATAGCCATGAAGGTGATGGCACTCAACGCGGTTCCGAAAAGACTCAGCCCGGCAGCCCACCACGGAATGCGTCCTCCACCCTTGAAATAGTCATTCGTACTTTTCTGGCGCCGTGAAAAGTAAATTCCAATTCCGGCCAATACGGCAAAATAACCGATAATCACAAGGATATTGACAAGTCCCAACCCCTTTTCCAAAGGAACAATATCCCCTTGAAGGCTGTACAGTCTATTCGTTCCGGAACTGGCATTGCTACCGAGTATAACGAAGGAACGGTTTCTTTGCAAGACTTGCATGGTGTCATAGGTACCTGGAATACATTCAGACTTGACAAGAGTCTGCGTAATTGTATGGTATTTCCATAAAGCATTCTCTTTTTTAAGATGCTGTGTATCTTCCGGCTCTTTCTGAAAAAGAAGTATATGGTTGGCTCCGCTGGCGACAGCAGCACATATTCCTTTCGGAAAATCCGAACCTAATGAACTCCATTTACCCAATTGGGGGTTATAGACATATCCGTCAGTCAAGCAAGAAGACAACCCTTCTTCCGTTTCCGTCTGTCCACCCAATAAATACAGACAAGGGGAAACGCCGTTGTTCTGTACCACGAGAATTGCATCTTCCCGGACGCATCCCGGATAGCCCGGTAGTTCTTTCCATCCTCTGGACTTGTTCGACAAGTCCAGCACAAAAAAAGAATCCGATAACCTGGACGGACTTACCGACTTCCTGCCTCCAAACAAATATACCTTATTGTCCAGTAGTGCTCCTGCCGCGTTAGACAACGGAAAAGGAAGTGGCGGCCAATCTTCCGAAACATTCAGTTTGCCCTGCTGCATTGTGACAAGAAATACATCTTCGTAGCATTGGGAAGAATCACGCCCTCCAATACACAAGATACCGTCAGAGAGTGTTATGGAAGCGCCATAAGCCAACGGCTTGGACAACACATCTTCATACAAAGCGAATCCGGCATTTTCAGAAAGGCATACCGCATTTCTTCCCCATCGGCTATAATCGTCGGAAGTGCCGCCTGCCAATACAATTTGTCCGCCAAGTACTCCGGAAAAGAGTCCCAAAGTGTTGTGTTCCTCATTAAAAACACTCTCGTTGCCCCACTTTATCTGCTCAGAATGAGAAGCATCTGCAGCTCTCAGGCTTTGACCCCAAAACAAACAAAGGCATACCAATGCAACACAATTATTTACAATCCGTGTCATTTGTCATATTTTTATTGTGATTGACCCTTATTCTGTTCTCCTAACACTGCCCTATCATAAATCAGCTTCTTATAGACATAAAAGTGTTGCTCGATAGCATTTCTGTAGCCCATTTCATCCTTATTCTTGATAAAGTTCAATAAATCGGTGTGAGTTACAATCTTTCCCTTTTTCTCCAGTTCTATATTTATAGCTTCCACCCGTTCCCTCAAATTGGTTTTTACAAAGTTCATAACCGGATGAATGATGCTTTGGAACTGTACAATCGTCTTATTCCCCGTTATTTCGTATAGTTTTGAATGGAAAGTATATTCGCTGAGATTGGCATATTCGTTGTTCCCCAATGCAACGCCTGCATTAACAATCTCTTCCAGTTCCATAATATCCTGCTCTTTAATATTATGAAATATGTCACTACTGATTCCTATCTCCAAGGCAACCCTAAATCCCAAAAGATCGAGAAGTGATTCCTGGCTCATAATACGGGGATCAACCACTCTCTTCATTCCCCCTAAGATGAAAGGCTCAGTTAATATCATTCCACGACGTGTACGGCTTTCAATCATTCCCATCATTTTCAGACGGCTAAGAGCTTCCCGAAGAACACTACGAGCTACCCCCAACGCTGACGACAACTCAATTTCGTTAGGGATAGAATCACCCACTTTCAAGTCCTGACTTCTGAAATAATTCAATAACTTGTCTTCCACTTGGTCTACCAAAGTAATCGACTGCCCATCAATTTTTAAGTTTTCCATATATTAAATCGTGTTATTATTAGTCCTATTAGTATTATTTGTCAGACAAATAAATGGATAATTTTTAATAAAAGCAACATATAAAGAATATATTATTTCTTCTTTTATATTTATTAACTTTTAAAGTGTTGCATTTTTGCAAATTTACTATTCACGATGTAATATATGTTTCGGCTATATTACATATGCGAACAAACAATAAGAAAAACAGAAAAAGGGGAAAAACAATATAAGTGCAGCTTAAAAAATAGTTTAGAAGAATTATTAATACCTGAGAATGAATGTTCTTAAAAAAGAAAAAGACTGAATAACTAAGTATTCAGCCTTTTATAAAGAGCGGCAAGCGAGACTCGAACTCGTGACCCTCAGCTTGGGAAGCTGATGCTCTACCAACTGAGCTACTGCCGCATAAACATTTCCAAGGTCATGCCTTAAAAACGGTGGCAAAGTTAATAAATTCCTTCCTAAAAAAACAAACGTTTCGTCAAATATTTCCTATTTTTGCTCGGGAAAACAAAGATATTCTTTCAAAATACAGACTAAATACCAATGAAACGAATCATACTCATCACCGGAGGAGCACGTTCCGGCAAAAGCACCTATGCGGAAAAGCTGGCACTCGAGCTCTCTCCCACTCCCGTTTATCTTGCCACGGCACGCATCTGGGACGAAGAATTCCGCCAGAGGGTAATCCGGCATCAGGAACGCCGGGGACCGGAATGGACAAACATCGAAGAGGAGAAAGAACTCAGCCGCCACCGGCTGGAGGGACGGATCGTCCTGATAGACTGCATCACCTTATGGTGTACCAACTTTTTCTTCGACCTGCATTCAGATACCGACCGGGCACTTGCCGCAGTAAAGGCAGAGTTCGACCGCTTCACGGCACAAGACGCAACCTTCATCTTTGTAACCAATGAAATAGGTATGGGAGGAACTTCCGAGAACGAACTGCAACGAAAGTTCACGGACATGCAAGGCTGGATGAACCAATATGTAGCCGCCCGTGCCGACGAAGTGATACTGATGGTATCCGGCATCCCACTTACCGTAAAAAACACTCATTCATAAAACAACAGACAATTAAAATCCAACAGACTGATGAAAACATTTCATATCACCCGTCCGGACGAGTCAATCCGTCCCGCATTGATTGACAAAATCAACAACCTGACCAAACCCAAAGGTTCATTGGGCATTTTAGAAGAACTGGCACTCCAAATCGGACTCATACAACAGACATTATCCCCCACCTTGAAACATCCGCAAAACATTATCTTCGCCGCCGACCACGGCATTGTAGAAGAAGGGGTCAGTCTGTCTCCAAAGGAAATCACCTGGCAGCAAATCAGCAACTTCCTTCATGGAGGGGCAGGTGTCAATTTCCTCTGCCGGCAGCACGGCTTTACCCTGAAAATAGTAGATGCAGGAGTAGACTACGACCTCCCCTACAAGAAAGGCATCATCAATATGAAAGTGCGCAAAAGTACCCGGAGTTATCTGCACGAGGCAGCCATGACGGAAGAGGAAATGGAGATGTGCCTGGAACGGGGTGCCGAGGTGGTGCGCCAATGCCATGAAGAAGGCAGCAATGTCCTCAGCTTCGGTGAAATGGGTATCGGAAACACCTCTTCATCCTCCTTGTGGATGACCTGCTTTACCGGTATTCCTCTGGAACAATGTGTCGGCGCAGGCAGCGGACTCGACAGCGCGGGCATCCGCCACAAATACGAAGTGCTGAAACAGTCTATGGAGAATTACAAAGGCGACGGCTCTCCCCGGGACATCATCCGCTACTTTGGTGGACTGGAAATGGTAATGGCCATAGGCGCCATGCTGCAAGCTGCCGAGCTGAGGATGATTATCCTTGTTGACGGATTCATCATGACCAACTGCCTGCTTGCCGCCGCCAGGCTCTACCCGGAAGTGACGGATTACGCCATCTTCGGACACTGCGGAGACGAGTCGGGCCACAAACTGGTACTCGACGCCCTGCATGCCCGTCCGTTGCTGAATCTGGGGCTGCGTTTGGGAGAAGGAACGGGGGCCATCTGTGCATATCCCATTGTCGACTCGGCCGTGCGGATGCTCAATGAAATGGATAACTTTGCACATGCCTCCATCACCAAATACTTTTAACATGAATAATATCTTAGCAGCATTCATCATGCTCACCCGACTGCCCTTCTGGAAAATCAAGGAAGTACCGGCAGAGTGTTTCAAGCATGTGGTTCCCTATTGGCCGCTTGTAGGCTGGCTGACGGGAGGCGTGATGGCGGCAGTGCTGTGGCTTGCCGGACAGATTATGCCGGTGTCATTGGCATGGATTCTTGCCCTCATCGCACGCCTGCTTGTCACCGGTTGCCTGCACGAAGACGGGCTGGCGGACTTTTTCGACGGTTTCGGTGGCGGCACCACCCGAGAACGGACTCTAGCCATCATGAAGGACTCCCACATCGGAAGCTACGGTGTCATCGGATTGATATGCTATTTCCTGCTGTTGCTCCAACTTCATCACCTGCCACTGGGACTTCTCTGCATCCTTGTGCTCTGCGGTGACTGCTGGTCCAAGTTCTGTGCCTCCCAGATTGTCAACTACCTGCCCTATGCCCGGAAAGAGGAAGACAGCAAAAGCAAGACCGTCTACAACCGCATGAGCTGGCACGAGTTACTGGCCGGATTTCTTTGCGGCCTGCTTCCTTTCGTACTGCTGCTGCCTATAAAACTGTGGATTGCCACCCTCTTCCCCCTGCTCACCTTCTTCCTGCTCTACCGATTGATGAAGCGGCGCCTACAAGGATATACGGGTGACTGCTGCGGGGCCACTTTCCTGCTATGCGAACTGTCCTTCTACTTGGGAAGCCTTATTCTAATTATAAATTAACAACTGAAAATTAAAGATGGAAGTAATACTCATTCGACACACTTCGGTAGATGTTCCTCCGGGGATGTGCTACGGTCAGACCGATGTTCCCCTGAAACCCACGTTTGAAACGGAAGCCGCCGTGACGGCAGAAAACTTGAAGGCATACCTTCCGTTCGACCACGTCTACACCAGTCCCCTAACCCGCTGCGTGCGCCTCGCCACCTATTGCGGCTATCCCGATGCAGAACGGGACAAACGGATTATGGAAATCAATTTTGGCGACTGGGAGATGAAGCCGTTCGAGCAGAATGAAGACCCACGCCTGCAGGAATGGTATGCCGACTACATGAACGTGGCAGCTACCGGTGGAGAATCTTTTACCATGCAATACCGGCGTGTCAGCCAGTTTTTGGACGAATTAAAGAAGAAGCCCTATACACGCGTTGCCATCTTCGCACACGGAGGCGTATTAATCTGCGCGCAACTCTATGCCGGAATCCTCAAAGCCGAAGAAGCCTTCGACGCATTGACGCCCTACGGCGGCATCGTCCGCATCAATCTCGACAAGGAATAGTGAACGAAATAGTAGGGCCTTCCTCCGCTTCGGTTTGCACCTTGTAGATACCTCCAAAATAATGAATAAAATGGGCATTGATTTCATGGCGAATCAAGCTCGTTTTATTCTCAAAATGTACCTTTGCAAACGGGGCGTTGACCACGTCGAAATAGAGGGCCGACCTAGTGCGGTCCCGTCTGATGCGGATAATCGCCTCATAACGGGCAGTGTCATTCTCTGACGGAGTCAGCATGCTGACAAGCAATGTATCGAACCACCTCCGGTCCGTCCTTGCAAGCTGTTCCTTGAAATCGGTCTGCAGGCTGACAGACACAGTGCTCTCCCCACGACCGTTCACTTTATCCAGCACCTCACTGCACAACTGAATAATGTCACACTCCTCGTCCTCATACTGAATCTTGCCGGACTCCAAGCGGGACAACTCCAGAATGCTGTTGACATAATTCAGCAGACTTTCCGCATTGGTCTGAATCATCTGCCCGTATTCCCTCTTAGTCTCCTTATCCAGCTCCTCCTTCCCGGTCAGCAATTCGGCAAAGCCCACCACCACATTCAGCGGAGTACGTATATCATGGCTGATTTCCGATTTCAGACGTTCCTTCGCGATGTTGTCCGTCTCTGCCTGCAAAGCGGCTTCAGCCGTCTTCTTCTCTACGACAGCAATCTTTCCGGAGACATAGCGCGTATACAGATAGAAAAGCAGCATCAGCAGCAGACAGACGCCCAGGAGTATAAATCCTATACGGTAATTCATGTCCTGAATCTTCTGCTTCTCCAACAGCAGCTCGTCAATGTGGTAAATCTCCTTCACCTGCTTCAACTGGTTGGCCGAGAAGGCATTGTTCAGCGAATCCTGCTTGCGTATGAGGTAGCGCCGGGTCTCGATGGCCCCGTCAATGTCCCCCTTGTCATATTGCGTACTCGCCTTGTAGTTTATCAAAGTGGCAAAGGTGGAGACGTAGTTGTTCAGTACCGTAGGGGTCACCTCGTCTATCAATGCGATGCTTTTGTCATACTCATCGGTCTTGGCATAGTATTGAAGCTGTATCAACTGGACATTCAGCCAGAAGACGGGATCTACATGCGGTTCAAGCAGTTTCTTTACTTTCTCGATATGCTCGTGCGCCACTGTAAAGTTCTTCCGGTTCATGTAGTGCAGGATATACTTCACTTCGCAGTCAATCTCGAAATTGCTCCAGTTCTTCCGTGTCTCGGGTTCTTTGGAAATAACCGTCTGCAACGTCGTGTCCATTTCATGCAAATAGGGCAGCTTCAGGCTGTCTTTACCGCCATTGCCGTATACCTGGGCAATACGCGACAGTATATCCACCTTCAGGCTGGCCTTTGTCTGGGGAGAGAAATTCCGGTAAGCCTCCAAGAAAGAGTCCAGTGCCTCATTCGGGCGGCTGGACACTCCGTAGGCACATCCCAGACTGTTATACGCTGCTATCATCCCGTTATTGCTATGGCGGAGTTTTGATTCCTCCAACGTCTCCTTAGCCACATACACCGCTTTCTCTATCTGTCTCTTGGAAGCCAGGGCGCGGCTGATGGCAGCCTTCTGCTCCAGATAATAATCGTAAGTGCCTACCTGAGGGACAAAATCCTTCAGCACATCCACCCAATACGACAGACTGTCCGGGTCGTGTTTCTTGTCATAACATGCCGCCAGATAGTAAGCGCCCATATTCTCATAGAAAGCGTTCTTCTGCCGCCGCGCCTCCTCGTACAGACGGGTGGAAAAAGTCATGTTATAGGGAGCATACTGGTGCTTGTAGGCCATGTCACGGAGATACGTCAGCCGGACAAGGGTGGCCGGCAGGGTATCGGCAACCTTCAGGATGCTGTCCTGATACCGGACAGCCCCCGTGTCTTCTGCCAGCAGCGGACAGATATATCCGCAAAACAAAACATGGATGAGAATAAGTATTCGTTTCATTGCGCCGTTCCTCCGTGTAATGCGGGATTATACTTCAAAGGATGCGTAAAACAGAAACGCGCGCCACGGGTGTACCCACTGTCCACCCACAGCTTGCCGTTCATATATTTCACAATCAGTTGGCAGATGGAAAGGCCCAGTCCGCTTCCCTGCACAAAATCATTCAGCTTTTCAAAGCGTTCAAAAATCAAGTGCTGCTTCTCCGGTGGAATGCCGCATCCGGTATCCGTCACGGAGAAAAGTGCCGTACCGGCATCAGCCATCTTCAGTTCCAGCACGATGGAGCCTTGTTCCGTAAACTTGGTGGCATTCACCAGCAGGTTTATCAAGACTTGGCGGAGGCGCGCATCGTCCGTATCCAGCATCAGGACGGACAAATCCGTGTCAAAACGCATTTCAACCTCCAGCTTGCGCGAGGCCATCACGGTCTCCACGACCTCATTACACAACTTCACGGCATCATGCGTGCGGATGTTGAAGGTTATATTGTCATTCTCGAAATCCGAGAAATCCAGAATGTCATTGATAAGTTTCAGCAACTGAAAGGAATTCACCTTGATAATTTCGGAGAACTCCCGGCGCGATTCGTCATCGAACGACTCGTCCTCATCCGTCAGTACCGCCGAGAATCCGACAATGGCATTCAGCGGCGTACGTACCTCATGGCTCATGTTCGAAAGAAACATATTCTTCCGTTGTATGGCTTGCACCGCTTTCTCCTTCATCGCCTCCTGCCGCATCTGGGAACGCTTCAAACGGAATATCTTCTTCCAGCCCAGCACCAGGAGGAATATCAGAAACAGTACGGACACAATGATGCCTGCCAGATAGAAACGCATGGATACAATGCGGTCGCGTTCGTTCTGGTAGGCCAGTTGGTCGGCCTGGAAACGGGTACAGAGCCGGTCTATCTCCTTGGGATAGTTCTTCTCGAACGAAGTCTTGATATACGAAAAGACCTTGCCGTACTGTCCGTAGGCTTCTTCCTTATTTCCCATCTTCACCAGTAAATCCGCTTTTTCGAGCAGAGCTTCCTTGTAGATGTTATGGTTTATCCGGGCATATTCGGTTTGAAGGAAATCATTGTAGGCGGTCAAGGCTGCCTCATGCTCTCCGGTGGCCACCAGATAACGGGCATCTATAATCAGAAGGTATTGCCGTATCTCCGGAATCAGCTGCGTTTCAAGCTGGCCTATCTGTACCAGACAATGGCTGGCAGCTTTCAAGTCACCCTTGAATAATTGGCAGGAAGCATTGGAGATGTGACGCATGGCCAGCTCCAGCGGAGAAAGCCGGTCTTCCGGATAGAGGTTCAGACGTGCAAGATAACGCGAGGCACCGTTTACATTCCGTATGCGCAGGTTATAATCTATCAGTTCCACCAGTAGCATACGGATATGCACATCCTCCCCGTCCATCCCATCCAGCAGTCTCAAGGACTCTTCATAAGCGACACCGGCTTCCCGGAGCCTGCCGGTATAGCTGTACACCTCTCCCATGGCATTCAGCGCAAGGGCATTGCCGAAGGGGTAGGCAAGCGCGCGGGCTTTGGAGTACATCTGGTCGCTCTGGGCAATAGCCATACGGATTTCTCCACGGAAAAGGGAGGATTTTATAAGTATTCTTTCCAGTTCGAAATAGGTGTAATAGCGCTGGGATTCATCCAATTGGGACAAAAGGCCGTCGGCATTCAGCGAGTCACACTCCTCCCGGGTCAGATAGTCGAAACCGAGGCTGTTGTGAAAAGTGGAGATGACCTCATGGACTATACTTTCCTTTTCTTTAGTCCAAGAATCCGCTTTATCTGTTGCCGATGCAATTATTGTGTTCCCGAACCAAATAAAGAAAAGGAATATATATAGTTGCTTTATCCTCATTTATAAGACTTTGTCTGCTTTAAAAGTTACATTTTTAATGCAACGCGGTCTTGCAAAGATATTATATCTTTTTGGAACGGACAAAGAATCAGTTAAAATAACAACATTTTAAAAACAAAAGGAAGCCAAGGTCGATGTCACTATTACGGCAACTACCATCCACCACTCCACACGCCGGTTGATGCGGACAGCCACACGCATATCTTCTGTCTTCAGAGGCCGTTCATTAGAACCGATATAAGGTTTCCATACCTCCTCGCCGAAATAGTTGTGCGGCCCCCCGAAACGGCAATTCAAAATACCGGCAAGGGTGGCTTCCGGATAACCGGAATTGGGACTGGCATGCTGGCTGCCATATCTGCCCACAAAAGCAAACAAGGAAAGGCGACCGGAAACCAGTACCATCAGAAAGGCTGTCAGACGAGCAGGAATATAATTGGCAACATCATCCAGACGGGCGGCAAAACAGCCGAACCGACGATAGCGTTCATTCTTGTAGCCGACCATGGAATCCAGCGTGTTCACCATCTTATAGGCAAGCATGCCCGGAACTCCCAACAGCAGATACCAGAACAAGGGAGCAACCACCCCATCGCTCAAATTCTCTGCCAAAGTCTCCAATGCCGCGGTTCTCACCTCCTGCTCCGAGAGTGCAGACGTATCACGCCCTACGATACGTGCCACTTGCATCCTCCCTTCCTCCAAGGAACGGTCCACCGCCTTGAACACCATACGCACCTCGCGAACCAGCGTAGTGCCCGCCAAGCAATAGAATATCAGCAATATTTGCACCGTCAGAAGCATGCCCGGAGAAAAGAGTGCCGCCAAGCGGAGCAACAAAAGCGTAATGACATATACCCCCAAGACAAGAGACACCGCCACAAACGCACCTTTCAGGAAACGCGAATCGCCCCGGTTCAACCGGTGCTCACAGAAAGAGATGGCTTTGCCGAAAGCGACCACCGGATGGGGTAGCCACGCCGGGTCGCCCAGCCAATGGTCGAGCAGCCAGGCAGTGAGAAGCGGCAGGTTCAAGTTGAAGGCGACACCCAAAAGTATAAGCACATCTTCTTCCATCGGTTATTCCTCCTCAAGCCATTGTCCTATTGCTTTTACAAGCCTGTCATTCTCCTCCCGGCTCTGGGCGGCTATACGGAAGAAGCGCTCATTCAGTCCGTCGAAGTTGGAGGCGTCCCGAATCAAGATACCATGCTCCCCTGCCAGATAGTCTTTCAAAGCGGAAGCCCTACCCATACGGAGGCACACCAGCATGAAATGGGTTTCGGTGACCCATACCTCCAGTCCTCCCAATGCCTCGAGCGCACTGCGCAGGCGGGCAGCCTCTTGCAAGTAAGACGCCACATCCAGCGGATTGGGAACATCATGTTCCAGCAGATGGAGCCCTGCCTCAATGGCAAGCTGGTTGACCGACCAGGGCATACGGTTGGTACGCAGACGGTGCAGCAGGTGGGGGGCGCCGGTGACATATCCCAGTCGCAGACCGGGAACGGCATAACGCTTGGTCATGGAGTGCAGCAGCAAGACGTTGGGAAACTCCGCAGCCTCGGCAGCAGAGAAAAGCGGACGCAAGGTGAAAAACTCGTAGGACTGGTCGATGACGAAACAGACCTGCGGATTATGACTGATAAGTGTTGCCAGATATTCCTTCTCCACAACCGTTCCGGTAGGGTTATTGGGATTGCACAGCCACAGCATGCGCACCTCTTCCGGCAAGCGATACCCCTCGCTCTCCGCAGGAAGCCGGTAGAGGGAAGTGACCCGATGGCCGTGCATGCGGCAGGCATCGGCATATTCACTGAAAGTGGGCTGCACAATGGCGGTGTTTGTCCCGCGGAAAGTCTGTGCGGTAAGATAGATGGCTTCGGTAGCTCCGTTCGTCACGCACACTGCCTCGGCAGGAAGACGGTGGCAGCGGGCAAGGCAGGCCTCAAGCGTGTAAGGCTCCGGTTCGGGATAGTTGCCGATGCCGTCAATCCGGGCACACAGATGCGCCTTCAAGGCAGAGAGGTCTACCCTGCTGTAAACGTTCGAGCTGAAGTTTGCCGTAATGGGACGGCTGTATTTATAGGAATCGTCTCCGTGTCCTTCAATCATGGTTCTTTGTCAATATTTGGTAGATAAGCGGCAGGTTGACGTGGCGGCGCACGTGCTCGGCAAGCCTATCGTATTGTTCTTCTTTGAATGTATGGTAATCGAAAGCGCCGGCATTCCCGGACAGTTTGTCTGCAAAAGGCGCAAGCAGGAAATCTATGAATTCCGGATTGTCGAGAATGCCATGAATATAGGTCCCCATGCAGGTGGAGTCCACGCAGTAACCGTCGGTAGAGCCATTCTCCAAAAGATTCAGGGGAGAATCGGGAGTACCTTCCACGGGGGTGGTCACTCCCATATGGATTTCATAGCCCTGCATGAATGGAGAATGGAGAGTGGAAGATGGAGAATGGGGATTGCACAGACCGAACTTCACCTGACGGGTCACCTTCTCTCCCGACATGCGGGTACTGATGGGCAACAGCCCCAGTCCGGGCAGGCGTTCGATGTCCCCCTCCACATGCTCAGGGTCGAGCACCTCCTGCCCCATCATCTGATAGCCGCCGCAGATACCCATCACGGTGGCACCTTCACGGTGGGCACGGATGATGGCAGCCGCCACACCGTTACGGCGCAATTCGTAAAGGTCATCAAGCGTGCTCTTGGAGCCGGGCAGCAGGATGACGTCGGCCTTTGCCAGCTCATCCACATTGTTGGTATAGAACAGATGTACGCGCGGGTCACGCTCCAGCACATTGAAATCGGTGAAGTTACTGAGGTGGCGCAGCAGGATGACGGCGATGTTCACCTTTCCCTTCTCGGCACGGACAGACTTTGCGGCAAGCGCCACGGAGTCTTCTTCTTCAATGTAGATATCACGGTAGTAAGGCACCACCCCGACAACGGGAATGCCGCAAAGCTCCTCCAGCATCGTAATGCCCGACTCGAAGAGACGTATATCCCCCCGGAACTTGTTGATAAGAATTCCTTTAATTCGCTCCCGCTCATGGGGACGAAGCAACATCAGCGAACCGTAGACGCTGGCAAACACACCGCCACGGTCAATGTCGCCCACAAGAATTACATCGGCTCCGGCATGCAGGGCCATCGGCAGATTGACAAGGTCGGTATCCCGCAGATTGATTTCGGAGATGCTTCCCGCGCCTTCCAGCACAACGGGATTATAGCGGGCGGCAAGGCGGTCGTAGGCAGCACAAACCTCCCGGCGCAGTTCGTCGCGTCCTTCCTTGCGGAAATAATCATAAGCATTGCGGTTGCCGATAGGACGCCCGTTAAGAACAACCTGCGAGGTATGGTCCGACTGTGGTTTCAGCAGTAGCGGATTCATGTCCGTGTGGCAAGGCACTCCGGCGGCTTCTGCTTGCACAGCCTGGGCACGGCCTATCTCCAGCCCTTCGGGAGTGGCAAATGAATTGAGCGCCATATTCTGTGCCTTGAACGGTGCGGGCTGATAGCCGTCCTGCTTGAAGATGCGGCAGAAGGCGGCAGCAATGATGCTCTTTCCCACATCACTGCCCGTCCCGGCAAACATAATCGGATGAAGTTTCTCCATAAATTCCACTTTAGCGAATGCAAAGATAGTGCAAATCCGAATATCTCTCCCATTCATAAGCCATATCTTCGGAAACTATTCCTATATTTGTAACGTTCTATTCAAAAAGATGACTACTGAACAATTCCCACCTCCTCTTGTTTAGAGAAACAAGAACCCCTAAACCGAACGAACTTATGAATAATCTATCATGCCGGAGATTTTTTCCGGTTGCTGCCTGCGTGCTGCTTGCCATCGGTGAAGTGGCTGCACAAACCTCCCTTCCCCTTAGCTTCGGTGATGCCCTAAGGCAGATGCAAAACGGCAACCGCAGCCTGAAAATAGCTGACAAGGGAATTGAAGCCGCCCGTGCGGAACGTGACAAACTGAATGCCCTCTGGTACCCCTCCCTGCAAGGTGCCGGTACGTTCGTGCATCTTTCCGAAAAGATAGAGGTAAAACAGCCCCTTTCCCAGTTCACCGACCCGGCAAAGGACTTTGTGCACAACATCGTGCCGGACGACCAATTCATCAGCAGCATACTCGACCAGATAGGCTCCCATACCCTTGCCTTTCCACTGGCTCCACGCAACCTGACTTCCGTCGGCCTGACCGCCGAATGGGTCGTATTCTCCGGCGGCAAGCGCATCCGGGCCTCGAAGATAGGCAACACCATGATAGACATTGCCCGCGAAAACCGGGGACAGACCGATGCCACGCAACGCACCCTGCTGGCAGAAAGCTACTTCGGGCTGAAACTTGCGCAAGAGGTAGTACGCGTGCGGCAGGAGACTTACAACAGCCTGCAACGCCATTACCAGAATGCCTTTAAACTGGAAGCTGCCGGCATGATAGACAAGGCAGGCCGGCTCTTTGCCCAAGTGAATATGGATGAAGCTGCCCGTTCACTGGAGGCTGCCCGGAAGGAGGCCTCCGTCGTACAAAGTGCCCTGCGCACCCTGCTCAACCTGCAAGACACATGCAGCATCCATCCTACTTCGGAGCTTTTCATCAACGACCAACTGCCCGCTAAAGAGGAGTTCCTGCAAGCCATGCGGGTGGAGAACTACACCGTGAACCAACTGCAACTGCAGTCACAGATTGCCCGCCAGCAGCTCCGCATCGACCAGAGCGGCTACCTGCCGGACATCGCCGTATTCGGCAAGCAGACCCTCTATGCCCACGGCATACAAAGCAATCTTGTCCCCCGCACCATCGTAGGTGTGGGCTTCACCTGGAACCTGTTCGACGGACTGGCGCGTGAGAAGCGCATCCGCCAGTCGAAGATAGCCCAGCAAACCCTCGCCTTGGGACAAGAAAAAGCCAAAGAAGACCTGAGCGTAGGCATCGACAAGCTCTACACCCAACTGCAAAAGGCACAAGACAACGTACGCGCCCTGAATACCACCATCGAGTTGAGCGAAGAGCTGGTGCGAATCCGCAAGAAATCCTTTGCCGAAGGCATGGCAACCAGTACCGAGGTCGTAGATGCGGAAACGATGCTGGCAACCGTCCGCGTGGCGCGTCTGGCAGCCTACTACGAATATGATGTGGCACTGATGAACCTGCTGGCTATCTGCGGAACGCCGGAACGGTTCGAGAAATATTTCGAGACAACTTATTAAAACCTACCCTTTATGAAAATCAATAATAAAAGCATCAGCATTGCATTCGTCATTATCCTGGCTGCAACGGTCATCATTTCACTTGCCGGCATGTTACTCATGAGCCGGCAGCCCCTGGTCCTGCAAGGACAAGTGGAAGCAACGGAAATACGTATCAGCGGAAAGCTACCCGGACGTGTGGACTCCTTCCTCGTACAAGAGGGCGACTGGGTGAAGGCAGGCGATACGCTTGTCGTCATCAACAGCCCCACCATCGAAGCCAAATACCGCCAGGTGAATGCCCTGGAGCAGGTGGCCCAGGAGCAGAACAAGAAGATAGACGCCGGTACCCGCCGCCAGATTGTGGCCACCGCCCGGCAACTCTGGAACAAGACGCAGAGCGACCTTGCCCTCGCCAAGACCACTTACCAGCGCATTGTAACGCTTTATAAGGACAGTGTCGTCACCTCCCAGCGGCGTGACGAGGTGGAAGCCATGTACAAAGCCGCCCAAGCCGCCGAACGTGCCGCCTACGAGCAATACCAGATGGCCGTAGACGGAGCGCAGAGCGAGGACCGCGCCTCGGCCCGCAGCCTGGTGGAAGCGGCGCGAAGCACCGTCGATGAAGTCTCCTCCCTCCTCGTCGACTCCCGCCTGACTGCTCCCGAAGACGGCCAGATAGCCACCATCTTCCCCAAACGCGGAGAGCTGGTGGCCCCCGGCACTCCCATCATGAGCCTTGTCGTGATGGACGATGCACACGTGGTACTGAACATACGCGAGGACCTGATGCCGCAGTTCAAGATGGGAGGCACTTTCCGTGCCGATGTCCCCGCCATCGACGGCAAGGACATTGAATTCCGCATCTATTACATCAGTCCGCTGGGCAGCTTCGCCACCTGGAAATCCACCAAACAGACGGGCAGCTATGACATGCAGACGTTCGAGATACACGCACGTCCCACACAGCAGGTAGAGGGATTGAGACCGGGGATGTCCGTACTTTTAAAAATGAAGAATGAAAAATGAAAGATAAAGAATTTGGCTGCGCAATGAAAGCGCTTCGCATGGTTATCCGTCGCGAATGGCACCGCATGACCTCCCGCCGTCTATACCTCGGCGTCTGCGTCGTGCTACCCTTACTCTGTCTGTTCTTCATGGCCACCATCTTTGGAAACGGACAGATGGAGAACATTCCCGTGGGTATCGTCGACCTGGACAACACTGCCACTTCGCGCAATATCTCCCGACGCATCTCTGCCGCCCCCACCTTCCGTGTGACGGAGCACTTCACCGACGAAGCCGACGCCCGCCGGGCATTGCAACAGAAGGACATATACGGCTACCTCGTCATCCCGCCCCGCTTCGAACAGAAGGCGGTGACGGGAACTGGCGCAACGCTCACCTATTATTACCACTATGCCCTTCTTTCGGTAGGCAGCGAGCTGATGGCAGCGTTCGAGAATACGCTTGCCCCCGTGGCGCTCTCGCCCATCGTGATGCAGGCCGAAGCTCTGGGAGTCAGCGGAGAACAGATACAGACTTTTCTGCTCCCCGTAGAAGCCAGTACCCATCCCCTCTACAACCCGGACATGGACTACTCCATCTACCTGAGCCAGCCTTTCTTTTTCGTACTGTTCCAGATACTCATCCTGCTCACCACCGTTTACTCCATAGGCGGCGAACTGAAGTTCGGCAGTGCCGGCGAATGGCTGAAGACGGCACGGGGCAATATCCTCACTGCCGTAGCAGGGAAACTGCTGCCCTATACCCTCATCTTCTCGTCCATCGGTATCCTGGCAAACTATGTACTGTTCGGCCCGCTACATATCCCCTTCGCTGGCAGTCTGTGGCTGATGAATGCAGTGACCGTGCTCTTCATCATCGCTACCCAGGCATTGGCGGTCTTTATCTATTCTGTCTTTCCCAAGATTGCCTATATCATCAGTGTAGTATCCATGGTGGGGTCGTTGGGGGCTACGCTGTCCGGAGTCACGTTTCCCGTTACAGCCATGTATGCGCCCGTGCATGCGGCCTCCTACCTCTTCCCCGTGCGGCACTTCACGGAGGCGGCACAAGCCATGATTTACTTCGATGCAGGGTTTGCCTACTTCTGGCAGTCGGTAGCTACACTCTTCATCTTCCTATTGGCAGCACTGCTGATACTGCCATTGCTGAAATGGTGGATAAAAAAAGAGATAAGGGAAGAAGCAATCTCCGCCTCCCCATCACCTTGCCCACCTACCGCATTGTCAACAGCTTCTGTCATCCGCCACGAGTGGCATGCCATCGCCACCAATCCCGCCATCCTGCTCGTGCTGGCAGGCGGTATCTTCCTCTACGGACTGCTCTACAACTACATGTACGCCCCCAACCTGGTGCGCAAGGCTCCCGTCGCAGTGGTAGACCTCTCCCACTCCGCCCTCAGCCGCGAATACATCCGACTGCTCGACGCCACTCCCCAGACCGCCGTCTACGGCCAGACACCCAACATCCTCGAAGCCCGCCAATGGATGAAGCAGGGCGACGTGGCAGGCATCCTTTACCTGCCTGCCGACTTCGAGGCACGTGTGGCACGGGGCGAGACTTCGGTCTTCGTACTCTATGCCGCCACGGACGCTTTCCTCAACTTCAAAGGACTGCAAGAATCCAGTGCGCGCGTCATGCTTGCCGTGAACGATGCCCACCGCATGGAGGGCACCGTATTCCTACCTCCGCAAGGACTGCTGGCAGTGGCTTCGTCCGCTCCCGTCAGCGTGTCCGGCACGGCGCTCTACAACTATACAGAGGGCTACGGTTCCTATCTGATTCCCGCCGTCCTAATTGTCATCATCTTCCAGACGATGCTGATGGTGATTGCCATGCTGACGGGCGAGGAAGCAGAAGCCCGAAGAAAAGGAATACGGCTGATGCGTGCCGACTCATTGAAGGATACATTACGGATTGTCGGAGGCAGGACCTTCGTATACTTCATGCTCTACGTGGTGTTTTCCCTATTCCTGCTGGGACTGCTGCCGCATCTGTTCAGCATCCCCCACATCGGCAGCGGAAAGGATATCGTCACCATGATGATACCCTTCCTGCTGGGCACGAGTTTCCTTGCCCTGGCCGTCTCCCGCTGGTTTACAGACTCCGAAGCGCCGTTGCTGATGATAGCCTTCTTCTCTGTGGGCTATATCTTCCTTTCGGGCGTGTCTTATCCGCTGGAGCTGATGCCGTGGTATTGGCAGGCAGCCCACTATCTGTTTCCGGCAGGTCCTGCCGTACTTGCTTTTGTAAAACTGAATTCAATGGGTGGAACGCTGGCCGACGTATGGCCACAGATGTTGACGATGTGGATACAAGTATTGGTCTATGGAACTTTGGCGCTCTGCACTACACGCCACCTCTACGGAAAAGGAAAAGTGAAGGCATAAAAAAAGGCTATCTATCCCAGACAGCCAATCTTTTGTTAACCTTAAATCTAATACTATGAAAAACACATTGCAAATATACGGACTCCTCCGAATTCTCCAAAATTTCTGTCCATGACGGTCTCATTTATAACATGGTTTAATAGGAATATGCCGTTGTTAACAGATAGAGGCTGGTCAAATAAGAAATTTTCACTATCTTCATCCCCAAAATCGAACATCATAACTAAAGAATATTTTGCCATGATTCATACCATACTCGATACAGACCTTTACAAATTCACCACCTCGTATGCCTACATCAAATTGTTTCCCTATGCCATGGGCACTTTCAGCTTCAAGGACAGAGACGACACCGCCTATACGGACACGTTTCTGAAGGAACTGCAAGAGGCGGTGGACAGCCTGGCACAGACCGTACTTACTGCCGAAGAGCTGGAATACATGACCCGCCACTGCCGTTTCCTGCCGAGGGTCTATTGGGAGTGGCTCTCCTCCTTCCGCTTCCAGCCGGAGAAGGTAAGCATCCATCTGGACGAGGACCGGCACCTGAACATTGAAATCACGGACTATCTGTACAAGGCCACCCTTTACGAAGTCCCCCTGCTTTCCATCGTATCCGAAATAAAGAACCGTTCTTTGGGAAACGTGGCCGACATGGACGGCATACTCTGCAAACTGTCCGAAAAGGTGGCACTCTCCAACCGACACCAGCTGTATTTTTCGGAGTTCGGCACCCGGAGACGCTTCTCGTTCGAGGTACAGGACAAAGTCATAGACCGTCTGAAGGAAGCCGCCGAATACTGTACCGGGACTTCCAACTGCCACTTCGCCATGAAATACGGCATGAAGCCTATGGGGACGCATCCGCATGAATGGTTCATGTTCCACGGCGCACAGTTCGGCTACAAACACGCCAACTACATGGCCTTGGAAAACTGGGTGAACGTGTACGACGGTGACTTGGGCATCGCACTGTCCGATACCTATACCTCCGGCATTTTCTTAAGTAACCTGAGCCGCAAGCAGGCCAAACTATTCGACGGTGTACGCTGCGACTCCGGCGATGAATTCGATTTCACCGACAAGCTCGTTGCCCGCTATCGCGAACTGGGCATCGACCCTACCACTAAAACCATCGTCTTCAGCAATGCGCTCGATTTTGGCAAGGCACTCGACATCCAGGAGCATTGCAGGGGCAAAATCCGCTGCTCCTTCGGCATCGGCACCAATCTGACGAATGATACCGGATTCAAGCCCTCCAACATTGTAATGAAACTGACGCAATGCAAGATGAACGTCAACCAGGAATGGCGCGAATGCGTGAAGCTGTCCGACGATGCAGGAAAGCATATCGGCAGCGAAGCGGAAGTACGGGCATGTCTGTATGATTTAAGGCTCGGACAGCAAATAGAATCCCTATGCTGAAAACAGCTTCCCGGCGGTTAGCGATAAGTGCTTACTGTCTTTTCCTTTTGTAGGCAAACTCTTGCCATTTCTCCTCCGGCCAGTCCTGCCGCTGCATCTCCATGCGGGCCATGACGAAGAACAAGTCCGAAAGGCGGTTGATGAAGCGCAGAATATCCTCGTTCACGGGGTCTTGGCGATGGAGTGTCCACAAACGGCGTTCGGCACGGCGGGCCACGGTACGGGCAAACTGCAGTTGGGCTGATATGGGAGTGCCACCAGGCAAAAGGAAGTAGCCGTTGTCCGTCAGCAGGACGGTCATGGCATCCATCTCCTGCTCACAGCGTAGCGTGAGCTCTGCGGCAGAAAGCGGATTAGGGTTCACCACTCCCGAAGGAGTGGCCACATGGCTCATCACCACCATCAGTTCCCGCTGGACAGCATGCAGCAACTCCTGCCAGGCATCTTTTGCCGCCAGCATGGAGCGCACGATACCAATCACGGCATTCAATTCATCAAGACATCCGTTTGCTTCGATACGGATATCGTCTTTCGGCACGCGCATGCCACCATGAATACCTGTTGTTCCTTTGTCTCCAGTTTTGGTATAGACTCTTTTCATTCTCTATTTGATAAGGAACTGTGCCCACTGCGGGATTTCCTCTACATATTGTTTGAAGAGGGTCCCGTTTACAGTGCGGAACAATAATCGAGGAATTTGATTTTCTATTGAATTATCGTAGACATATACCCTATCAACCAAGGATATTGCTTTGCCTATATTCAATAACGATTTATAATAACGGGAAATAATTTTGGAAATGGGAACTTCATGCCCTCCATTCAAATAGCGCTGTATAATACGCCGTACATTTATCTCAGGATTATTTGTACAGACAAAAAAAATGCGAATAAAAAATCCTGCTTTTTTTGCTTCTTCAACAAATGCAAGTTTTTCGTCTGAGGAAAAGACTGTTTCAAATACAAAATCTTGCCTTTTCCTTAAACACTCATAACGCATTTTAGTCGCCAATTCTGCTGCCTTCAATACTGCAACGGGAGAATTCCAATCACCATATTGTTCTTGCGCTATATTATCAGGATTAATGTAAAGGCTATTTTCTGCCCATTCATTATGAAGCAGTTGCACTGTCGTAGAAGTTTTACCCGAACCATTCGGACCAGCTACTATACAAAGTGTCGGATTTTTTTCGTTCATCACATGGATATATCACTTACATTTTTAGCTCTATATGCTTTCAATTTTTCTCTCACCTCTTGCATTCTCCGCTCCAATTCTCTTTTTGCCTTGCGAGAACTTTCACGGGCCGCAACAGCCACTTGTTCCATCAAAGCATGCAGTTGTTCATCAGTAGGGTCTTCCAAAGAAGACAAGCGATAAGTATTCAGTTTCATAATCATAATATATTTAAATGAAAACAAAGATACTCCACTATTTCGAGAACACAAACGAAATTACATAAAATATCAATGCGTTATCCGGACTTTTTCATAATGAATTCAAACTTAGATTAGGACTATTTTTAATCAAGGAATGATTAAAATGCAAAAAACGGCCGGACATGCCATGCAGAAGTCTTATTATATCCTTGTAAGCAAACCCTTTCCCACTTATATAAGGGATCATCAATATGCCAGAGAAGCATCCAGCTTCTATCTTTATCATATTGAGAACTGCAACTGAAACCAAGTCTGTAGTTCACGTTAAACTGCGGTAACGATTTACCAACTTTGGATAACTGTCCTTCTAATTTATCTAACGTTTCCTGTCCCCACTTTTCATCTTGTAAACCATTACCGGTATTGTGCTGGAAGTTTTCCGGAGATCTTCCACAAATATTCACCAACATATCAAACCATTGCCCTATACTTGGCAGAAACCACGGACTGCGTTCAATCCCATCCGGTACCTTATTGCTGTTATTGTAAGTTTTCACCAGATAAAAAGCACGACAGTCGCTTACAAAAGATGCATCACTCTCATGATTTGCCAGTATCTGTAAAGTTTCAGAGTAGCCATTCATGTTATTCTTGATTCTACTAAAATCATGCTTTGACTTTACATCAGCTATTGATATTGTGTCAATACCCACTTCGATTAAATCCACCGGTCCCCAATTCCCTTCTTTCAAACTATCCAACATCATCACATAGGCATGATTCCATCCCTTTTCATTGCACTTCTTGTCTGTCATCCTTTCCGGATCGCAAGTAATTACCATTCCGATAGCATTTTTATAATCATAGATTTTCCCATCTTCTTCCAACATTCCATTTCCTGGATGTACCTCTATTCTTCTATCGATTTCGTTCTGAAAGATAAAATCCCCGGGATAAAGCTTTCTTTCTATACTTCCTTTACCGGGTACGGGACTGATAACTTTCAGAGTATAGCATTTTCCAGAAACAAGAGTAATGGAGCTGCCCGAATAATTTATCTTTATATTCGTATCATCTCTTCCATTGGTAGTCGTATAGTTTCCGGTAACCCGTGCATTTGCTTGTGGCGGAACAATGGCACAATATTTCAAAGAATCTATCTGATATGGAGTAATACCATTCAGACTCACATTAATAGCTACCGAGTCTGTTCCTAAAACCCTCGATTCCATATGGTAAACAAAGCCTGCCTTTTCAGGAGCAAAACAACCTACGTATACTTGCGGTTGCAACACAAGCAATGCAAACTGGTGTTGAAACTGCAAGCTCAAGATTATTCCGGAAGAATTGTCAATAGCAGGTACGCCGGTGGCAATCAACAAGTCGCTGACAATATGCTTTTCTGTTGTGGACTGGTCTTTCGAAGGTTGCAGTTTTTCATTCCCGGTCAGTGAGGCAATAGCTCCGTCCATACCCTTTGAGACATCTATTGTGATATTCCTCCTATATGGATAGTATGCGACATAACTCACTCCATCATACCAATAAAGTGTACCATTTCCCACCGGATTCCAACTGCCGCTTGACCTATTGTAAACCAATTTGGCATTATCAATATCATCCATTATAGCACCGTCCTTTATGGCAAAAACACCAATCGAATCACCATCGACAAACTCCATTTTAAGATGTTCATCCTTTACAGAGGTACGTGTAGAGGACTTTCCTGCATGGGATAACTCTTCAAAATCAGCTACTATAGCCCGGATTGTAAAGGGGACTCCCTCACAGCCCGTAGACCTTTTCTCTATCGCAAAGATACAAACAAATTTGGAATATAAATATGCAGAAATACCGGGACTTTTCAAGCAAAACATGAAAGGAAAAAGAAGGAAAGTCCAGCAGATTCAAAAGATGTTTTACAAGATTAGGCTCCACCGAACAAAGACATCACATCCATCTCGCCCCAATACAGATGTGTATAGCTGGCAATCAGGTTCTTATAACGAAAAATGGGAGTAGCGACCTTCTCTCCTCTGGCATTGAAAACCTGCACTATCGAGGGAGTAAGACTGTACGCACCACTTTCTTTTCCACCAGCTTCGGGCACAGCAAGCTGCGTATAATGGAATTCGTGTCCTTTAAGCCGCCATCCGTTATAGTCGAACCGACGGTATCCCAATGTCAGTTTCCTGCGTTTACGCTCGTTCGTGATGCTGAAAGGTAATACTCCCACCATCTCATTTCCGACATTGCTTACACTGTTCCCGGTGCTTCTTCCATCGGTATTAATACTTCCCCCGTCCGTATCCCCATCAGAAAGAACGGACTGCGAAAGATATATCATCCCCCCGCATTCTGCCAGCGTCCTGCCACCGGCCTCTATATAGCTGCGGATAGACTCCCTGGCAAGCCTTGCCCCGGCAAGTTCCTCCAGACGGTTCTCGGGATAGCCGCC
The DNA here is from genome assembly GCF_003603065.1 of Bacteroides sp. AF20-13LB. NCBI lineage: Bacteria > Pseudomonadati > Bacteroidota > Bacteroidia > Bacteroidales > Bacteroidaceae > Bacteroides > Bacteroides sp. AF20-13LB. Next base: position 124,374 of record NZ_QTMH01000004.1, read on the forward strand.
GGGCAGATAGAGCAAATCCGTCTCTTGCGGAATAGGCCGGTCATGCTCCGGATTGAAGAAAGTGACCGTGCCCATACGGCGCAGAATATCCAGATGCTCCGCATAGAGGAAGGAAAAGGACTCTTCGTTGCGCGCTACCGAAATATGCAGCTTCCCCGGCTCTGATAGTACCGACTTCTCCTCCACAGCCGCCGCAGGCAATGGAAGCCCGATTGTCGAGAGCAGCAGTTCCCAGTCCACATGTTCCTCCAGCAAGCCTGCCAGCATGTCCAGCCCCTCCGTCTCCTTAGAACGGCTGAAATCCAGCCCCAGATGGCGTGACTCCTGCTCCAGTTCCTTCCGTTTGGGCAGATAACCCAGACAAGTCACGTTCAAGTCTTCACAGACCTCCTGCAGCATCCGGTAGTGGTGGGGTGAGCCGACACGATTGAAGATAACTCCCGCAATACGTATATCCGGACGGAAATTGATGAACCCCGACAACAAAGGAGCCATGGAATAGGCAGCCGACTTGGCATCGACCACCAGCACCACAGGAATACCCAAGAGCCGTGCCACTTCTGCCGACGAGCCCCGGTCGCGGTCGTATCCGTCGTACATCCCCATCATCCCCTCGACCACGGCAACATCAGCATCTGCCGAATAGCGTGCATACAGACTGCGGACATGCTCCGGAGATGCCATGAAAGTATCCAGATTGATGGAAGGACGGCCGCATACCGCCTCGTGATACTTAGTATCTATATAATCGGGACCGCACTTGAAAGGCTGCACCTTCAGACCTTTCTTCACAAACAATGCCATCAGTCCACGACTGACGGTGGTCTTTCCACTGCCCGATGTAGGGGCGGCTATGAGAAACTGAGGAATGGAATCCATTATGAAGCTATCAAATTAAATATTTTCCTCCTGCAAAGGTAAGCATATCTCCGACAAAAGTTTTATCTTAGCTGCGAAAATAAAACATACCACCATGATAACCGAAGAACTTAAGAAACTCTACATCGCACATACCGGACACGAACCGGAACAGATTGACGAACTCCCCTCCTCCGGCTCCAACCGCCGCTACTTCCGCCTCACCGGAAACCCTACACTTATCGGCGTCAGCGGAGAGTCTGTGGAGGAGAACCGCGCCTTCCTCTACATGGCAGAACATTTCCGCCAGAAAGGACTGCCCGTACCGCAAGTGTTCATCCGCTCCGAAGATGATATCTATTATCTGCAAGAAGACCTGGGCGACTCGCTCCTATTCAATGCCATCGAGAAAGGCCGCAAGACCAGCGTATTCGGTGAGGAAGAGAAACAGTTGCTGCGCAAGACCATCCGTCTGCTGCCCGCCGTACAGTTTGCCGGAGCCGACGGCATGGACTTCTCCTACTGCTACCCGCAGGCAGAGTTCAATAGCCGCAGCATTCTGTGGGACTTGAACTACTTTAAATACTGCTTCCTCAAGGCTACGGGAATGGACTTCCAGGAAGACCGGCTAGAAGACGACTTCCAGAAGATGGCAGACGTGTTGCTCCGTAGCAGCTCCGCCACCTTCATGTACCGCGACTTCCAGAGCCGTAACGTTATGATAAAGGACGGCGAACCGTGGCTCATCGACTTCCAGGGCGGACGCAAAGGTCCGGTCTACTACGACGTTGCCTCCTTCTTGTGGCAGGCCAAAGCAAACTATCCCGACAGCCTGCGCCAAGAGTTGCTGAAGGAATACATCGACGCCCTGCGCAAGTACCAGCCCGTGGACGAGGCTTATTTCTATGCCCAGCTTCGCCACTTCGTATTGTTCCGCACCATGCAGGTGCTGGGTGCCTATGGTTTCCGCGGTTACTTCGAGAAGAAGCCCCACTTCATACAAAGTGTCCCCTTCGCCATCGAGAACCTTCGCCAACTGCTCCAAGAACCTTATCCAGAATATCCCTACCTCTGCCGGATTCTGCGCGAACTCACCGATCTGAAACAGTTTACAGACGACCTGCAAAAGCGCCGCCTCGTGGTGAAAGTCACCAGCTTTGCCTACAAAAAAGGTATCCCCGAAGATTCCACGGGCAACGGAGGAGGTTTCGTCTTTGACTGCCGCGCTGTGAACAACCCCGGCAAGTACGAGCGTTACAAACCCTTCACGGGACTGGACGAACCCGTTATCCGCTTCCTGGAAGACGACGGCGAGATAGCCGTATTCCTGGAGCATGCCTACGCCCTTGTCGACGCTTCCGTGAAGCGCTACATGGAACGCGGCTTCACCAATCTGTCTGTCTGCTTCGGCTGCACCGGCGGACAGCACCGCTCCGTGTACTCGGCACAACACCTGGCGGAACATCTGCACAAGAAGTTCGGCGTGCAAGTGAACCTGATACATAGAGAACAGAATATTGAACAGACGTTTAAGGCCAAAGTTTAATGTGCTAATGTGAGAATATGCCAATATGAAAGCCATGATTTTCGCCGCCGGCCTAGGCACCCGGTTGCGCCCCTTGACGGACAACATGCCCAAGGCCCTCGTTCCCGTAGCAGGAAAGCCCATGCTGGAACGGGTGATACTGCGGTTGAAGGAAGCAGGATTCAACGAGATAACGGTCAATATCCACCACTTCGGGGAGCAGATTATCGACTTCCTCCGTGCCCACGACAACTTCGGCACGGAGATTCACATCAGCGACGAACGCGGCATGCTGCTCGACACCGGAGGAGGCATCAAAAAGGCACGCCCCTTTCTGGACGGACAAGAACCTTTCCTGGTGCACAACGCGGATATTCTGACGGACATTGACCTTGCAGGTCTCTACCGCCACCATCTGGAGAGCGATGCGGAGTCTACCCTGCTTGTGAGCGAGCGCAAGACTTCCCGCTATCTCCTTTTTGACGACGACTACCACCTGCACGGCTGGATAAACAAGTCCACCGGAGAGGTGAAACCGGCAGGCTTCGACTACCGGGAAACGAAGTACCGGGAACTCGCCTTCGGAGGTATCCACATCATCTCCCCCTCCCTCTTCCACCTGATGGACGATGGGCAGTGGAACGGCAAGTTCTCCATCATTCCTTTCTACTTGTCCGCCTGCACAAAGGTGCACATACAAGGCTATCCGCTGCAAGGATTCCGCTGGTTCGACATCGGCAAACCGGAGACACTGGCACAAGCGGAGGAATACTACAAACAAAAATAACAAGTAATGTAAAGCAGCCTAACATTACTTGTTAGCTCCCTTTACATTACTTGTTATCAAATCAACCTATGTACCATAGATTATCTATGGTGAAACTACGCCAACGCCAGTATCAGCAACTGAGCCGTCAGCACCCGCAGGAACATAGCCAGCGGATAGACTGTGGCGTATCCCACCGCAGGGGCATCGCAGGATGTCAAGTCCGAGGAATAGGCCAATGCAGGCGGATTGGTGTTAGCTCCGGACAGCACACCTATCAGCGTATAGTAGTTCAGCTTCCAGAAATAGCGCCCCATGAATCCTGTCACCAGCAACGGAACGACCGTGATGATGGCACCGTATCCAATCCACACGTAGCCGCCTTCGTAGATAATGGTATCGATGAATCCCTTTCCTGCACCCAACCCCACGCAGGCCAGGAACAAGGCGATACCGATTTCGCGTATCATCAGATTGGCACTCATCGTCGTGTAGGTTATCAGCTTATATTGAGGCCCGAAACGGCTGATGAGGATGGAAACCACCAACGGTCCACCGGCCAGTCCCAGTTTCACGGGTTGGGGAATGCCGGGGAACATGAACGGCAGACTGCCCAAGATACATCCCAGGGCAATACCCAGGAAGATAGGAATCAAGTTTGGATGGTTGAGACGCTTCAGCGAGTTTCCCAATACCTTCTCCGCATGGCTCACGGCAAGCTCACTGCCTACAATCGTCACACGGTCTCCCATCTGCAACTGCAAGTGGGGAGTTGCCACCAGATCCACGCCCGAACGGTTGATACGGGTGATGCAGGCACCGAAGTTGTTACGTATCTTGAGCTGAGACAGAGACTTGCCGTTCAGTTCCGGCTTGGTGATGAGGATGCGGCGTGAAATCAAGTTCTTGTCCTCCCGTTCCCACTCCACCGAAATTTTTCTTCCGAAGAAGGCAACAATGGCCTCCACATCTTTCGGGTTGGCAATGAACAGAATTTCATCCTGCATGTGCAGCACCGTATCGGCATTCGCCAGTTCTGTTTCCTGACTGCCGGTGTGCCGGATGCGGGAGATGACAAACGCACGGTTCAACAATGGTTTCACATCTCTGATCCGCTTGCCGTCTATTGCCTCATTGCGTATCTCTACCGATATGGGACGCACGGTCAGCTCCTGCAGATGACCCAGCCCGTGCTCGGCATCCTCCTCTTCTTTTTGGGTATTAATCCGCATGAAAATCTTCAAGGCTAGCAGCGCCAGGATGCAGCCCACCACACCCAGCGGATAGGCAACGGCATATCCGAGTGCGATTTCCGGAGCATCCACCCCGTTGAGGTCACTGTTTGCCTGCTGGGCAGCACCCAGACCGGGGGTATTGGTCACGGCTCCGGACAAGATACCCACCATCGTAGTAATGGGGATTCCGGTGGCAAAGTGCAACACAATGGTGATAACCACGCTGAGGAAGACGGAAAGCATTGCTACCATGTTCAGCGTAAGTCCGCCCTTCTTGAAAGCGGAGAAGAATCCCGGTCCCACTTGCAGACCGATGGAATAGACAAACAGTATCAAGCCGAACTCCTTCAGGAAGTGCAGCAGATGTTCGTCGAGGTTCATGTCGAAATGTCCGAAGACAATGCCCACAAACAAAATCCAGGTGACACCCAGCGAGATGCCTGCCACCTTCAACTTGCCCAGCATGATACCGAAGGTGATGACCAGGGACAGAATTAGGACAGAGTGTGCCACTCCTCCGCCCCAAAGGTTGGGATAACCCTCAAAGAGGTTTCTTAATAGTTCCATAGTTTCTATCTTTAGTTTTTACTTTTCAGCCTTATTGTTTAATTCTTAATTCTCTATTTAAAAAGTGTATCCCCACAGAAATCACTTCTCCGGGGATACGCATTTCACACATAAAAAATAACTACTATTATAAAGGCATGTTGCCGTGCTTTTTCGGTGGATTGCTCTGATTCTTGTTGTGCGCCATCTCCAATGCCTGCACCAGCTTGTAGCGGGTGTCACGCGGCATGATGACCTCATCTATGAGGCCACGCTCGGCGGCGCGGTAAGGGTTGGAGAACTTGTCTTCATACTCCTTGATAATCTCCTGCTTCTCTTCGGCAGAGGACTTGCGGTAGAGGATGTTCACTGCACCCTCGGCACCCATCACGGCGATTTCCGCCTGCGGATAAGCCAGGTTCACGTCGGCACCCGTCGGTTTGCTGGACATCACGATGTAGGCGCCGCCGTATGCCTTGCGGGTAATCAGCGTTATCTTGGGCACGGTGGCCTCGGCATAGGCATAGACAATCTTGGCGCCGTGGCGGATGATGCCGTTGTGCTCCTGCATCGTTCCGGGCAAGAAGCCGGGAACATCTTCGAAGGTTATCAGCGGGATGTTGAAGCAGTCGCAGAAACGAATGAAACGTGCCGCCTTGTCGCTGGCATCAATATCGAGCACACCCGCCAAATAGGCAGGTTGGTTTGCCACGATACCTACCGAACGCCCGTTCAGACGACCGAAACCGATAACGACGTTCTTGGCAAAGTGAGGCATCACTTCGAAGAAGTACTGGTTGTCCAGCACCGGTTCTATAATATCCTTGATGTCATAGGGCATGTTCGGGTCCTCAGGAATGACGGTCTGAAGCGCCTCTACCCGGCGATGGATATCGTCGGAGCAGGGAGTGAAGGGAGCATCCTCCATATTGTTGGACGGCAGGAAGCTCAGCAGCTCGCGGATGCTCATCAGTGTCTCCTCCTCCGTATTGCACATGAAGTGGGTAACGCCGCTCTTGCTGCTATGCGTATAGGCACCGCCCAGTTCCTCCTTGTCCACCTCCTCGTGGGTCACGGTCTTTACCACGTCCGGACCGGTGATAAACATGTGGCTCTGCTCCTTTACCATGAAGATAAAGTCGGTAAGCGCCGGAGAGTAGCATGCCCCACCGGCACACGGACCCAGAATAGCGGATATCTGCGGAATGACACCCGACGCAATGGTGTTCTGATAGAAGATGGAGGCATAGCCTGCCAAGCTGTTCACACCTTCCTGGATGCGTGCGCCGCCCGAATCGTTGAGGGCAATGACGGGAGCACCGTTCTTCAGGGCAAGCTGCTGCACCTTTACAATCTTTGCGGCATTCGTCTCGCTGAGCGAACCGCCATGCGCCGTGAAGTCGTAGGCATAGACAAATACAAGGCGGCCGTCTATCTTTCCGTAACCGGACACCATGCCGTCTCCGGCAATCTGTTTCTTCTCCATGCCGAAGTTGGTGCAACGGTGGTTCACGAACTTGTCCAGCTCATTGAACGAGCCTTTGTCCAGCAGCATGTCAATACGTTCGCGGGCAGTCATGCGGCCGGAGGCGTGTTGTTTCTCTATCTTGTCTACGCCCCCACCCAGCGAGGCACGTTTATCCAGTTCCTCAAACTGGCGGTATATTTCTTCTCTGTTCATATTTGCATTTACAATTTAGTGATTTATAATATACGGACTGAATGCGACTCGGGATTATTCCTCCTTTATCAACTCCAATTCAATCAATACTTGGTTGGCATTTACCGGTTCGCCCTCGCCCACGAGGATGTTGCGGACGATGCAGTCGGCATTTACCTTATAGTTACTCTGCATCTTCATGGCTTCCAGCACCACGGCAATGTCTCCGGCAGCCAGTCGGTCGCCCACCTTGACGGGGATGCTCACTACCTTGCCCGGCATCGGCGCCAGAATCTTGTCGCCCTGCTTCTCGTCGGCTCCTTTCTTCATGTGCAGATACTTGGCTTGCGTGTCCACGATGTCCACATGAAAGGAACGCTGGAGCATGCTGATGTCATAACTCTTGCCGCCCTCGCCGCGCACAAGGCCTGCGTTGAACGAGTTTCCGTTGTGCAGGATGGAGCAACTTCCGTTCTCTGCCATCACAATGTCCACTTCGTAGGGCTTTCCGTCAATGGTAAGTTGTACCTTATTCCCTTCCTTACCCACCAGGGTAATGTCTGCGATACGGTCTCCTATATGTATTTCCATTATTAATTATCCATTATCAATTATCCATTATCAATTATCCATTCCTTAAATCCTGAGCACTCCCTTCTGCAAGCCAAATTCCCTCCAACGGCTGATGGGGCGGGCATCGGGTAGCTGTGCCGAAACATTCTCCTCCAGATTAACCAGATAGTCCATATAGGCAGCTATCATGGCTATGTTCTCCAACTCTTCGTTGGCAGTGTTGGTGCGTACCAGCATGCGGGCGTTCTTCTCGATAAAGAGGGTGTTGTACTCTCCCTTCACAAAGTCGGGCACGTGCATGATGCGCTTCAGATAGGCAAGGTTGGTCTTTACGCCCGTAATTTTGTACTCGTAGAGCACACGGCGCATACGCTCGATGGCATACTGGCGGGTGGTTGCCCATACGATGAGCTTACCTATCATAGGGTCGTAGTAGATGGGAATCTCATAGCCGTCGTACACATAGCTGTCTATACGCACACCGATTCCGTTCGGCTCCGTCAGTTGCTTGATGACACCGGGAGACGGCATGAAGTTGTTTTCCGTATCTTCGGCACAGATGCGGCACTCTATAGCATGGCCGCGCTGGAACAGTTCCTCCTGCTTGAGGTGCAGCACCTCGTCGTTAGCAATGCGGATTTGCTCTTTCACCAGGTCCACGCCTACCACTTCTTCCGTGATGGGGTGCTCTACTTGCAAGCGCGTATTCATTTCGAGGAAGTAGAACCGACGGTTCTTGTCTACCAGAAACTCGATGGTACCTGCACCGGAGTAGTTTACTGCCTTGGCTGCGGCAACCGCCTTCTCTCCCATCTCCCGGCGCAATTCCGGCGTAAGGAAGGGTGACGGGCTTTCTTCTACCACCTTCTGATTGCGACGCTGCACGGAGCATTCGCGGTCGAAGAGGTGGATGACGTTGCCGTGGTTGTCGCCCAATATCTGGAACTCGATGTGGTGGGGTTCTTCCACGAACTTTTCCAGATAGACCGTGTCGTCTCCAAAGGAGGACATGGACTCGGAGCGTGCCGTGTTGTAGGCTTCCACCACTTCGCTCTCGTTATGGATAAGGCGCATACCTTTACCACCGCCACCCATAGACGCCTTCAGCATCACGGGATAACCTATCTCGTTGCAGATGCGCACGGCTTCTTCGGCACTCTGCAAAGGTTGTTCCGTTCCGGGAACCACGGGTACGCCTGCCGCAATCATTCGCTTGCGGGCAGCTATCTTGTCGCCCATCGCCTCCATCGTCTCGGCGGCGGGACCGATAAAGATAATCCCTTCCTCCTTGCAACGGCGTGCAAACTCCGAGTTCTCCGACAAAAAGCCGTAACCCGGATGGATGGCATCGGCACCGCATCGCTTTGCCGTGGCAATCACTTTTTCAATATTCAGATAACTCTCTTTTGCCACGGCCGGTCCTATCGGATAAGCCTCATCGGCATATGCCACATGATGAGAGGTGCGGTCGGCCTCGGAGAAGACCGCAACCGTAAGCAGTCCCATCTCCCGGCACGAACGCATGACGCGCAAGGCAATCTCACCTCTGTTGGCAATCAATACTTTCTTAATCATTTTACTTTTTCTTTAATATATAAAGGATATATATAGTCACACCACAATGCGGACATACCTTTAACAAAGGCATTCCATTTCTTGTTTAAATGTTCAACTAATATCTTCGTACTGTCTTCCTAACCCACGAGCAAAGGCAGCCTTTAATGAATGGCAGGTCTTCTGACTGACTCCTAATCCTGAAGCCTTCCCGATATTTCAATGCATATCAGTGGCAAGGGTGTTTTTCATGATATAAACGGAGCTTCACAGCAGCGGGACTGTCCGGGATTTACACCCGATTCCCTTTTAATCCAGATGATGGAAACATGCATCCGGAACCAATTCGCGGGCAAAGATAACAAAAATTATCAGGAGTATTCGCAAACCTAATAGTTTTTGTTATCTTTGTCCCAGTTTTGGTTTCACCTCTCCCGGTTCTGTTGGAGATGAGTGATGAAAAAGGGAATCAGGTGCAAATCCTGAACAGACCCGCTGCTGTAAGTCCTTCCAAAATCTTTGAATATTCTACAAGCCACTGTCCGCCCGGCGGATGGGAAGGCATTCAAAGAGGGATAAGTCAGAAGACCTGCCAAGACAACATAGTTTTAGTGCTTTCGGGGAATAAAGCAACAAAACATTGAGTCGAGGCATTCTTTATCCATATAAAGGAATCTTTCTCTTTGTTCATTTTTCCTTGAGGGCAAGTTACGAACGCTTATAAGGAACTGAAATGAGATTCATCACAGGACTGCTATTTACATTTATCTGCCTACTGCCTGCAGGTAGTATGGCACAGAATAAGGTCACCTTATCCGGAAAAGTCATAGACCAGCACGGGACACCGATAGCCCAAGCCACCATCGCTGTGGAAAACACCACCTCCGGCACCTATACGGACGACCGGGGGAAGTATTCACTGCAAGTCGCTCCGGGCAAACACACCTTCGTCGTCTCCTTCCTGGGCTACCAAACCGTGAAACAATCCCTCGACATCCGGCAGGATAAAAAACAGAATTTCACATTGCAGGAAAGCGCCGTGGCATTGAATTCTGTCGAAGTATACGGAAAGACCCAAACGCAGAAAGTGAAGGAAGGGGCCTTTGCTGTCAATGCACTCGACATCAAGCCGATAGTAAACTCACTAAATAACCTCAACGACCTGGTGAACCGTACAACGGGCATCAAGGTGAGAGAGGAAGGCGGGGTTGGCTCGGACTTCGACCTCTCCATCAACGGCTTGTCCGGAAATTCAATCCGCTACTTTCTGGACGGAATGCCACTGGACACCAAAGGAAGCGGTGTTTCCCTCGCCAACTTACCCATTAACATCATAGACCGGATTGAGATATACAAAGGAGTAGTCCCTGCCAGCTTGGGAACAGATGCACTGGGCGGTGCCATCAATATCATTACAAAGCAGGAGAAGAAGAATTATCTGGATGTATCTTACGGCATCGGCTCCTTCCATACACACAAGACGGACCTGAACACCCAGTTCGTAGAAAAGGGAACCGGACTAATAGTCCGGCCAACCGTTGGCATCAACTACTCCAAAAACGATTATAGAATGAAGAATGTGCAGATGCGCGACGAAAGCGGAGACAATTTCATATATGGCAATCCCAAGCGTTTTCATGACGGCTACTTCTCGCTACTGGCACAGGTGGAAGCCGGATTTGTCAACAAATCCTGGGCTGATGCCTTCTTTGTTTCCGCCTCCTATTCAAAAACAGACAAGGAACTGCAGACGGGGTCTGTCCAAAACAAAGTATACGGAATGGCAGAAAGGAATTCCGATTCCTGGAACATCTCTGCCCGCTATCAGAAGTACAACTTCATCCTGAAGAACATGCAACTGAATGCCTCCCTCTCCCACACCTGGGACCATTCCTTGACCGTGGACACTGCCTATCGGAAGTACTATTGGGATGGAGGATACATCGTGAGCCAGCGCAACGAGATTATGGGCAAAGAACCATCCATGCGCCACTACAAGCGTCCGCTCACCATTATGCGCACCAACCTGGACTATCAGCTGAATACCCATCACAGCTTTAATCTGAACTACCATTTGAGCCGTACCGGAAACGACCGCTTCGATGACCTTGATACCAGCTTCGAGCCGTCAAAAGATGTGGTTACCAAACATATCCTGGGACTCTCCTACAACCAGTCTCTGTTGGATGGCAAGATGGAAAACGTATTCTTCATAAAAGACTACATCAACCATCCCAATATCCGGCAGACCGACCAATCCAGCGTGACCGGCTCGAAGGATGTGCAAGGTTCCACCACCAAGAACTACTTGGGCTACGGTGCTGGACTTCGATACACCATCGTAGAACCTTTATCCATCAAAGTATCCTACGAACATAGTGTGAGACTACCCATTGCCCGCGAGCTGTTGGGAAACGGTACCACCATCTATGCCAACGTGGCACTGAAACCGGAAAACAGTAACAACTTCAATGCTTCTCTATTCGGCACATGGCACCCGGGCAATGGACATACATTCTATTACGAGATGAGCGGATTTTTCCGCAAGGTAAACAACTACATTCAGACCAGCATTGCCGAGAAAGAAGGCACGATGCAATATACCAACGTCCCTGCCGTCCACGTGAAAGGTGTGGAAGGGGAAATACGCTACGACTGGCAAGGCAGACTGCAGCTCTCCACCAACGTCAGTTACCAAGACACCCGCGACCAGCAGAAGTACAAGGGCGACGGAAAACCCTCCGCCACCTACAACAACCGTGTGCCCAACCGTCCCTGGCTCTTTGGCAGTGTAGAAGCATACTATACCTTCCGCAACATCGCCCTGCCCGAAAGCAGACTGCGCCTGGGTTGTACCTATCAGTGGGTGCACTGGTACTTTTTGACCTGGGAAGCTTACGGCTCGTATGACAACAAGGCACGCATTCCCGCCCAGCACATCTGTAATGCCGACATCACTTACTCATGGAGACGCGGACGCTATAATCTGGCTTTGGAGTGTACCAACTTCCTCGACAAGACAGCCTATGACAACTACAAGCTGCAGAAGCCCGGACGTGCTTTTTTTGCTAAATTCAGACTATTCATTAACTAATCATTTAATAATTCATTCAAAATGAGAAAATTCAAATTTACACTGATTGCCTTTATGGCTGCCATGATGGCACTGTCATTCACAGCGTGTTCCGATGATGACCCGGAACCTAATCCTAATCCGGACCCGGAAGTCAATGAGGATAACTATCACTTCGACCTATTTGTAACCGTAGACAAGCACGGCGGGATGAGTAGCAAGAATACCACTATCGTCCATAGCGTCAACTCATTGGCCGCAGAGCAGGGTGTCATCACTGTGAAAAGAGAAGGTTCGGAACTGGGAGATTACTCCATGGAGACTATCTCAAAAGGAAAATATTACTACCAAATACCCGCAACCAACGACCGTTTCGTAAAATATCAAATCAAGAACAATGCAGTTCAGGTTATTGCAGAACGTCCTTTCAAGGCCAACAGCTATAAGGTACGTTCCTACACACATGCCTGGATTGATGACAACACACTCGTCATCATGTCTACCAATGGTAAGAAGGACAAGATTCTTTATACGAAACTGAACGCAGAGGACTTGACTATCCTTGCTGAAGGTGAACTCAACATACCAGCCCCCACCAACTGGCTCAAACTGACAAGCTCCGGTATCCTCACCTACCGCAAATCAGACAACAGATTGTACTACTTCTACTATTGGAAAGAGACAGACGGTTTGACGAATATAGACCAGCAAGAGCCTAACTTCCATACAGCCATTATCAACCCCTCTACCATGGAAGTAGAAAAAGATGTGCTCTCTCCCATCGAATGCGAAATGGCAGGAAGCGCTTACGGAGAACTGATGCAAAACTGCGTAATGTACGACGAAGCAGACAATCTCTACCTAGCTTGTTTCCACGAAGAAGATAACGCTTTTTTCAAAGGCATCCTGCTACGTATCAACAAAGGCGAAACAGAATTCGACGCTTCCTACAACGGCTATCCCAATGCCGACGGCAAATTGCTGACCGTTCAATATCTGGAAGGGAACAAAGCCTTAGTGTATGCACGTAATGACAATGCCGATAGACCCGCTGCAGATAAGCAACCCGGCATCGACGCTTACTCTCACTACTACGCCATCCTCGATCTTACCACCGGAACCAAGACACGCTTAAGCTATGATGGCAAGGAAATCGGTTACAGCGGCGGTCGCTTCTCACAGCGTTCTGTCATCTTCAACAACAAAGCATACATTGGTGTAAACACTGAAGAAGATGCCAACGCCGTTATCTACATCTATGACATCAAGACCGGTAATGTAGAGAAAGGAGCCGAAGTGGACGGACGCTTCTACTTCGATATGATACGTGTCATAGAGAACGATTAAAACAAGCATCAGTATTTATGAAGAATTTGTTTGTCTTTTTATTCCTTTGTAATTTCCTCCTCCTCTGCCATGCGCACGGGGGAGGCAATTACGAGCACAGCGATATGCTTGCAAGTATGAAACCCGGTGACAAGGCCGCCCTGCTCATGGTGCACTTCGGCACTACGCATGACGATACCCGTGCCCTTACCATTGATGCCATCAACGCCAAGGCACAAGCCGCCTTCCCGGAGTTGAAGTTCCAAGAAGCCTATACGTCGCGCATCATCATCCGCCGCTTGAAAGAGCGCGGCATCACGAAGCTGACTCCACTGGATGCCATGCTGAAACTGCGCAGCGAAGGTTACACACACCTCATCGTACAGAGTACCAACATCATTGACGGAGTAGAAATGGAATCCCTCCGCCGGGATGTGGAAAGCGCACTACCCTTCTTCAAGGAAATACGTGTAGGTACTCCCCTGCTCTACTCTATCGAAGATGCAGAGAAAGTGGCAAGTATTCTGGGGAACCGCTACAACGCCCCGGCACAAAGCAAGAAAGCTACCAAAGAACACTTCGTCCTTGTGGGCCACGGCACCTATACCCCCAGTACCGCCATCTACAGTCAGATGGACTATATGCTGAAAGCAGGCGGACTGACCAATTTCCATGTGGGCACCATCGAAGGTTATCCAACCTTTGACACCATGCTGGCACAACTGAAAGCCGGGAAAGCCAAACGTGTGACCCTCATACCCTTCATGTTTGTTGCCGGAGACCATGCCAAAAACGACATTGCCGGAGAGTGGAAGGAGATGCTCGAGAAAGAAGGCTTCACCGTCAGTGCACAACTGGAAGGACTGGGACAAATTCCGGAAATTCAAGAAATATTCATTGACCATATCCGTTTCGGACTGAAGCACCGCATGCTGGACATCATGACGAAGAAGGCGGCCTATGCTGCCGGAAAAGACACAGAATAATATACCCATTAGTGGGTATTTAGTGTTCTTGAATCATCTTGTACTTTTGCAGGAAAAACGCGAACGACAATGAATGTTATCACCAAACTGATGTACTCTATTCATAGGATACTGGGCACTTTGCTCTGTATCCTATTTCTCATGTGGTTCCTCTCCGCCTTCGTGATGATGTACCACCGCTTTCCCCGTGTCAGCGCCAAAGAGAAAATGCAAAAGCTGGATATGCTCTCCCAAACCGGAGACTCACTTCCGGACATCTCCTCCGTCACAGCCCGCCTGCCCCGTGGCGTAAAGGTCAGGTCTACGATACTGAACCTCAATGCCGGACACCCCGAGTTCAGCTTTAGTACCACAAAAGGCACGCTTCATTTCCTTGCCGATTCCACCATCTCACGACCCTCTCTGGACAGTGAACACCTGCACCGGACAGCAGCTTTGTGGTGTTCTTCTCCCATTACCCGTATCGACACCCTCCACTCTCTGGACCAATGGATTCCCTTCGCTGAACTGAAAAAGGAAATGCCCATTTATAAAATATACTTTGCCGACGATGCCGGGACACAGCTCTATCTGAGTTCACAAAACGGTGAGGCCTTGCAGTTCTCCAACAGAAGCGAACGCTTCTGGGCATGGCTGGGTGCCATTCCCCACTGGGTATACTTCACCTGGCTGCGGCAGGACACCGTCCTTTGGACTAAGACCGTCATCTGGCTCACAGCTCTGGGTTGTCTCATGGTCATTGCCGGCATTTGGGTAACTGTGGATGTATGGCGTAAGACGCACCGAAGCCGCCATCCCAAGTTCTCCCCCTACCGAAAAAGATGGTATCACTGGCACTACGTCAGCGGAATCTTTTTCGGCATCTTCGTACTGACCTTCACCTTCAGCGGCATGATGTCTCTGGCAGACATTCCCGAATGGATTCATAAACCGGCACTGAAGAAAGGCAGCGCCACACGCACGCTCCATGCCCGTGCCCCACAACCGGAGGATTACCCCTTGGACTACCGCCGTGTCATAGCTGCCTATCCCCAAGCTTTGCAGATAGAGTGGCGCAACTTCCGCGAACATCCCTACTACATCGTAAAAGATAGAAAAAACGAGTATTACATCGATGCCGCCGACAGCCTGCCGCGTCCGTTACAACTCTCCGAAGAAGAAATCCTGAAAGGCGTGGAAAGCATTTATACCTCCCAGCGTGATTCTTCACAACATATCCCCGGCATACGTATCTCCCGGCTCGAACATTTCGAGACCTACTATCGCGACATGAGCAATATGTATCGCGGACGACCCCAGCTTCCCGTCTGGAAGATAACGGTGGACGACCCGGACCGGAGCGTCTATTACATTCACCCGGAAACGGGAATCATCCGCCATGTAGACACCTCCTCCCGCTGGAAATACTGGAGCTATACAGCCCTGCACCGCATGCGTCTGCCCGGTCTGAACTCCAATGCCACCCTGCGCAAGACTGTGCTTTGGGTATTGCTGCTTGGAGGTACAGCCGTTTGCATCACGGGTGTGGCGTTAAGTGTGAATTATATAAGAAGAAAATGTTGTAAAAGACAAAAACGCTATTAACGAGAATAAACTTGTATGAATAAGAAAAGACTTGGAATATTCCTCGGCAGCATAGCCCTATTGATTGTCTGCAGCTTTGCGGCCTATCAGTACTGGCTTGCTCCTACACATATACTTATTATCAACGCAACCCTGGCACAAGCTGCCGACATTGCCCTGAACAATGACTGCGCCCGGATAGAAGTCACCTGCATAAAAAAAGAAGAGGTGAAGGACCTTTCCGGCTATGATGCCATCGTGATGTACAGCAGAGGGCTATACCTTGACGACGGCCAGATTGCCGAAGTGGAACGGGTGGGTGCCAGCGGAGTACCAGTCTTTACGAATACGTTACGAAATTTCACCCTCTCCCTCAATCACAATGTTACCAATGAACAACAGCATACGCTACGGGAGTATCTCAAGAACGGCAACAAGCACAACTACCGGAATGCCTTACTCTACCTGCGCCACATCGCCACTCCCCACCGGTGGGGACACCAGGATTACGAGCCTCCCATCCCATTGCTGGAGAACATGTTCTACCACCGCGAATACGGCCGCTACTTCAGTACTCCGCAAGAGGTGACCGCCTATCTGAAAGAAAAAAATCTCTACCATGAGGACGGACGCAACCTTGCCCTGATTTCCGGACTCAACTTTCCGATGGAAGGAAACCGTGCCCACGTAGATTCCCTCATCACGTGCTTGACACAAGCAGGCTTCAATGTCTATCCTTTCACAGCCGGAGGTCAACCGCGTGCCGATATGATACGTACCCTCCATCCCGATGCAGTAGTCTACCTGCCTATGGGACGGCTGGGCAATGACTCACTCATCAACTGGCTGCACCAGGAAAACATTCCTTTATTCATGCCCTTCCCGCTGATTCAGCCCCACGAGGAATGGCTGGACCCGGATACCCCCGTCAGCGGTGGCACACTGACCGCCCGTGTAGTGGTGCCTGAGATAGATGGAGGCATGCTACCCCTCTGCATCGCTACCCAAAACGAAAACAAACACGGATACTATCTGTACACCGCTGAAAATGAACGGATAGATGCCGTAGTGGACCATATTACCAAGTACATGTCCTTGAGAGACATGTCCAACAAAGAAAAGCGCGTTGCTATCTGTTACTTCAAGACTCCGGGAAAAGACGCCCTGCTGGCAAGCGGTATGGAAGTGATTCCTTCACTCTATAACTTCTTGAAACGCCTGCGTTCGGAAGGGTACGACGTCAGTGGACTGCCTGCTACTGTAGAGGAGTTCGGCAAGCGGATACATCGTGACGGTGCCGTCATGGGTTCGTATGCCAAAGGAGCACAAGAACAGTTTTTGAAAACGGCACACCCGATATGGCTTTCTACCGAGCAATACGAACAATGGGCACACGAAGTACTCCTTCCCGAGAAATATCAGGAAGTAACAGACAGATATGGAGATGCGCCCGGCAATCTGCTGGTAACAGAGGACAGTATTGCCATTGCCTGCTTGCAATTCGGCAATATCCTACTCTTCCCCCAGCCCCGCCCGGCATTGGGAGATGATGAGTTCAAACTGGTGCATGGAATGCCGGTAGCGCCGCCCCACAGCTACCTGGCTCCTTATCTGTATATGCAAAAAGGATTCAAGGCAGATGCAGTGATTCACTTCGGCACCCACGGCAACTTGGAATACACGCCCGGAAAGAATGTGGCACAGTCGCAGGCCGACTGGTCGGATGTACTGATTGGTAACCTCCCCCACTTCTATTTCTATACCACCGGAAACGTAGGCGAGGGTATCATTGCCAAACGCCGGACACATGCCGTACTGGTCACCCATCTCACTCCGCCCTACGTGGAGAGCGGTATGCGCCAACGCTATTCGGCCTTGCTCGAAGATATTCACAAAGTGCTGGACGAAGGTACCGAAAAACACCGAACCCTAGGAATAAGTATCAAAAAAGAAGCCATGCGTCTGGGACTGCATCGCGACCTCAACCTCGACTCCATCTCCAGTGACCCCTACACAACCAAGGAGTTGGAACGTCTGGATGCCTTCACCGAAGAGATAGCCAACGAAAAGATACTGGGTGCGTACTACACCATGAACGAGCCTTATTCTGACCGCGACCTGCTGACTACCACTCTCGCCGTCGCTGCCGACCCGCTGGCATACGAAACGGCCCGCAAGGACCGCGATAAAGGCAAAATCACCACAGAGCAGTTGCAAGACTTCACCTATATAGCCCACCACTACTTGCCTGCCGCCAGGAAAAGGCTGACCGCCTTACTCCAGAATCCACCCAAGGATACTGCATCTGTAGCACCGGAGCTTCGCCCCGCCCTACTCTATCGCGAACAGTTGCTTGCCTCCCCCGTCAACGAACAGAATGCCATGGTGCGTGCACTCAGCGGAGGAACCGTATTCCCTGCGCCGGGAGGTGACCCCGTACTGAACCCGAACGTTCTGCCCACCGGACGCAACATGTACAGCATCAACGCCGAGAATACTCCCAACCCAAGGGCTTGGGAAGATGGAAAGCGATTGGCAGAAGCGACTTTAAAACAGTACATCAGCAAGCACGGCGAATATCCCCGGAAAGTAAGCTATACCTTCTGGGCAGGCGAATTCATCAATACGGAAGGAGCTACGCTGGCCCAGGTATTCTGGATGCTGGGAGTAGAACCCGTACGCGACGCCCAAGGCAGAGTGGTTGACCTGAAACTGGTGCCCAGTGAAGAACTGGGGCGTCCGCGCATCAATGTGCTGGTACAAGTGTCCGGACAGCTACGCGACATAGCCGGTTCCCGCTTGAAGTTACTGACCGATGCTATACGTCTGACATCGGAAGCCGGAGATGAGACCTATCCCAACTATGTGGCATCGGGTACACTGTTGCAGGAAAAATTACTGGTAGAAAAGGGAACTTCCCCCAAACGTGCCCGTGAAATGTCTGTGATGCGTGTATTCGGACCGGTCAACAGCGGATACAGTACCGGTATGATGGCCTATACCGAGCACAGCGGCTCGTGGGAAAGCGAAAAGGAGATAGCCGAAGGATACCTCAACAATATGGGTGCCTCTTATGGGGACGACGAAAATTGGGGAGACGTCCAGGAAGGTTTGTTTGCCTCGGCACTGTCCGAAACGGATGTTGTCATCCAGCCCCGTCAAAGTAACACATGGGGCCCCATCTCCCTGGATCATGTATACGAATTTACGGGTGGACTCTCGCTCACCGTCAAAACCGTGACCGGCAAGGAACCGGATGCTTATATGGCAGACTACCGCAACCGGACCAACCGCCGCATGCAGGATGCCAAAGAGGCCATTGCCGTAGAGACACGTTCCACCATCTTGAACCCTACCTTTATACAAGAGCGGATGAAAGGCGGGGAAGGTTCGGCGCAGATGTTCGGCGAAATCTTCCGCAACATCTTCGGCTGGCACGTCATGCGTCCGTCGGCCATGGACAAAGAACTGTTCAATGACTTGTATAGAATGTATATAAAGGATGAGAATAAGCTGGGCATTCACGAGTACTTCCTCCGCGTCAATCCCGCCGCATTCCAGGCTATGACAGCCGTCATGCTGGAAAGCGCCCGCAAAGGTTACTGGAAAGCATCTGATGAGCAACTGAAAACCACTGCTTCCCTGCATGCACAAATCACACGCGAAAAAGGTGCCGCTTGTACCGAATTCGTTTGCGACAATGACAAGCTACAGTCGTTCGTTGCCGACCAGTTGGATAATAGCGAGAAGCAGACCTATACCCAGAACATGAAGGAGGTACACGAAGCATCCGCAACCGATGGCAAGGATGTCGTACTGAAAGAACACAAACTGACTTCCGAACAAACGGTACGTAAGAACAGGGTGAACGGAGTGATTGCAGGCAGTCTTGTCGTCATCACCTTCATCGGACTGGTCGTACTGTTGAAGAAAAGAAAAAAAGAATAAATAGAAACAGAGTATTATGGAATACGCCATTCATCTGTTAGCCCTATTCATCGCCCTCAATTTTCTATTAAAGGTGGGGTTCTATCCACGCTGGGGAATGTGGACGGTTGCCGCAGGCTATGCCTTTTTTGCGTGGCTGGTGACTCCATGGATGACGGAACAGTCCAAGACCGTGGTGGCAGCTTTCTTTGCCTCCCGTCCACAGATGTTGAACTTGTCGGTATGTGTCACTCTGGAAGCCGCCGTAATGATAACTTTCTGTTTCGACTGTTTCGCAGAAATGCGTACCCGCAACACGGCCTTCAAACAAGCGGTCACCCTCTTCCTGAAGTTATACCCCGGCATACTGATAGGCGGAGTAATATGCTATGTCCTGGCACTGCTGCTTTTCACTTTTCCCGGAATAGATTTCGGCAGTCTCTCATGGATAGCAGCCGGCGTTACTTTCTTTGCAGTCGGTGCCGGTAGCCATTTGCTGCGATATGCTATCGGTGACAAGCCGCTGCGCTTGGAAGTATTGTTCATTGTCAATATTTTCATTGTTATATTGAGCATCATTGCCACGGGCTATTGAAACGAATTAAAGAATTAAAAACTAAAAAGATATATGGAAACAATCTCAAACACACTGTTCTGGATTTCAAACGGGCTGCTGGTTCCCGTCGTAGTCCTGCTGCTGCTATTCTTTCTACGTGCCATTATCCTTGCGGGAGGTTTCTTCGGCGAGTTCTACCAGCGGATGAAATTACAGAAGCAATTCACTGAAACACTGGAGAACATCATCCCAGAGAATATAGACGGACTGCTGCAGCAACTCCCATCGGCAGGCAACTCCCCTCTCCTCCGCAGCTTGTCCAAATTGTCCGCACACCGGGACGACGCTGCCTACTGCGAACACCTGCTTGCCAACTATGAAGTGGAAGCCGAGAAGGAGTTGGAACGTTCGCGTACATTCATCAAACTGGGTCCCATGTTGGGACTGATGGGTACCCTCATCCCGATGGGTCCCGCACTGGTGGGGCTGGCACAAGGAGACATCTCCTCCATGGCCTACAATATGCAGGTGGCTTTTGCCACTACAGTGGTAGGTTTGGTCATTGCTGCTGTCGGCATCATTACCCTGCAAGTGAAACAACGCTGGTATGCCCGCGAAATGAACGACTTGGAATATCTGTACAAAGTGATAAGCCGCCAAACGGCCGAAAAGGAATAACGGACTAACGATACGAAAACTATGAAGAGTAAGAGAAACAGATTACTGCACAGCGATTCGGACTCCGACCCCATGGGTACGGTAGCCAATCTTTTTGACGTAGCAATGGTCTTTGCCGTAGCCTTGATGGTGGCTCTCGTCTCCCGCTTCAATATGACGGAGATGTTTTCTAAAGAAGACTTCACCATGGTGAAGAATCCCGGAAAGGAAAATATGGAAATCATTACCAAAGAAGGGCAGGAAATCAAGAAATACACTCCCAGCGAAGACCAAAAGACCTCCGGTAAAAGAGGAAAGAAAGTGGGAGTTGCCTATCAGCTTGAAAATGGAGAGATTATCTATGTGCCGGAATAAGGGAATACAGTACCTATTAATAGCTATTTGGCCATCGCAGTATAACAACTATTAAGTATTTCACCCTCCGATAATGGTATGTACCTTTGCAGCGTTATATAAAATAAAACAATATATGATAAAGCAAAGACTTCTCACAGCTCTCCTTATGGGAGGAATCATCGCCACCGGTGCCTATGCACAAGCAGAAAAAGGTGACAGCGACGATATGACCAAGAAAACTCACGAGTTGAACCCGGTCGTAGTAACGGGTACGGGTACACATCAGCGACTGAAGAACACTCCGTCTCCGGTATCGGTTATCACTGCCAACGAGATAAAGCGTGCCGGTATCACCGACTTCCAGCAGGCCTTGACCATGATGGTACCCTCGCTCTCCTTCCGTCCGAACGCGATGGGGTCCTATCTGATGATGAACGGACTCTCCAACAAACACGTGCTGATATTAGTAAACGGACGCAAGGTCACGGGAGACATCACCGGTAACATCGACCTCAACCAAATAGATATGACCCGCATCAAGCGCATCGAGGTGCTGAACGGAGCCGCTTCTTCCCTTTATGGTTCGGATGCCATCGGCGGTGTAATCAATATCATTACCAACGAGCCTAAAGATGTGGTAGCCTTCAGCAGCAATAGCAGCTATACGAGAAAGAATCAATTCTCCCAAGGCTTGAATCTGGACATCGCCCAAGGAAAAATAGGGTCCTATACTTCCTATAAATACGACCACTCCGACGGTTGGCAAAACAGCCATCTGACAGAAGATGGAGAAGACATCATCGAAACGATTGCCCCGCTCTCCCTGGGCTACAGCTCGAATAACTTTTCGCAGAAGTTTACCTATGATGCTACGGACCAGCTTTCCTTCTATGCCAACGGCGGATACTACAACCGCGGACTCGAACGTCCGGTAGAACGCGAAGACATCACCGGCGGAAGCAAGTACAACACTACCTACGAAGGTTACAACTGGGGGGCAGGCGCCAAATACAAACTGAGTAAACGCAACGTTATCCAGTTCGACTATTCAGGAAACAATTACGCATCACGCTATAAATACCTGATAGAAAACAGCGGATACCTGCCCGGACAGTATGCGCTTACCAAGCTTCAGAAATTCCATGATGCCGAGTTGAAAGGTATCTTCGGTTTTACAACCAACAGCACTACGGTGTTCGGTGTGGACTATCGCCGTGAAGTACTCCGCCGTCCCGACTCCGATTTGGACAAAAGTGTCTATACGGCATCAGCCTACGGCCAGCATGAAGTGAAGCTATGGAACCATCTGACCGGTGTTGTGGGTGTACGCTACGACCATCACGAACAGACGGGCGGACGCTTCACCCCCAAAGTGGCAGCCATGTACAACATAGGCAACTTCAATGTACGTGCCACCTATGCTGCCGGATTCCGCGCTCCGGGAATTGACGAGCTCTACTACCACATGTTCAAGAAGACAATGGGTACACGAGCCACCATCTCATTGGGTGACGAGAACCTCGACCCCGAACACAGCAACTATTACTCCATCAACATGGAATACCGTACCAACCGTTTCAGTGCTTCTGTCACCGGTTACCTGAACTATGTAAAGAACATGGTAACTTCCAAATCCACTAAATTCGATGACCTACCGGAAGCAGAGCAGAACCAGTTGCGTGAAGAGTTCCCCGAAATCGGTGACCTTTCATCCACAAAAAACCTAAGTGTCAAAAACTACTTCAACTTCGAGAAAGCTACCGTCAAAGGCTTTGAAGTGAACTTGAACGGCAATCTGTTCCCGGGCTTCACCCTGGCCGGAAACTATACCTACGCCTATGGACGCGGTCTGAACGAAGGAGGCGAATGGCAAAACATCGAGCGCAGCATACGCCATACAGCCACCATCACCGGAAACTATACACACAGCTGGAGCGACTATACCTTGAACCTCAACCTGAACGGTCGTCTGCAAAGCAAAGTCTATTATCCGGGTGACGCAGACGGCAATGCTCCGGGTTACGGCATCTGGAACCTCAATACCCGCCATACCTTCGACGGCTTCCGCAACTTTGTCATCGAACCGGGCATCGGCATAGACAATATCTTCAACAAGAAAGACAACCGCCCGCTGAACAAGAACTTCGCCTTGTATTCTCCGGGACGTTCGGTAGTAATCAGCCTGGCACTCAGACTAAAATAATCTCTCCATAACGCATTTAGAAACAACAACAATTATGAAACATTTTTTCATCACTCTCTATTTACTCGGCATCAGCCTCTTCTCCTCCGCACAACAAGAGGAGAAGGCGGCTCTGCTCATCACCCATTATGGCAGTTCGGACCCTCAGACACGTGCCTTGACGCTCGACGTCGTGACCCGTGAGGCACAAGAAGCCTTTCCGCAGTTTACAGTGCGCGAAGCATACATCTCGCCGATTGTACGAAAAAGACTTGCCAAGGAGGGTGTGTACAAAGACAGCCCTACGGATGCACTGCTGAAACTTCGCGCCGAAGGCTACCGGACCATCTACGTCCAGAGCACCACCTTGATAGAAGGCAGTGAGATGACCTCCGTCCGCAGGGATGCAGACAAGCTCCGTCCCTTCTTCAAGGAGATAAAAGTGGGAAATCCCCTGCTCTACTCCGTCGAAGACTGCGAGAAGGTAATCGGTATACTGACCGCCGAACAGCCGGAAAAGAAAGAAGACATTGTCTATGTGGGGCACGGCAACCAGCTACCCAGCACGGCTACTTACGCCATGCTCGACTTCATGATGAAAGCCCATGGACTGAAGAACTTCCACGTCAGCACCATTGAAGGATATCCTACCCTGGACGCAACCCTGCTGCAACTGAAAGAGACACGCCCCAAGAGCGTGACATTGGTTCCGTTGCTGTTGGTATGCGGCAACCATACCAAGGAAGATATTGCCGGCGTGTGGAAGACGGAACTTGAAAAGCAAGGCTATCAAGTGAATGTACGCATGCAGGGACTGGGCGAAAACAAAGCCATCCGCCAGCTCTATATGGAACACATCAAAGCTATGCTAAAAGATTGATAACCAGCAAGCGTAAAAGGGCTACACCTTTTACATACCAAGGCTACACCCTTTGCTCCGGATGGCTACACCATCCCGGACAAAGGGTGTAGCTCTTTTCAATGTACACAGATTACGGACATTTGTAACCATATTACGGATTCCTCCTCCTGCGATATGGAACTTTCCGGATTATTCTCTACATTTGTACAAAACTAACAGGAACGTTTATGGAAGAAGTAATCAAGCTCAATGCTGTAGACCAATACAACAAGATGTTCGGTCTCGAAACCCTGCATCCGCTGGTCAGCGTAGTCGATTTGTCCGAAGCCACCGGATATCCCAGGCATTTCACCTTGAACTATGGCGTATACGCCCTTTTCCTCAAAAACACCAAATGCGGAGACATACGCTATGGAAAACAGTATTACGATTACCAGGAAGGCACGGTAACCAGCTTCGCCCCGGGCCAGGTGACCGAGGTCAACATGCTGGAAGGTATGCAGCCCAGCGCCTCCGGCCTGCTGTTCCACCCCGACTTGATAAAAGGCACCTCGCTGGGACAGGGAATAAAGCAGTATTCCTTCTTTTCCTATTCCTCTACCGAGGCACTGCATTTGTCCGAAGACGAGAAAGAAATCTTCCTCGACTGTCTGAAGAAGATTAAGATGGAAATCCAACGCCCCATCGACAAGCACAGCAAGGGTCTGATTGCACGCAACATCGAGCTACTGCTGGACTACTGCATGCGTTTCTACGAACGCCAGTTCATCACCCGCTCGGCAGCCAACAAAGACATCCTGATGAAATTTGAAGCACTGATAGACGACTATTTCCAGAGCGACAAACCGCAGACCGAAGGACTGCCTTCCGTGAAATACTTCGCAGACAAAGTGTTCCTCTCCTCCAACTATTTCGGAGATTTGGTGAAGAAGGAAACCGGAAAGACGGCGCAGGAATATATCCAGAACAAAATCATCGACCTGGCCAAAGAAATGATTATAGGAAGCGGGAAGACGGTCAGCCAGATTGCCTATGAGCTGGGATACCAGTATTCGCAGCACTTCAACCGCGTGTTCAAGAAGAACGTAGGCTATACTCCGAGCGAATACCGGCACTTACAGGTTTAGACAATAAGGATTCACCACAGATTACGCGGATTAACACAGAGTTTTTTCGGTTTCATCAAATATAAGTTCTATCTTTGTATGCCAATAGAACATATGGATATGAAACACCCCAAAATAATTGTTGCCGGCATCGGACCGGGCAATGAATCGGATATAACTCCCGCCGTAATTTCCGCTTTGCAAGAATCAGATGTAGTGGTGGGATATAAGTACTATTTCCAATTTGTAACCCCTTATCTCCACCCCTCAACAGCATGCATAGATACCGGCATGAAGCGTGAGCGCGCCCGTGCCGAGCAGGCTTTCGAGCTGGCGGAGCAGGGAAAGACGGTCTGCGTCATCAGTTCCGGGGATGCGGGCATTTATGGTATGACGCCGCTTGTCTACGAGATGAAGCGGGAAAGGAACAGCGACGTAGAAATCGTTTCGCTGCCGGGCATCAGCGCTTTCCAAAAGGCAGCCTCACTGCTGGGAGCTCCCGTAGGACATGACTTCTGTGTCATCTCCCTTTCAGACCTGATGACTCCCTGGGAACGTATTGAAAGACGTATCACCGCAGCCGCTGCCGCCGACTTCGTGACGGCAGTCTACAACCCCAAAAGTGAAGGACGCTACTGGCAGCTTTACCGCTTGAAAGAACTCTTTCTGCAGGAAGGACGCTCACCGGAAACGCCCGTGGGATATGTGCGCCAGGCAGGACGCCCGGAACAAGCGGTACACATCACCACGCTGGGAGATTTCAATCCCGAAGAGGTGGATATGTTTACAGTCGTATTGATAGGCAACTCACAGTCCTACGAATGGAACGGAGCCTTCATCACTCCGCGCGGCTATTACCGGGACACGAATACCGAAGCCACGGGCATCGGGCAAGACATCATGATTCGCAGTTTCCGTACCATCGAAAAGGAACTGAAGAACAAGCATATTCCCCTCGACCATAAATGGGCTTTACTCCATGCCATACATACCACCGCCGATTTTGAAATGGAGCATCTGCTGCATACGGACGAAGGTGCCGTGGCTTCCTTGTATCAAGCCATCGAGAAAGGCGGAATCAAGACGATTGTCACAGACGTCACGATGGCAGCCAGCGGTATCCGCAAAGGAGCTTTGCAGCGGCTGGGCATAGAGGTGAAATGTTACCTCGGCGACCCGCGCACGGCGACGATGGCTGCAGAGAAAGGCCTCACCCGTACCCAGGCAGGCATCCGCCTGGCTGTGGAGGAGCATCCCGATGCTTTCTTTGTATTCGGCAATGCACCTACGGCACTTATGGAACTCTGCGACCTGATACGTAAGGGCAAGGCACATCCGGCGGGCATTGTTGCCGCACCGGTAGGCTTTGTGCATGTGCAAGAGTCCAAACACATGGTGAAACCCTTTACGGAAATACCCAAGATTATCGTAGAAGGACGTAAGGGAGGCAGCAACTTGGCTGCCACGCTGGTGAACTCCGTGTTGTGCTACAACGATGCGGAGCAGTTGCGCCCGGGCAGGGATGTGTAAGTGAAAAAAGACATTCCATAACATTACTTGTTACGACCGATAACATTACTTGTTATGCCCCTTTACATTACTTGATATTTTCATAAGATTACCCGTTGAATGAAACACAGATTTATAATCATAGGAATGGATGACAACCGTTCCCCCTTCTTTCCACCGGAAGCACTGGCGCAGATACGGAAGGGGAAGGTTTTCTCCGGTGGCATACGGCATAAGGAGATTGTCGGTCCTCTGCTGCCTGCCGGGGCCGAATGGATTTCCATCACCGTACCGCTGGACCGCGTCTTTTCCCGTTATGAAGAAATATTTGCCCGCTTCGAAGAGACGGCGACGGACGACTCCATCATTGTATTCGCTTCCGGCGACCCGTTGTTCTTCGGTTTTGCCAATACCATAAAGCGCAAGCTTCCCGGGGCAGACATTCTGCTCTATCCCGCTTTCAATTCCTTGCAGACATTGGCACACCGCCTCGTCATGCCGTATGACGACATGTGCACCGTCTCCCTGACAGGACGTCCCTGGCAGGAGTTCGACCGTGCCCTCATAGAGCGTGCCCCCAAAATAGGCATCCTCACCGACCGCGAACATACCCCGGCCACCATTGCCGCCCGCATGCTGGAATACGGGTACTCCCATTACACACTATACATCGGCGAGCATCTCGGCAATCCCGAAAAGGAACGCATACGCCGGATGACACCCCGGGAAGCGGTTGCCGGCGACTTCGAACATCCCAACTGCCTGCTGCTGGACAGCCATCCCGGACAATGCCGCACAAACTCCCTGCACGGCAGCGTACAAGCCCCGGACTTTCCAGTCCGTCCCTTCGGCATCCCCGATGAAGAGTTTGCACATCTTGACGGACGCGCCCGCATGATAACCAAGGCTCCCATCCGCCTGCTC
Source organism: Bacteroides sp. AF20-13LB (assembly GCF_003603065.1). Classification (NCBI taxonomy): domain Bacteria; kingdom Pseudomonadati; phylum Bacteroidota; class Bacteroidia; order Bacteroidales; family Bacteroidaceae; genus Bacteroides; species Bacteroides sp. AF20-13LB. Next base: position 152,119 of record NZ_QTMH01000004.1, read on the forward strand.
ACCCTGCAGGCATTGGAACTGAACCGCCGCCGCGTCTTCTGGGACATCGGTTTCTGTACCGGTTCCGTCTCCATCGAAGCCCGCCTGCAATTCCCCCATCTCGCCGTCATCTCCTTCGAGATACGTCCCGAAGGAAAAGAGCTGATGGACACCAACTCCCGCCGCTTCGGCGCACCGGGCATTACGGCGGTAACCGGAGATTTCCTGCACACCGACCTCACTCCCTTTGCCCGCCCCGATGCCGTCTTCATCGGTGGACACGGCGGACATCTGGAGGAAATGATAGAGAAAGTGAAACAAGTGCTGCACCCCGAAGGCTGTATCGTTTTCAACTCCGTATCGGCAGAAAGCAAGGAGGCGTTCTGCCGAGGAATCGAGCGGAACGGAATGGTGCTCCACCCTTCCACCCATATCGCCTTGAACGAATATAACCCCATTGAAATTATGAAAGCCACGCTTTCTTAAACATACCCATTATGAAAACAGCTATTATTCTAATCTCCGAAGCCGGTTTGAGCATAGCCCAATCACTGCTCAACGAACTTCCCGACTCCGAAATCTTCACCCTCAGGCACGAAGAGGGATGCACACATATAGAATCCGCCGGCAAATTCACAGCGGAAAACTTCAACCGCTATGATGCCTTTGTCTTCATTGGCGCCATGGGAATCTGTGTCCGCACCATCGCTCCTTGCGTGAAGAACAAATATACCGACCCTGCCGTGGTTTGCGTGGACAGTACCGGTAAATTTGCCATCTCCGTACTTTCCGGACACATCGGAGGAGCCAACGAACTGACCCACCAGGTAGCGAATATCCTCGGGGCCGAACCGGTAGTCACCACGCAAAGCGACTGCACCGGTCTATGGGGACTCGATACCCTGCCCCAACGTTTCGGGTGGTTTCCGGTCATCAACGCCGAGCCCTCCACCCTCCTGTTGGCAGAACTTGCCAAGACGCCCGAAGAGAAAAAAAGAGTATGCATGAACGAGCATATCAGCCTCTTCGTTTCCGGCAAGCCCACCGCCCTGCTGCTCACGGTGCGCAATGAAGGTACGGACTGGATGGAGGCGCACCTGCCGCCTCATGTAGAAGTATTCTACCGGGTGCAGGACATTAAACCTTCACGCTTCAAACTGATTCTGTGCGTATCTCCCCAAGTCCCCAACTTCCCGGAAATGCCTATGATATGCTACGTGCCCTGTGTCGTACACCTCGGCATCGGCCTTGCCCGGCTGGCAGGCCCTGTGCGGAAAGTGGAGAAAGAGATTATGAACACGCTGAAGGAATACGGTATCATGCCCCAAAGCATCGCCTCCATCTCCACGATTAAAGCCAAAAGTGACGAACCGGTAGTGAAAGCGCTCCAAAAGAAGTTCCCGGTCTACTTCTATACAGCCGAGGAACTGACAGAGATAGAGGTGCCCCATCCCAGCAAAACCGTCATGAAGCACATGGGTACCCCCAGCGTCAGCGAAGCCGCCGCCTTACTGAGTGCAAACAACTCCCGGCTGCTGGTGCCCAAGAAGAAAGGAGAGAACTATACCGTGGCCGCCGCCCTCGACATAAGAACTGTGCGCCAGGGCCACATCGAAATAGTGGGTGCCGGCCCGGGCGACCCGGACCTGGTTTCCGTACGCGGACGCCAAATGCTGGAACGCGCCGACCTCATTCTGTATGCCGGCAGTCTCGTTCCCAGGGAGCTGACTCTCTGTGCCAAGGCCGGGGCTACCGTACTCAGCTCCGCTTCCATGGATTTGGAAGAACAATTTGAAGTGATGAAGAAGTTCTATGACAAGGGAAAATTCATCGTACGCCTGCATACGGGTGACCCTTGTATCTATGGTGCCATTCAGGAACAGATGAACTACTTTGACCAGCACGGTATGAGCTACCACATCACCCCCGGCATATCCTCCTTCCAGGCGGCGGCAGCTGCCTTGAAGTCGCAGTTCACCATTCCGGAAAAAGTGCAAAGCATCATCCTAACACGCGGCGAAGGACGTACGCCCATGCCCGAACGCGAAAAGCTACATCTCATGGCACGCTCACAAAGTACCATGTGCATCTTCCTCAGTGCAAGCATTGCGAAGCAGGTGCAGGAAGAACTGTTGCAGGAATATCCGGAAACTACCCCCGTAGCTGTCTGCTACCACTTGACATGGAAAGACGAACAAATATTCAGGGGGGAACTCAAAGACCTTGCCAGAATAGTGAAGGAAAATAACCTCACCTTGACAACCATGATTGTCGTAGGCGAAGCCATCGGCAACCGTGAAGGTCTGTCACGGCTCTATGCACACGAGTTCAAGCATCTGTACCGGAAATAAATCAACGATTAATCACCCATAAACATTCAAACATGATATTAATATTTGGCGGAACCACCGAAGGACGCATAGCCATCCAAACCCTTGAAGAAGCCGGAAAAACTTTCTACTATTCTACCAAAGGGGATGAGCAGGACGTACTTCTGCATAATGGCATCCGCCTGCAAGGCGCGATGGATGCAATAGAAATAGAAACATTCTGTGCACAGCATCACATAAAGCTGCTGATAGACGCCGCGCACCCCTTTGCCACACAGCTGCATGAGACTCTGGAACAAGTCTCCGTGGAATCGAATATCCCCGTCATCCGTTTCGAGCGTATCTTCCCGGAACGCGATGAAGAACACATCACCTGGTGCAGGGATTATGACGATGCCATCGAGAAGATACAGAAAGAAAAGATTTTCATCTTACTTGCACTGACCGGCGTACAGACCATAGGTAAGCTGAAGCCTTTGTGGCAGAATGCCTGCTGTTACTTCCGCATCCTTGACCGTGACAGCTCGCGCAAGCTCGCCCGGGAACAAGGTTTCTCCGAGAAGAACCTCTACTACTACACGCCCGGAGAAGACGAGCAAATCCTGATGAAACAGCTTCATCCCGAAGCCATCCTCCTCAAAGAAAGCGGGATATCCGGTGGATTCTGCGAGAAGGTGGAAGCTGCCCGGCAACTGGGTATACGCATCTTTGCCATCTGCCGCCCCAAGACATCCGGCAAGTTTATCTGTGTAAACGGCGAGCATGGCCTGCGCCGCATAATCGAGAAACATTTACCCGACTTCTTCCCCCTGCGCAGCGGACTGACCACCGGAACATGTGCCGCCGCTGCCGCCGTAGCCGCCACCTGGGATGTATTCAATATCTACTTCAAAAAGCGTCCTACGGAATTTCCGGTAGTTCTTCCCAACGGAGAAACCATCCAGGTTCCCGTAGAGCCTCAGCACCATATTCCCCACTCCGACCTTCTGGAAAACGGTGACGGCATGTTCGAGACAAGCGCTACCGTCATCAAGGATGCCGGCGACGACCCGGACATCACCAACGGGATGAAAGTTGTGACCAATATAGCCATACCTTTCCGCATAGACGACCCGCTGCCGGAAGACACTCCCCAGGACGACTACAACATCATCGTCTGCGGCGGCGAAGGCGTAGGTGTCGTCACCATGCCCGGTCTGGGACTTGAGCTCGGTAGCTCTGCCATCAACGACACCCCGCGCGAAATGATAAAGAAGAACGTCAAGCTATGGCTTGAACGCCTCCATATTGCCAAACAGCCCAATCCTATTCTCATTACCATCTCCATCCCCGGTGGAGAAGAAATAGCCAAACGCACCTTCAATCCCCGCCTCGGTATCGAAGGAGGCATTTCCATTATCGGGACCTCCGGCATCGTGAAGCCATTCTCCTCGGAAGCCTTCGTCAATTCCATCCGGAAGTCCATGGAAGTGGCAAAGGCGACCCGGAACCCTCGTATCGTCATCAGCTCCGGTGCAAAGAGCGAACGTTTCATCAAGGCGTATTATCCCGACCTCCCCACCCAGGCTTTCGTGCATTACGGCAACTTTATCGGCGAAACCTTGAAAATAGCAGCCGAAGAGCAAGTACCGCACGTCACCCTCGGCGTGATGATGGGAAAGGCCGTGAAACTGGCCGAAGGCAATCTGGATACCCACAGCAAGAAAGTGACCATGAATAAGGAATTCATTCAAGACCTGGCACGCCAGACGGGATGCAGCGAAGAAACACTTGCCGCCATCGGACAGATGAACCTGGCGCGCGAACTCTGGGACATCATTCCCGAAGAGCTGCTGGAAAAGTTTGGCAAGGCACTGATTGAGCTCTGTCACCGGCACTGTGCCCCCTTACTGCCCAATGGCGAACTAACAATATTACTCATAACCGAAAACGGAAAAATTTACTCATGAAGAAGAAGATAATCATTACCGTCTGTATGGCAATGACCGTACTGACCGGTCTGGCACAAAGCCCGCTGTCCTTTCATGCAAAAGCTGGAATCGGTACCTCCCATTTTCATGGAAAACACTCCAGTAGTGACACCCAAATAGCTTACAAAGCTGGTGTCGGTGCAGAATATGTCCTCAACAAGACCTGGGTGCTGCAATCCGCATTGGAATTCGTGTCCATCGGCGGTAAAGACGAGATAAGCCACATCGGCAAGGCCAAAATGCATGAACTGTATCTGCAAATCCCCCTCATGATAGCGGCCCGCCTCCATCTGGGCAGGGATTATCATGCCTCGCTGAGCGTCGGCCCTTATGCGGCCATAGGCGTGGCAGGCAAGACCTCCGGCGAGACCTACGATTATAGCAGCAGCAGTATGCAGGGAGGATACCAGTTCAAGATAGACACTTTCGGCAGTATGGTAGACGGGAAAATGGGTAACAACCGTTTCGATGCAGGTATTGCCCTGGGACTTACTTTTGAATACAGAAGATTCATCATCGGTGCAGAGACACAAGTGGGACTGGTAAAAGTCAATGAGCAGATAAACCAGATGATAGGTCATTCGGAAGAAAGAGGATATTTCCCCAAGAACTTCGCCGCATTCTTCACGCTGGGGTACCGGTTCTGGTAAGGGAACATTTTGCCATACAGAGTTGTTTAGTATACAAACAGATACTCAACAATATAAACTGAATAATATGGCAAAAAGAATTCCTATCCTGCTGGCAGCAATGACAGCCCTCACCTTCGCCCCTCAAACAGCAGAGGCATGTACCGGTATCACCCTGACGGCCAAAGACAATGCGCACGTCGTAGCTCGCACCATCGAATGGGGAGGCAGTGAGCTGAACAGCCAGTACGTCATCGTACCGCGCGGTTATTCGCAACAATCACTGACACCCGGAGGCAGTCTGTCCGGCATGGAGTTCACCTCACGCTATGGCTACGTAGGCCTGGCAGTGGAGCAAAAGGAGTTCGTGGCCGAAGGTCTGAATGAAGCCGGGCTCTCCGCCGGGCTGTTCTACTTTCCCGGATATGGCAAATATGAGGAGTACGACCCCACACGAAAAGCGTCGAGCATAGCCGATTTACAATTGGTATCATGGCTGTTGGGAAGCTTTTCTACTGTGGACGAGGTAAAGGAGGCTATTGAAAATGTGACGGTCATAGCCATTGACCCACGCGCCTCCACCGTACATTGGCGGATTGCAGACAAGACCGGCCGCCAACTGGTATTGGAGTTCATCGACGGACAGCCCCGTTTCTATGAAAACAAACTGGGAGTATTGACAAACTCCCCCGGCTTTGACTGGCAGATGACCAACTTAAACAATTATGTGAACCTCTACCCGGGCAGTGCCGAAAGCAAATCGCTGGGCAATGTGACTATAGCCCCTTTCGGTTCGGGAAGCGGCTTTTTGGGAATTCCGGGAGATGTGACTCCCCCTTCCCGCTTTATCCGTGCCGCTTTCTACCAGACTTCTACACCACCACAGAATACCGCACAGGAAACCGTTCTCCAATGTTTTCAGATACTGAATAACTTTGATATACCCGTAGGCATCGAGTTTCCCCTCGGCCAGGTTCCTGCCAATATTCCAAGTGCCACCCAATGGACATCGGCCACAGATATGACAAACGGTATCATCTACTATCGCACCATGTACAACAGTACAATCAGAAGCATTGATTTGAGACAGATAGACTTCGGGCGCATCGAGTACCATGCAGCTCCCCTCGATAAAGTGAAGCGGCAACCGATAGCTCCCGTGAAAATTGAATAGGGACGCAGAAACTTCAAGATTGCCGCTGTTGCAGTTGTTCCGCCTCCTTCCTCTTCATCTCCGCCAGCACCCCGCAGGTCAATGGAATGGCGAGGAAGAAGGTCAGCATGTCCGACGCCGCCTGGCACATCTCCACCCCTTTCAGTCCTAAGAAATAAGGAAGAATGAAGATGAGGGGGATGAAGAACAGCCCTTGACGGGCAGAGGAAAGTATCGTAGCGCGTACGGGCTTGCGGATAGTCTGCAGCATCATGTTGCTGACCACAATCCATGCACCCAACGGATAGGTGATGAACTGCCAGCGCAATGCTGCCGCACCGGTAGCTACAACAGCAGGGTCTCCCTTGCGGAAGATGGAGACAATCTCCTCGGCATATCCCATACCTGCCACCGCACAAACCAGCAAAAAGAAAAAGCCTACCTTCACACAGAACCAGAATCCTTGGCGCACTCTGGCATACAGCCCGGCACCATAATTGAATCCGCATACCGGTTGGAAGCCTTGCCCGAAACCAATTAGGAAAGCATTGATAAACATAGAGATACGCGTCACAATGGACATCCCTGCAATAGCTGCGTCACCATATGCACCGGCCGCCACGTTCAGCAAAATGGTTGCCACGCTTGCCAGTCCCTGCCGGGTGAGTGACGGAGTTCCACCCCCAATAATTTCCTTGATGAAAGCCAGTGTAGGCGTAAAGTTTCTGTAACGTATACGTATATTTCCTCCTCTGCGCCCCATATATAGCAAAAGGATGAAACTACATATCTGGCTGACTACTGTGGCAAGTGCGGCACCGGATATGCCCATATCGCATACAAAAATCAGGATAGGGTCGAGCACCACGTTGATGACCGCCCCACTCACAATCCCCACCATGGCATACGCCGCATTACCTTGAAAACGTATTTGGTTATTCAGCACCAATGAGGCGGTCATAAAAGGAGTACCCAGCAGAATGATTCCCAAATAGCGCTCCGTATACGGAAGAATAGTAGGTGTCGACCCCAAAGCAAGGGAAAGCGGTGTAAGGAACAGCAATCCCAGCACAGCCAGAGCCGCTCCGATAAACAAGGCAAAAAAGAAGCCGGTGGATGCCATCTTCTCGGCACTCTCCGTTTCCTGCGCCCCCAACTTACGGGAGATGTAGTTCCCCGAACCATGACCGAAGAAGAATCCCACAGCCTGGATAATGGACATCACAGAAAACACGATACCTACGGCAGCCGTAGACTGGGTATTTATTTTACCCACAAAATAGGTATCTGCCATGTTGTAGAAGGACGTCACCAGCATGCTGATGATGGTCGGCACAGCCAATGACGTAATCAGCCGGGGGACCGGAGTCGTCGTTAAGTGGACATAATTATCCTTTGCAGAATGGTGCATCATAGGGAATGGAATGACAAGACTATTTGCAGCAATTTCTCAATGGAGTACACTGTTACCGGCTCCTTGCCCGGTCGATGGAATACGAAGCTGCCGTCTCCCTTCAAATCTCCGGTTTCGATATAAATCTCCGATTCAACATTCCGGTTTGCCAGAATCCCGTTTCTCTGGAGTGCCTTGCGCACCATGGCATACTTCTGCCCGTGGCCCGCCAAGCGTATCTGGGAGGTATATTCATTGGCTACCCTGAACAGTCCCGTTTCCAAATCAAAGGCAATACCCTTACGGGCAAAGAAGTTGCTCAGGCTGCCGTTCAACGAAAGGTCCTCGGGCGTACCGATAGTTACGCCGTTCACCTTGTCCATCAGCCATATTTTGTCCGCTATCTGCAGGGCCAGTTCCAGGTCGTGAGTAGAAAGGAAAATCGTCTTGTCCGTTTGCCGGCTGAGCTGGTGAAGCAGTTGCATCATCTCTACTTTACTGGGAAAATCAAGGAAAGCTGTCGGTTCATCCAGATAGATGACGGGAGTTTCCTGGGCGAGCGCCTTGGCTATCATCACCTTCTGCCGTTCACCGTCACTCAGCGTATGCACCATGCGGTGTGCCAGATGGGGAATGCCTACCAGGGCGATGGATTTGTCCACCACAATCTTGTCCTCTTTCGAAAGGGTTCCCCAGAAACCGGTGTAGGGGCTACGCCCCAGACCTATCAGTTCTACGACGGACATATTGCGTATATCGCACTTCTCCGTCAGCACCACGCTGATGACGCGCGAAAGCTGCTTGTCGGTATAGTCCCCTATCTCTTTTCCTTCAATAAATATGTTTCCTCCAAGTTTCGGCTGGAAGGCGGACAGCGTACGGAGCAACGTGGACTTCCCCACTCCATTGGCTCCCAACAGGCAAGTCAGCTCACCACTGTTAATTCCGGCGCAAATGCCGTCTGCCACCACTTTCACATCCCCCTTACCGGGGTAACCGATGGAAAGATTCTCTATATGTATGGTTTCCTTATTCATTCAATTCTCCTTTCCGTTTTCTAAAAAGTACAGAAGCCACTACCGGCGCACCTACCAGTGCCGTCACCGAGTTGACCGGCAAAGCTCCCTCGAAGCCGGGCATACGGGCTATCAGATTGCAGACCAATGCCAGGGAAGCGCCTACCAGCAATGTGGCAGGCATCAGTACCCGATGGTCCGAAGAGTGGAAGATGGCACGGCACAGATGGGGAACCGCCAATCCGATAAACATAATCGGACCGCAATAGGCCGTTACAATAGCCACCAGCACGCCGGAGCATGAGATAACCAGCAGGCGTGCCCGCTTGATGTTCAGTCCCAGATTGCGTGCATAGCCATCGCCCAGCAGCAACAGATTCATCGTCTTTATCAGCAGGAAGGACAACGGAAGCAGCACAGCCATGATGCAGACAAACAGCACCATCTGGTCGCCCGAAACACGGGCAAAGCTACCCAATCCCCAAATGACATATGCACGTATATCTTCCTCCACACTGAAATATTTCAATACGCCGATGACGGCACTTGCCACATAGCCTATCATCACACCGATTATCAGCAGCGTCACGTTGCCCTTCACCTTCTGGGAGACATAGACAATGAGCGCCATCACAGCCAGCGCACCGATAATGGCGGCAACCGACAAGGCAACCTCGCCCATATACCCCAAACGGCTCAATGCCACACCGCCCATCGCCCCGGACAGTAATACCACACAAGCCACACCCAGGCTGGCACCTGAACTGATGCCCAATACCGAAGGCCCTGCCAGCGGATTGCGGAACACCGTCTGCATCTGCAGACCGCTGACTGACAGCCCTGCTCCCGCCACCAATGCCGTCAACGCTTGGGGCACGCGGGACTTCCAGATAATATTCTGCCAAATAACGGATTCATCCGTATTTCCCCACAATATGTTCCACACGGAGCGCAGAGGAATGTGAACCGACCCCAAAAGCAGGTTCAGCAGGAAAAAAAGAAAGATAGATGCCAGTGTCAGCAACATCAACGGAAGTACGGGTCTTTTTATCATTTCAGCAGTTCGTAGTAAGTCGGTTTATAGTCAGGCAACAAATCGGGATGGAAAGCATGTATCAAGTCTTCCAATACAATTTCGGGCTGCATGGGCATACTTTCGTAGAAGGGTTTCTCACGCATGTTGCAGTATACCACTCCCTTCTCACGAAACGCACGGAAGTCGGCATAACGCGGGTCGAGGGACTTCAAGGCATCATACGTGAATGTCCCGTCATAGCTGTTGACAATGCGCCAATAGTCGGCACTCTCCGCCTGGCTATATACGGTTTCAAAATCCAGCGTGACACCTCCCGAACGGGGATCGTCTTTCAAGAAATAATCCGCACCGGCATCACGGAACAGTTCGGCAAGAAAGCTCTTTCCTCCCACTGCATACCAGTTGCCACCCCGTATCTCGCCGCTGAATACCATCGGACGCTTCTTCACGTTGGCAGCCAGCTCCTTCAATTCGTTATAGCGCTTCTCTATCGCAGCAAACTTTTCATTCGCCTCCACTTCCTGGCCTATAAACATGCCGATGAATTTTATCCATTCAGCCTGCCCCAACGGGGTCATCTCCTTATATCCCAAATGGGGAACCAGTGGAATACCGATTTCCCGCATGGCATCATATCCGCCCCGCTTGAAAGGAGAGATAAAGATAACATCCGGATTCATGCTCATTATCACTTCATTATCAAAGTTCCCTTCGATACCAATCTTCACGGTCTCGCCGGACTTCAAACGTTCGTTCATCTCCTTGTTGAAGAGATGGCGCGTACTGGTGATGCCCACCACATAATCGCAGGCATCCAGACGGATGAAGTTGGAAAGTTGCAGGGATGTCATACACATAACGTGCTCTACCGGCGTTTCAATCACCGTATAGTCGCTCGGTATACCGACAGGCTTTATGCCTTTCGGTACCAGCGCATAGTGGAAAGTGCTGCTGCTTTCTTTTTGAGGGTCGTGTATATCCACCAGACGGACATGGTGCGGAAGATATTTCACCGTATAGCCTTTGGCATAGCACGGTACAATGGTAGCTGCCGTGTCTGTCGTAACCGGAGAATAGCCCGTTTCGGAAGAAGATTCGGTAGTAGTCTGTCTTGATTTTAAGCCGCAAGAGGTTACGCATAAAATGCACAGCAGTGCAATGCCTATGGCAGATATCCGGGTCATGACTATTGGGGTTTATAGAATTCGGGCACAATATTCGTCATTTTTGGGGAAATACGCAAATGCTCTTCCCGCAAATTGGTGGATATTGTGCCTAAATAATCTTTAAAAGCCCATCAAGTCATTCAGCGCTTCGCTCATGCTGGGATGTGTAAAGACAAAATCACGGAGGAAGGTATATTCCTGCCCGGTCTTCATGGCCATTGCCACCAGGTTGATGACTTCACTCGATTCCGGCCCAAACAACGTGCAGCCCAAAATCTTGTCCGTATCGGCATCTACCACTACCTTGAAGAGTCCGTTCGTATCGCCCAAAGTCCTGGCACGCGGAATGGCGGCTACCGGCAGCTTGTTGACCTTTATATTCAATCCCTTCTTGCGTGCTTCCGCTTCGCTCAGCCCGATGCGTGAAAGCGGCGGGTCGATGAATACCGAATAGCTCACCGGGTCACGGTCGGACACCTTGCGTTCTCCCGCCCCGAAAAGGTCTTCGCGCAGAATGCGGTAATCATCCAAAGAAATGTAGGTGAACTGCAAACCGCCCTTTACATCACCGATAGCATGTATCTTGGGGTTGGTAGTCTGCAAATAGTCGTCTACCACAATGGCTCCGCGCTCATTCACCTCTACACCTGCCGCCGGCAGATTCAAGCCAGCCGTATTCGGACGCCGGCCGGTAGCCAGCAGGATGGCATCTGCGTGTAACTGATGTTCCTCTCCCGTGACCGCATCCCGGTAAATGACGTCAGAGTCTTTCACGGACTGCACGCGTGCATTCAGCCTGAAAACGATTCCTTTCTGTTCCAATACCTCCCGGACACTGTCCGCAATGTCCCGGTCCTCCCGGGATATCAGTTCGGAAGAGCCCTCGAGCACCGTGACTTGCGAACCGAATGAAACATACATGGAAGCAAATTCTAGTCCGATGTATCCCCCGCCTACAATGACGAGCTGTACCGGCAGCTCAGTCAGTTCCATAATGGAGGTGCTGGTATATACCCGTGGGTTACCTTGTATCCCCTCTATCGGTGGAATGACGGTTTCGGCACCCGTATTGATGAATATCCGGGGAGCTTGCAATTGTAATGTCCCTTCCACCATCCCAACTTCCACCACATCCGGACCTGCAAAGGAGCCAATACCCGTATAGACCGTTATATGAGGATTGTCGGCCAGATTGTGATAGTTCTTCTGACGCAGGAAAGAGACGACCTCTTCCTTCCTTGCAATGGACTGACGATAGTATGCCTTCTTGACCTCCCAAGAAGCGTCTTTGTCCGCCTGCTTTGCCGCATGCACCAATGTTTTTGTGGGAATGCAACCGATATTGATACATGTCCCTCCATACATCTTTTCCGAACGCTCCACTACGGCAACGTCCAGCTTCCGTTTTGCCAACTCGGCAGCCAATGTCTTTCCGCCTTTGCCGAATCCGATGATAATGACATCATACTGTTTCATACGTCTATTTCCTTAATTGGTTCAATACTCTTTTTGCACTGTCAGACAGTACGACAATGGCACCGGCAAGAATGGCCGTATCCTTGATGACCAAGCGCCCTGCCCCCGTCAGCAACGGAAAGCCGTGCTCCCCGCTTCCCAAGTCGGGCACCCACACCTCAGGGGTTGTCACCAGGAAAGAGAGGGTACCTATTGTCATGACAATGGCCAGTGCAGCTCCCGCCAGTCCGATTTTCGGAGAGAATATCCCCAGAAATGTCAGAATGCCGATGGTCATAATCAGAATGCCCAGACCGTGAGAGAAACCATACGTATTGTTCTCCACGTGCCACTGATGTTTCGCCTCATTGAACTCGCCCTCTTTCAGCTTATACTCCTTGTACTCCGGGGCACTCTTTGTATAAAAGAAGCTCATGAACGGGCTGTTCGCCACAAAAGGGACAATCCCTTCAGCCTCATAATTCCAGAATTTCAACCCACCAATCCATACGAAAATAACCAGGATGGCTACACGAATCAAATTAACACCCAACTTTTGAGTGGAAGCGGCCAGCGTCAACGCAGCCATAAACAAGTTTTGCAATTTCGTTTTCATCTTTGTTCTACTTTTTAAATGGTTTCAGTAATATGACTTGATTTTTGTTTTTGCAAAGTTCCTTGTTTTCCACCACGTACGAAATGGCAATTATTCCGCAACAGTTGGCAATTCTTCCCGTTTCACTCTTTTCCGGTAGTCCGAGACACTCTCGCCGGTCATTTTCTTGAAAAAACGGCTGAACGCGGGCAAGTCTTCAAAGCCCAGAATGGAGCTGATTTCTTTGGCGCTCTTGCGGGTATACAACAGCAGTCTCATGGCTTCCGCCTCAATGCGCTCATGAATCACCCGCAACGGGGAAGGCAACCCGCAGGCCGAGAACAGATTGGAAAGTGTCTTGGGAGAACGGCAAAGAATATCGGCATAATCCTGCACCTGCTTCTTCTCCTTGAAATGCCGGTCCACCAGCACATAATACTGCCGGATGATGTCAAACGTCTTTTCCTTCTCCTGCCCCACCCCGAAAAGCTGGCGCGCAATGCGTGTGCAGGTAATGATGAAACGTTTCAAGACAATGCGCAGCATCTCCTCCTGCAGATTGTCATGAATGACCGATTCCTGCCGGAAAATGCGGACTATGTCATGCAGGTTGGAAGACTGCCCGGCAGAAAGCGCCAGTCTCATCACCTTGGAAGAGCCATAAAAAAGGAATCCGTTGCAAGAGACCTCGTTGTCATGTCCATAGATGCAATAAAAATTGCTGTTGAATACAAACGTCAGGTATTCACCGTCCACCTCTTTTACCTCCAGGTGATGCAACGGGGTCAAGGTCACGATTTCGTCCTTTTCCAAGCGCATGGAGATATGGTCTATTTCCAGAGTGAGCGTACCGCTCTGTACCCAAATGAATTTATACAGAGTCTTGTCACGTTGCAGCGACGCACGCTCATGGTAGCTGGAAGTCATGGCTATGTTGCCATTCAAGCGGGTGTTCAGTTGATAATCCATAAAAAACAGATTGTTTTAGTAAATAACAAAGATAGCGAATATCTTGTTTGCTACTGATTATTTCCCCACTTTTGTAGCCGTTTTGCTGTTCTTTAATTTTTAACCTTTAATGTCTTCATGCAAATGTTCCCCGTCATATTTGTATCTCTCGGTCCCGGCGAACCGGAACTGATTACCGTAAAAGGCTTGAAAGCCCTGCAGACAGCCGACTGTATATTCTGTCCCGAGACACTGGCCAAAGATGGAAACAGAGTTTCACGCGCAGCCGACATCCTATTGCAACTCGACATTCCGGAAAACACGGTGCACCGCTTTCCACTCCCCATGAGCAAACAGCGCGAAAAAGCCCTGAGCGCCTACGACGAGGTCTATATGGAGAGCTCCACCCTCCGGCAACAAGGAAAGAAGGTCTGTATCGTTGCCGAAGGAGATGCCGGATTCTACTCTTCCATACACTATGTATATGACAAATTGCAGGCAGACGGCATCCCCGTGAAGCACATCCCCGGTATCCCCGCCTTCATTGCCGCCGGCGCATTGGGCGGGCTCCATGTAGCCAGCCAGGAAGAACGGCTGACGGTGATACCCGGCATCGTCACGACAGAAGAGATAGAAAGACTGACAAGCGAAAACAGTGCGGTTGTCATCATGAAGCTGTCCAGATGCACCGATGAGATTCACCGCTGCATCCGCCTGCATCCCGAATACCGGTATCACTATTTTGAGAATGTTGGCACTCCGGAAGAGAAGTATATCAATGACAGCAAGCGGATAGCGGCCATCCGCTTCCCCTATTTTTCCCTGCTTATCATTCGCCCAGAGGCCTTTTGAGCCCGATTTAATACAATTTCGCACACCATAGGCATTATTTTAATGAAAATGGGTTACCTTTGCGCCGTTGAAATATAAAAAAGATAAGAACATGAAGAAAGTCGTTTTTTATATGATGATGCTGGTTATGAGCATCGGTTATGCCTATGCACAAGGAAAGGCAGACATCAAATTCGAACAGACCACCCACAACTTCGGCACATTCTCCGAAAACAGTCCGGTAGTCAGCTACACCTTTAAGTTTACGAACGTAGGCGATGCTCCGCTTGTCATCCATCAAGCTGTAGCTTCCTGCGGATGTACCGTTCCCGAATATTCACAAGAACCGATAGCACCGGGAAAGACAGGAACAGTGAAAGTAACCTATAATGGAACCGGAAGATACCCCGGACACTTCAAGAAATCCATCACCCTGCGCACCAATGCCAAAACGGAAATCATGCGATTGTTTATCGAAGGGGACATGACCGCTAAAGATGCCAAATAAGCATTTTACCATACAGAATTAAGGAGATTTTTTTAAATCTCCTTTTTTTTTGCTTTCTTTGCCTAAAATGCGAAGATAGGCTGCACCTCAGCAGAATAATAATGAGCTTGCTCATTTTATCCAGCATTCGGTTTGCACTATCTTTGAAGTCTATTAAAGAAAAACATAAAACTACAAAACCTATGAAACAAGAAGAAGAACCTATTACCGGCTTGCCGGAAAATGCGTTCCGTGAACTGAAACCGGGAGAAGTGTACAACCCTCTGATGAGCCCGGACAAGAAGTATTCAGAAGTAAATGCCTGGTCGGTGACATGGGGTATTCTGATGGCCATTCTCTTTTCGGCCGCAGCCGCCTATCTGGGGCTAAAGGTGGGGCAAGTATTCGAAGCCGCCATCCCCATCGCCATCATTGCCGTCGGCGTATCAGGTGCCGCCAAACGCAAGAACGCATTGGGCGAAAACGTCATTATCCAGTCTATCGGTGCCAGTTCTGGCGTCATCGTGGCAGGTGCCATCTTCACCCTTCCGGCGCTTTATATCCTTCAGGAAACCTATCCGAAAGAAATCACTGTTACCTTTGCACAAGTCTTTATCAGCTCTCTGCTGGGAGGTGTGCTGGGTATTCTCTTCCTTATCCCCTTCCGTAAATATTTCGTGAGCGACATGCACGGCAAGTATCCCTTCCCCGAAGCAACAGCCACCACACAAGTGCTCGTCTCCGGTGAAAAGGGCGGCAGCCAGGCAAAACCATTACTCATGGCAGGTATCATCGGTGGTCTATACGACTTCATCGTGGCAACCTTCGGCTGGTGGAACGAGAATTTCACTACCCGCGTATGCGGCCTCGGCGAAATGCTGGCCGAGAAAGCCAAGCTGGTATTCAAGGTTAATACGGGTGCTGCTGTGCTCGGTCTGGGTTATATCGTGGGACTGAAATACGCGTCCATCATCTGTGCCGGTTCGCTGGCCGTATGGTGGATTATCATCCCCGGTATGTCCATGATTTGGGGAGACTCCGTACTGAACCAATGGAACCCCGAAATCACAGCAACCGTAGGCGCTATGGCTCCGGAAGATATTTTCAAATACTATGCCAAGAGCATCGGTATCGGTGGTATAGCCATGGCAGGTATCATCGGCATTATCAAGTCCTGGGGCATCATTAAGAGCGCCGTAGGGCTGGCTGCCAAGGAAATGGGCGGTAAATCCAATGTAGAGGCCAGCGTGAAGCGCACGCAACGGGACATCTCCATGAAGATTATCGCCATCGGCTCCATCATCACATTGCTGATGGTTGTTCTGTTCTTCTACTTCGATGTGATGCAAGGTGACCTGACACATACCATTGTAGCCATCCTGCTGGTAGCAGGTATCGCTTTCCTGTTCACTACCGTGGCAGCCAATGCCATTGCGATTGTGGGCACAAATCCCGTATCCGGAATGACGCTGATGACATTGATTCTGGCATCCGTAGTCATGGTAGCCGTAGGGTTGAAAGGTCCCGGAGGAATGGTTGCGGCACTGGTGATGGGTGGTGTTGTATGTACGGCACTGTCCATGGCGGGAGGCTTCATCACAGACTTGAAAATCGGTTACTGGCTGGGTAGCACGCCTGCCAAGCAGGAGACCTGGAAGTTCCTCGGAACCATCGTTTCTGCCGCTACCGTAGGTGGTGTAATGATTATCCTAAACAAGACATACGGTTTCACCAGCGGACAGCTGGCCGCTCCGCAAGCCAATGCCATGGCGGCCGTTATCGAACCGTTGATGAACGGTGTGGGTGCGCCCTGGCTGCTCTACGGCATCGGTGCAGTGCTGGCCGTCATCCTCAACTTCTGCAAGATTCCCGCACTGGCATTTGCATTGGGTATGTTCATCCCATTGGAACTGAATGTTCCGTTGGTAGTGGGCGGTGCCATCAACTGGTACGTGACCAGCCGCAGCAAGGATGCCGCTCTCAATGCCGAACGCGGGGAGAAAGGTACCCTGCTTGCCTCCGGTTTCATTGCCGGCGGTGCATTGATGGGCGTGGCAAGTGCTGCCATGCGTTTCGGAGGAATCAACCTCGTAAACGATGCATGGTTGCAGAACACCTGGTCCGAAGTGCTGGCGCTGGGTGCTTATGCCATTCTGATATTCTACCTCATCAAAGCTTCCATGAAAACCAAATAACTTTTAAATACCAAGAACATGAAAAAGATTCTACTTTTATCTTTTCTATTTGCAGCGACCATGTTATCTGCACAAAAGCCCGTTGAGCTGCCCCTATGGCCCAACGGTGCCCCCAATAACAACGAACTGACCAATTCCGGACAGAACCATAACAACGAATGGGTGTCCGATGTCACCACCCCTACCCTTACGGTGTACCCTGCCTCCCACCCCAACGGCATGGCCATCATCATGTGTCCGGGAGGCGGCTACGGGGGGCTGGCCATGAAGCACGAGGGACACTACATGGCTCCCTGGTTCAACACACAAGGCATCACCTATGCAGTACTGAAATACCGTATGCCCAACGGGCACCATGAAGTGCCCCTTTCCGATGCCGAACAAGCCATCCGCATGGTACGCGAACATGCCGCCGAATGGGGTGTCAATCCTCAGCGTGTAGGCATCATGGGCGCTTCTGCCGGCGGCCATCTGGCAGCTTCGCTTGCCACACTATACAGCAGTGACAAGACCCGTCCCGACTTCCAGATCTTGTTCTATCCGGTGATTTCCATGCAGAAAGGCGTTACCCATGGAGGTTCCCGTAAGAACCTTATCGGAGAAAATCCATCTCAGGAACTGGAACAAAAATACTCCCTCGAAAGGCAAGTGTCCCCACGCACTCCGCAAGCTTTCATCATGCTTTCTTCGGACGATGACGCAGTGCCGCCCATCAACGGCATCGGTTACTTCCTTGCCCTGCGCGACCATAAAGTACCTGCCAGCCTGCATGCCTACCCCACCGGCGGACATGGCTGGGGATTCCGGGACAACTTCACCTACAAGCGTCAATGGACGGAAGAACTGGAGAAGTGGTTGCGTGAAGGGCTCGTATTCCCGGTCTCTGAACCTACCACAAAGAAATAAAAGCAATTATGAATAAAAAGTATTTTTTACTCACTTGCCTCGCAGCGTTTCCCTTTGCCCTGACTGCTCAGGAGAACAATCGCTACGAAGAGATTACCAACCCCAAGCTGACAAGCATCAACCGGGAGCCTGCCCGCAGCACGTTCACCTCCTACGTCACGGAGGCTGATGCCGTCATCAATGACCGCAAGAACGGAACATTCCGCTTGTCCCTTAACGGGAAATGGAAATTCCATTATGTGGAAACCTTCGCCGACCGCCCCACGGACTTCATGATGGACCGTGTGGACGCCAGCCGCTGGCCGGACATCAATGTACCCGGAAACTGGGAGTTGCAGGGATTCGGTACGCCCATCTATGTGAACCAGCCTTATGAATTCTGTTCTTCGGGCTATCCTCCTTATTGGGACAAGCCCAATCCTCCATACGTTCCCCAAGAATGGAATCCCACCGGCACCTACCGCCGCGAGTTCACTCTTCCGGGAGACTGGGACGATAAGGAAATTTTCCTGAGTGCCGACGGCGTACGCGGGGCAGCCTTCTACTACCTCAACGGCAAGTTTGTAGGCATGAGTAAAGATGCAAAGACTCCGGCGCGTTTCAACGTCAGCGCCATTGCCAAGAAAGGGAAGAATGTCATTGCCATTCAGATACACCGCTTTTCCGATGCCAACTATCTGGAATGCCAGGACTTCTGGCGCATCAGTGGTATCGAACGGGACATTTACTTATATGCCCAGCCTCAAATCCATCTCACGGACTTCAAGGTGGAGTCTCCTTTGGATGAGAACTACCGGAACGGTATCCTCAAGGTAAAGGTGCAGTTTACCAATGAAAGCGGACAAAATTCCCCATTTGTCGTTGGTTACCGCCTGCTGGACAAGAACGACCAGCAGATAGCCCAGTCCTCTACTCAGGTCAGCGGTGACCAAACGGAAGTGGAATTCACCAAGAAGACCATCCAGGAACCCCTGCAATGGACAGCCGAAACGCCCAACCTCTATACCCTCGTCGTCAGCTTGAAGCGCCCGAACGGAGATGTGATTGAAGCGACAAGCTGCAAAGTAGGTTTCCGTACAGTGGAAATCAAGGACAAGCAACTGTTGGTAAACGGACAACCTATCCTCGTGAAAGGCGTGAACTATCACGAACACAACGAGAATACCGGTCACTATGTCTCCGAAGAACTGATGAAGAAAGATTTCGAGCTTTGGAAGAGATACAATGTCAATACCGTCCGCACCTGTCACTATCCCCAGCAGGAACGTTTCTACGAACTCTGTGACGAATATGGTATCTACGTCATCGACGAAGCCAATATAGAAAGCCACGGCATGGGTTACGACCTGCGTGTAGGCGGCACGCTGGGAAACAATCCGCTCTTCATGAATGCCCACCTCGACCGTACCATGAATATGTACGAACGGGACAAGAACCATCCGTCAGTCATCATCTGGTCGCTGGGCAACGAAGCCGGAAACGGATTGAATTTCTACGTTACCTACAACACCTTGAAGACGCTCGACAGTCGTCCCATCCAGTATGAACGCGCACTGTTGGAATGGAATACGGACATCTACTGCCCGATGTACGCTTCCCCTTCCTATCTGGAAAAGTATGCCCGGAACAAGGAGATGACGCGTCCCCTCATTCTTTGCGAGTATGCCCATGCCATGGGCAACAGCCTCGGCAACTTCCAGGACTACTGGGACATCATCGAGAAATATCCTATCCTCCAGGGCGGCTGTATCTGGGACTGGGTAGACCAGGGCTTTGCCGCCAAGACAGACGACGACCGTAAATACTGGACCTATGGCGGCGACTATGGCGAGAACGGTACCCCCTCCGATGGCAATTTCTGCATCAACGGCGTGGTATACCCCGACCGCAGTGTCAAGCCGCAGACGGAAGAGATGGGGAAGGTCTACCAGAACATCAAGTTCCTCGACTTCGACAAGCAGACTTCTACCGTGAAAATCCGCAATGATTTCTCCTTCACCAATCTCGACAAGTACGACTTCTACTACATCATCCGCGACCACGGGAAGGAAGTCTACCGTGGCAAGATTGAAAATATCCATGCCGCACCGGGCAAGACGGTAACCACCGGCTTCCTGAACGGCATACCCAAAGAGAAACAGACAACGGGAGATGTGCGTATCGAGTTCTATGCAGCCATCAAGACGGCAGAGCCTTTCCTCCCGGCCGGCACGGTCATCGCACGCGAACAGACCTACGTCCATACTTTCTACAAGAAAGAGGCTACGGCACAGCAGCCCGCCACTTCTAAGGAAGAGGGAAATTTGGTGGCGTTCTCCGGTCCCGACTTCAAAGCCACCTTCGACAAGCAAAGCGGTCTGCTCACCTCCTATTTATACAAGAAGCACGAGTACATACTGAACGGTCAAGGTCCCCGCCCATTCTTCTGGCGTGCACCGACGGACAATGATTATGGAGCCAACCTCCCCGTCCGCCTCAAAGCCTGGAAAGAGGCAAGCTATCAAGAACCAAAAGCCGAAAGTTTCCAAGTGACTCCGGGCAGCAATGCCACGACAGTAAAGGTGACCTACCGTTTTCCGCAGACAGAGGCCCGTTGGGACATCACCTATAAGATATATGCCAGCGGAGTCATCAAGGTAGACAACCGGTTCATGGCCGAAGGAGACCAAGCTCCGATGATACCGCGTGTAGGCCTGCGGATGCAGTTACCGGAAAGTTTTACAGACTTGACCTACTACGGCCGCGGTCCGAAAGAGAATTACCGAGACCGCCGTACCTCCCAGTTCATCGGAGAGTACGCCATCCCGGTCAAGGATATGTACGAGCCTTACGTCCGTCCGCAGGAGAACAACCATCGCACGGATATCTATTGGTGCGCCCTTACCGACAAGGCGCAACGGGGCCTGCTGCTCATCGCCGACCGTACTTTTGAGCTGAACGCCTCCAACTATTCCCTGGAAAGCATGGATAGCGGCGATACAATTGACAACGGTACCCCGCGTACCGAAAAGACCCATCACCGCCACCTCACCGACCCTCTGCCGGAAAAGATGGTCGATTTATTCATTGATTACCGCATGATGGGTGTCGGTGGAGACGACAGTTGGGGCGCAACCGCCCATGAACCCTATCTGATTCGTCCGGGCAAAGAGAACGCCATTGAATACAGTTTCTCCCTTGTTCCGTTCGATAAAAAGGAGGATTATAAATATTTAATCCAGCAATATTGAATTTAATCCCTCCGGATTAAGCTTTTATAAAAAGGATGTAGTAAATTTGCTGCATCCTTTTTACGTTTAAGAACAATAATAATCAAAAGAGAGAAAAATGAAAACAATGACTAAATTTATGTTCAGCGCCCTCTGCGCCGCAGCCATGGTAACTTCCGTTTCTGCCCAGGGAGGGAAAGATATGTTGAGCAATGGAATAAAGTATCTGGATGTGCCATACGTAGCCCATACGCTGGAGGCAGATGGTCCCGAAGAACTCGTCATCAACTGCGATGAAGTAGACTGTACCACGCTGGTGGAATATGTACTGGCAGAGACGCTTACCCCCAAATTGGCCGACGGAGACATCTCGGAAAGCGCTTTCGCCGATAACCTGCAAAAAATCCGTTACCGTGACGGTAAAATCGACGGGTACACTTCCCGCCTGCATTATATTGCCGACTGGATAAACAATGGCGTACGCAACGGCTTCCTTCAAGATGTAACGGGCGCCATGAGTCCCGACACCGAACGGTTGTCTATCTCCTACATGTCTTCCCATCCCCAACTTTACAAGCAGCTGGCCAATTCGCCGGAGAACGTAGCCAAAATGAAGAAGATTGAACAATCCTTGTCCGGCAAGGAAGTTCACTATCTTCCCAAAGCCAAACTTCCCGCCGATGGTCTCCCGTGGATTAAAGACGGCGATATCATAGCCATCACCACCAACACTCCGGGGCTGGATGTAGCCCACATGGGAATCGCTTTCTATGCGGATAACAAACTCCTGCTGGTACACGCTTCCTCTACCGACAAGAAAGTGGTCGTCTCCAAAGTCCCCTTGTCCCAAATGCTGAAAGACAATAATAAATGGACGGGAATACGGGTGCTGAGAATGAAGAAATAAGGTGAAATACTATAATACGGAAAAGGCGATGGAGAATAGAATCTCCATCGCCTTTTCCATATATAGGATTGTTCGTTCCTATTCCTCTACGACAATATATTCATCAATATTCCGTGTTTCTTTACTGAAGTTCACACCTACTTTCACTAATTTCCTGCCATCCAAGGTATAAGGAATCAGATACCCCTTCTCATCTATTTGCTTCAGAGCTGCGTCGGCTGTACCGTCCAGTTTGAACTCAAAAACATAAATAGCGGTAGGGGTATGAACTACCGCGTCCGCACGGCCGCGGCTGCTGCGAACCTCAGACCGGATGAACTGTCCCAGCAAAGTAAACACTACATGAAAAATAACCTGATAATGACGTTCCGTATCATCACTCAACTCGTACGGAATACCGGAGAAGAATATCTTAAGACGCTCCATAAACGCCTCCACATCCCCACTCTTCAATTCACGCATGAATTTAGCGATGTGGAAACCAGTCTCATCATCAGTAACTTTAGTATAAAAAGGAACCAGAAAATTCAGAAAGCCGTAACGTATCTCATCATTCGGAAAGCCTAAAGTGTATAGCTTCACATCATCATCATACCCTTTTATGGTCAAATAACCACTTTGATAAATCATCGGAAGAGGATTATTTTTTTCCGCACGATATTCAGAGAAAGCGGAAGCCAGCACTTCCACTCCATCTATCAATAGACGTATATCGTAATCACTCTGCTTCAGCAAGTCAACCAAGTAAGTAGGTGTGCCGGTCTGAAACCAATAGTACCCCATCTCTTCTGCATCAAAAGCATTCAATACACTGAACGGATTGAACATTCCTACACCTTCCGGATGAAAATGGTAACCATCATATTGACGTTCCATCAAATCAATCACTTCTTGTAAAGATATCCCTCTTCGTTTAGCCAGTCTCTCAAGTTCCGGCAGAAAGGTTTTCACCAACTCCTCTTTGGTAATACCACACAAAGCAGCGTAAGGAGACTTCATGCTGATATCATTCAGCTGGTTCAAGTCACTGAACACACTTACTTGCGCAAACTTGGTCACTCCGGTCAGGAAAACAAAACGAAGATAACGGTCAGCGCTCTTCAAGACACCGTAGAATGCTTTCAATGTTTTCCGATACTCATCCAGCAAGTTCTCATCCAAGACCGCTTGAAGCAATGGCTTGTCATACTCATCAATCAGGACAACAACCTGCTTTCCTGTCTGCATGCATGCCTGCTCTATCACGTAAGCAAAACGCTCTTCCGGACTACGGTCTTTCTTCTCCTGACCATAGAGCAGCTCCCATTTCTCCAGATACTGATTAAGCATAGCCGTCAAGTCAGCAGCAGCTTCATATTTCCGGGCATTCAAATCCAAGTGCAAAACCGGGTATTCTTCCCATTCCTTTTCCAGCTGTTCGATGGCCAAACCTTGAAACAGATCCTTGCGTCCTTGAAAGTAGGCTTCAAAGGTAGAAAGAAGCAGACTCTTGCCAAAACGACGGGGACGGCTCAAGAAATAAGGTTTACCTACATTTGCAATTTGATAAACCATAGCCGTCTTATCTACATAGAGATAACCATCCCTACGTATTTCCTCAAAAGTCTGTATGCCAATCGGCAGTTTACGCATCTGTTCCATGTTATTATTATAACCTGATTGGTATATGACAAAGGTACGATTTATATTTCAAAAATAAGACGAAAGGCGATGGAGATTTTAGTCTCCATCGCCTTTCATTATTTTACTAATCATCATTTCAGTATTACTCACGTAGACTGGTGCAATCCGAAATACTTCTTCATAAAGCAGGTATAAGAAAAACAAAGCAAAAGAATTATACCTGTCAAATACCAATAACCGTAACCTAAACACATTATATATCCTACGATAATGATTGCCTGTACTGCCATGTAAATAGAAGAAACCATTATATGGGGAATCTTCAGCTCATTCGCCATAATCTGATACAGATGCTTGCGATGCGGTAGCCCGATATTCTCATGAAGCATCAGGCGGTGAATGATAGTCAATACACTGTCTACCCCATAAACGGACAAAAGAACTATCCAGCTGAAATCACCCGTTCTAATGATAAGTCTTCCTATCAAAAAAAGAAGGATGAAGGCAATGCTCACAGAACCCACATCACCCGCAAAGCATTTGGCACGCTTGCGGAAATTGAAGAAGCAGAAGACTAGAACGGAACAGATAACGGTATAGATGAAATCCGCTTCTACAAAAGTAACCACCTCCTTATTGATATAGGCCAACGCAGCAAGAATAACCAGAGAATAACCTCCCGTTATCCCATTAATCCCATCCATAAAATTGTAGGCATTGATGATGCCCGTACAGACTATCAAGGCTATGACTATCCACCACCAGGACAAGGAGAACAGCCCCCACTGATAAAACATCATAGCCATAGCAGAGAAATGAAAAAGCAGTCTTGTCATCTGTCCGGTGGATTTTATATCGTCCACGAAGCTGATGAACGTCACCAGTGTCAAGGCAAGCAGGAACCAGGGATATTCAAAGCCACTCGTCAGGAAATAGGCAAACGCCCCGAAATAGAAAATAATCCCACCACCGCGTAAAGTCACTTTCGTATGGGAACTCCGCTCATTGGGCTTGTCGATGATATTGCACTTATCAGCTATTCTAAAATAAAAAAGTTCTGCTAAAAACAGCAGAACCAATATAATCAGATAATACATAACAGTATTTTCCTCTTTAATTTTTAATTGTTTACTTTTATATTTGAGAACGATTTTATCGTTCTCACTATCCCCTCCTCTGCCCTCACCGGCATTCTGTCAATACCCAGGGCAGCCTTTATCTTCGCATTACTCACCACATAATTCTCAGTCAACTTGTGCAGACGCTCTTCATTTAAAGGCAAATGGAGCAGAGTCCCAAGCCGGGCACAGAATTCCATCAGTCCTCTGTTTATCTTCCAGATATGCGGCTTGCGCTCCAAAGCCCGACACATCAAAGCTATCAGCTTATTCGTGGACAAGGCTTCGTCATCTCCCATGTGGTAGATACCACTCGCTACCTCCTTGGTCAAAAGACCTTCCACCACATAGCAGAGATTGTCTATCGAAGTAAAAGACCTTCTGTTCTCAAAAGCCCCCAAAGGCCAGGGAACACCTTTCCTCACCACATTATAAAGAAGATTCAGATTGCCTTTGTTACCGGGACCATGAATCATGCAGGGACGCAGGATATAAACCTGCTTGTCATCATAAGGATTAGCTTTCAATTTCCCATTCTCAACCTTCAACTTGTCAAGGATGTAATTCTCGGCAGCTATCTTACTTTCCCCATAAGGCCCTACCGGAGCAGGCACCACATCTTCAGTCAGCATATCACCCACCACACTGTCTGCAGCGGCTTTCACAGAACTGAAGAATACGAACTTCTTCGCAGACGATTCCAGAAAGAAATCAAATATCTTTTGGGTCAATCCCGTATTGATATCAAAATAGGATTGGGCTGCGGACCGATTTTTCATATCATGGGCTTTACCAGCCAGATGAATAATGGCATCGAATTCAGGAAGATCCCACATCAGAAAAGAAGCCGGTTCAATATCCTTCCAGAAAAAAGTCTTTACCACCCCCTCCTTTTCAGGAGCGACAATATCCAGCCCGTAAAGGCTATGACGTTCCTTTAGGGCAACAACAAGATTGGAGCCCACAAAGCCGTGGATTCCAGTGATTAATATGTTCATGGAATTATTCTATAAAATATACTGACCAGAAACGTGATTACCAGTTAGGGACAAAGCCTTTACCGAGGACAAAGGTAGGTCATTTATTACTTGCCAGAAATAGCATATAAGATATTCCTATTTACTCTCTCATTTTACGGGGATTCATGCGATTCATCAGCCCTTGAAAATAAACATTTAAAGGATATGGCAATAAAGAACGGACAAAGGGTATACAAACTCCAATATATGCAATGAAAGACAAATGAAGTCTTCTACAGCCACGTAAACCTATTTTCATTCTATGCCACCCTACTTCTATACTGTTTTTTCTCACACTGTCAGCAAAGAAGCGATAATGCAACAATGGTTCCGAAATATTGGCAAAATGCAATCCTTTTTCTGCACACCTGAACCATAAATCATAATCATCCTGACGCGGACCGGCATCAGGTTTATACCCACCTACTGATAAGATTGCATTTTTTCGATACATCACAGTAGGATGATTCAAGGGACAAGTCCAGACCAGACGAACAATATCCTCATGCGAAACTGGAACCTTTATAACCTCTTCAAGATTATTTCCACATTCGTCAATTTTAGTCGCATAGGCCCCCACAATATCTATCGTAGGATGTGATTGCAAAAAAAGAACTTGTTTCTCAAAACGAGATGGATAGCAAATATCATCTGTATCCATACGAGCCACAAACTCATAGCTACAATGCTTTAAGCCTATATTAAGTGCCTTGCTTAATCCTAAATTATTAGGCAAAGGAATAATTTTAAGCAAATTAGTATCGTAAGAAGATAGAACTTTTTCTAATTCAACAGTGAGAGGTCCATCCTTAATCAATATGATTTCAGAAGGAGGAAGCGTTTGGTTCAGTACACTATCAAGTGCAGACTTCAAATAAATCGGCTTTTCTTTATAATAGACCGAAATCAATACAGAATAGTTAGGTGACATTTATATAAGATGAATTATTTAAGGATCCATAGCTATTCTCAAGCCTTCTGCCATAATTTCGCATAAGATAATATCATAGCTTTTTGAGAAAATTTTTCTTCATAAATAATTCTTGACTTTTCCCCCATTTTTACAAAATCAGGTCTGTCAATCAATATCTTTTCAAACAACTCAGAGAGTTGTTGTTCATCTACATCTACCAAATAGCCTGAAATACCTTCAACAATCATTTCTGGAATACCTGCTATACGAGTAGATATAATGGGCAAACCACAACGCATAGCCTCAATAATTGATATTGGCAATCCTTCGTCTTTAGAAAACAAAATAAAAGCATCCGAGTTAGTCAAATAGTCATTTACTTGGTTTGAGTTGCCCACAAAATAAATATCAGCAGAAAGTGTAGCTGCTACTTTTTCCAAAATATTACGCGAAGGACCATCTCCGACAAAAGTCATGGAAAAAGATTTTTGTTGTTCAGAGGTCAATTTAGATAATGCATGAAGTATGCCTATTTGATTTTTACGATTACACAATGTTCCTACGCATACTAACCTAGTCTGATTGGTTGAAGATATACCCTTACTTCCACCTTCAATATCAGGGATGCCATTATAGACAAATGAAGTCTTTTGCGAAGATATGTGGGGGTAAAGATGACAAAAATTCCAACGTGGGAAATCGGCTACAAAATTTACTTTATCCACTCTATTCAGTACAACATCCTCTATCCTACGTTTCATAATACCAAAAAAACAAGAACGAAACAAAGGGTAATACTCTTCATACATTGACCATAAAGAGCCATTACTATGCAGTGTCAAATACACAGATTTTTTGTTTTTTCTTTTACGCAAATAGTAATAACAAGTAAACAAGTCTTGAAAATGAATAATATCCGGCAATTCATCATTGGGTATTTCATCGAAGGCTTCTACTATCCGTTTGGAATATCGTAATCCAGAAAAATAAATCATAGCATACGTCATGAGATGGCTATATTTAGCATATCTCATCAACTTGTTTTTTAGTGACGCTTTCCTCTTGATTTTATCATTGTTAGAAAAATTTCTTACTTCACCATGTACATCGTCAAGTGTGAAAGTTGATAGTCCGATTCCCTGATTCGCAAAATCATTGATGCAACTTCTTAACCCAAAGACAAACCGTGCAGCCCCATTAGGTGCTTTTATCCATCCGGGGAAAATAATCGTTACTTTTTTCATTATACTCCTATTTTCATTCATTCCATTCTAAACTTTCTTTGTGATTACAGCGTGTAAAAGGTTCTATTCCATTATTATGACTGACTCGTTTGTTAAGAGGAGGCAATTGCATATAATCGCCAAAATATTCGCGCAAATAAGTATCATAATTACATGGGATATTAAACATCTCTCCTTCAAACTCGTGACGTTTCAAAGGGAAAAGAACATCTTTGGATAAAAGCTTATACTCATTTATTTCCATGGCCCAAGCCAAGCTATCGGCTTCCTCCATTGTTTCAGCATGGAAAAAGTCATTGAGCCAATTATAAAGAGGAATATGTGAATATCTAATAAAACGTTTCATCAAATACCCCACTGTACGTTGCAAAAAAGCTCCATGTCTTACTACTGAATAATTGGTATCGTGAAGAAATAATTTCAGATGCGATTGCCACCATGAATGTTTTACATAATCAAAAGGGAAAATATCTAAAAATATACCTTTATGACATTTCAATCGTTCATACATTGGCTCATGAAAAGTACTGTATTTATCACGTAATTTCGCAAAAAACATGGGATAATCAGAATCTGTTTCTCTGGTTTGCAGGTAGATATCATCGCGTAATTCAGTTTTTGCAACTTCTAAAAAACGATAATAATCATTACGCAACATCGCTACATCAATATCATCGTCCCAAGGAATAAATCCACCATGACGAATAGCTCCTAACAAAGTTCCTCCATCAAGCCAATAAGGAATATCATATTTTGTACAAATGCGATCTAACTCTCTAAGTAATTTAAGCATAATAAGTCTGGCTTGCTCATTCACATTCTTACCTTTTTCACGGTCATCTTTCAGCATTATCTTAATATTTTAAATTTTCTAATGTAATATGCTCTTGCCACTAATAATGAAATATTAGTTATAAGCTGTATAATCAAAATTGATAAAAGATTGGTATGCAAGTTGAAAATAAATACAAATAACATGCATGCAACGTAAACCCCCAAAGAGCACCACATGGTTATGTTAAATGCTTTAAAATAGCCAGCTGCAACCAAGATGGGACTACCTTGCAAATAAATGATAGAATTGGTAACTATCAGCGGAGAAAGAATATATACTATTTCAACAGAGGGTTCCATCAACCCTTTGCCCAAAAGTTCAACTCCCCAAGGTGCCAGCAGCACACACAGCCCCCATATCAGTATAGCAACCCAAAAAGATATTGCCATAACCTTACGCATTAATCGAAAATTACGTTCAGATGCCACTTTAGGATAGAGAACTTGATTAAGAATCATTATAGGAAAAGAACCTAAACGAACTATCTTATTAGCTAAGTCATAATATGCCACTTCCTGCATACCAATAAAATTGCCAAGCAAAATAGCATTGCTTCGTTCTATTATCATATCAGCAATACGTGAATAAAAAATGGAAGTAGAGCGTTTGAAACGATACACCACATTGCGCATTTTTACCCCTATCAGCCTAACCTTATATTTCTCAAACATCACATACAATCCATAAGCAGTGCCAAACAAGCTACCAAGACTGAACAAAATAGGATAATACAGATAGTCGGCTTTCGAATGAATGAACACAACCATCAATATCACAAAAACAAGTTTACAAATCAACTGAAAATAGGTAACATACTTCAGTTCTTGTATTCCTTGAAAAAACCAACCCGGGAATAATACAGAAGCTATGCAATGTCCTGAAAAAAGGATATAAAGCATTTTCATCTTTACATCAAATAACATTAATGCTCCCACTAATAGCGACAGCAAAAACATACAAAATATAAAGCGAATGTAAAGCACCGATGATACAATCTCATTCAATCTGTGCTTGACATGTTGATATTGGGCTACATCTTTCACCGCAGAGATATCAAATCCCCATGCAGCCACCATTTCAATATATGTAATTACCGTAAACGAAAATACAATGTAGCCATATAATTCATCACCCAGTTTACTAATAATATAAGGATAAGTAATTAATGGTAAAAACAAAGCTAATACATTAAGTATAGAAACAAAAAAATAGTTCTTTACCAAGATTTTATTTGATAATATTTTATCTATTATTACCCGTTTCAACTTTACCTATTTAAGATATTCAACATTCATTATTTATTAATAGAGCCCTCATTTCTTCCCTACTTTTAATACAATCAAATCCCCAATATTTGGAGGCAAGAAGTCGTTTATCCACTTGTGCTTGTGATGAATCTTTTTCAAAAGTTTCCCATAAATCACGCCATAAAGGATTCACTTCTTCCAAGGTTTGTACAGGATTAATTACAAGATGAGGTTTGCCGAGATATACGCAATATCCTGTATGAGTACCAATACTATTTGAACAAGTATAATCAGATAATAAGATAATCGTTTTCAGACGATTCAAGAAGTTTATATCCAACTGATGACCAGCAGTGGTCACTTTAAATCCAGCTTTATTATATAAATCACCAAAACCGTTTTTATTTTCATCTAAATAATACATATTCACAATTACAGTATCAAATCCAAGCTTCTCTTTAAGTTCTAGCAATTCATCAATCATACAATGTATTTCATATTCTAAGCCACCCTCACAGCATGTATGTGTAGGAAAGAAAAGAAGAGTTTTGCCTAATTCCTTTTTCAAGGAATTCATCTCTTCACTATTCAACATACATTCAGCATAATGTATGTAAGGGCCAATAGCAATCACGGGTTTATGTAAACTTCCAAGCCCCTTCACTCGTATGTTGCTGAAAGTCATGATACGTTTGGTCGTTTTACACCACGCGGCCATAGGCACATAATCATCTACATAAAGTCCATGTTCTATTGACCATCCAAACTTATTTACACCAGAGTATTGTTTCAAAGCATAAGCCTGACCATAAAAATTAGAATCCTTAATAGCCTCTATTGGATAATAAGGTATAGGTTTTACTAATTCCTTATAATCAAACATGCTCAATGCCTGACGACGGTTAATCTCTTTCCAAAACCGTTTCTTGTTTCTCAGGCGATAATAAGTGTTATAGAGTGACAATAAAAGGAATGATTCTTTAAGCACTCGTGAAAAGTAAGAACGAAACATTTTGCAAAATCCTTCAATTAGGTTACATTGAAAAAATCGTAGTAAAAGGTATATAATTAGCTGATTCCTTTGACACTTCTTTGTTGAACATTAAAATTCCATACAAAAGAATAACAGCTAAACACAAAAAACGCCATTTATTAACATACATCAGATTTAAAACAGATGGGAGAATAAAAATATTTGCTACATAACATGTGCTTGCTATACGTTCTGAAATAGCACCAAAAGAATTGAATAATAAAAAAAAAGTAATACCTATAAATAAGATATTATAGAGAAATATACTTTTTTTGTCTATAAGTAGAAAATAAGAAACACAAAAAAGAGTGAGATTAAAGAACATTCCTATCGTAACCCCTGTCTCATTCAAAACTCCTGAATGTCCCCCATTTAAATAAAAAAACAATCTATTGTCAGTACCTATTATAGAAGAAAGCAACGTATCAAATAGAGAAAGGAGCCAATCGGGATGAGCAGATATAATAAAAGAAAACACCAAAACACCTGCATATATATAGATGGGATATTTTCTTAAATGGATAAACAATAATGATAAGAAGCAAAGACTTAACGCATGAAACATGGCACCACAAACAAGAGAAATAAATGCTCTTTTCTTTTTACCGACAAACCACCAGGAATACCCTTTCCAAACAAAGCTCACCATCACCCCATGACGAATCAAGTTAAAATGGAAAGATAAAAAGAATAGAAATACATATAATACGACTGACAAAGGTATATTATCTGAAAAAAAAGCAATGGCTCTTTTTAGATTACAAACTATTATCAAAAAAAGAATAAATGAAAGGAGTTCAAATGGAGCACCAATAGAACGCAACAAGGAGGATAACAGCACATAACCAGGTTCCACAAAAAAATCTTCACTCGTCAATTCAAACAAAGAATGAATTCGATAATAATAATCCGTATATTCCAAGTAATCAGTTCCTACGTCATACCTAAATACTACCATTACGAAAAGTGCAAGAATATATATGAAAATAATATAAAACCCCGTTCTCTTCAATCTGCTATCCTGACTCAGAAATGTTCCTATAACACCTATCCACAATAAAAAATAATAAATCCCCATTTACTTGATTACAAATTAACTGCCCTAACTTGTCAATAACAATACTACAACTTGTACACGTTCTTCCCCAATATGTATATTTCCTGAACCTCTGCCATCATAAGGTTCTCTTCCTTCGACACCTTACTAAAGTAATAACCATCCGTTAAGATTGCGACTACAAAGTCTTTTATTTCATAACGTAAACCTTCACCTACATATGGATAAAAATACTTCTTATTATAATTTTGGTCTTCATAACGAACCTCAAAGTAATCAGTCTTCCACCATGGAGCTGGTACATACACATACCCCTTGGTTCCTGCAATAGTCAAAGAACCTTCTGTCTTAACGCCCAAGCCTACTTGAAATGAAGCAACGGCATGATCATAACGAAAAACAGCCTTAGTGAACATATCCACATCATTCTTCATCTTGGAATAAAAATTAATGTTTCGGAACTTTGTTCCCAAAAACTTAAAGATAGGCAACAGAGGAAAACAAGCATTTTCACTCATACTACCGCCAAAGTATTTGCTGTCAAGCTTTGCTGAATTTTCGTCTGTAAGAGTGGTCACAGAAGCATTTACCTCAACGATCTCACCAATCACACCGGAGTTGAGCAGAGAGAATAAGTGCCCGAAAGCAGGACAATAAGCAGTTTTGAGTGCGATCTGAAGCAATAACCCTTTTTTCTCTGCAATCGAGTAGAGTTCTTCTGCCTGCTTCTTACTAAATACAAATGGAGTTTCACAAAGAACAGACTTTCCCGCGTTCAAAGCAGACTTTGCATATTCATAATGAGTATAGTGTGGAGATGCAATATAAACGGCATCGCAATTTTCATACAACTCTTCTAAATCACGAGCAACTATAGGAATCAAGAATTTTTCACAGAACGAAACACATTCTTCTTGATTAGGATTGTATGCAACAGAAACGGACGCACTATTCACATTTTTCGGCTCTGGAACAAAACGTGAAGCAATACTGCCAGTACCAATAATGCCAATATTAACAATAGGACGCTTCTGGCGAAGCAAAGTAGATGAGACACCCTGAGTGCGAGGAAGGTAAATGACTTTACAGAACTCATTGAGATAGTCAAAATAGCCTTCCCAATCTGAACCGATTGCAAAAACATCCACTCCATATTTCTGTATATCATCAATCTTCTGCCCACGATATTCTTCTATCACAATTGATCTGCAAGACCAGTGGATTTAACCGCTTCAATACGTTCCATCACGTTATTGCACGTGTTCATCTTGCCTCTCTCCAAGTCGAAATTATCTGTGGTAACACCCACAATGAGGTAATCACCTAAAGCTTTCGCACGTTTTAAGAGGTTATAATGCCCCTGATGAAACAAATCGTATGTTCCTAATAACTTTCTTCATAACCTTAGATAAATCGCTTTTCTCTTAAATCAATAAATGCAGCAATCAGTTTGTCGTAATCCTATATAGTCCTTGAAACGTTCATCCTTCAACATGGCCTCATAAATCACTCGCGTACTATCGGAATAATGACGTCCACCATAACATACAAAAAGCATGAGTTTACCGTCTGGCTTCAAGAACAACTTGTACAAATTTACCAAACCTGACATTACGTAATAGTAGACGTAATAAAGTAATTTACTTCTTTTTATCTTTGTTGTGATATCCATATTTATTACATTTTTCATTTGACAATCGGAGATATAGAACTGTAATTATTTTATTACGCGTATCCTTATACCACTTATGAAAAATATTATAGGAACTTTATGCTTCATACAAAAGGACTGGAGGAACTTGACATGAGGTAAAGCCTTGGTCTGGTACTGAAAATAAAAACTTGCTAAATCTTCGCTGCTATACATATCTTGCTAATTTTAATTTACAACGAAGGCTAACATTTCATTTTGAACTTTTTAAAGTGCTTACATAGCTGTGTATATCATAAAACTATAAGTTAAAGATTATACAGAAAATTAACAACAATCTATTATCTGCCATTAGTTTACAAATTATTGCACAAAAATAAGCACTTGAGGTTTAATTATCTGATTGATAATTAAATCTGCTACATTTTCAATATCCACAAACTTTACCGACTTAGGCAAATCAACATTAAACGACTTCTTTACCTTAGCTACAAGTTCATCAGTATAGACGAGAGTAGCGTCAGTTATATTCTCTACTCCATCACAATAAATTGACTCACGGTTAGCTTTACGCATCTGGTCTATAGTCCATACAGACTCATCAAACTTGGCAGTAGCAGTTACTCCATCAATAATTATAGGATAACCACCAATTTCACCATTTACCCCAGGAGTATGTATTTTGACTTGTTTTTCCTCTCGAAGAGCAGTAAGAACAGAGAATATGATATCAAAATTACTGGAAGCATTCATCATATTGCGCTTCTGATCTACAGGCATTGCTATAGAACAGGATTTAAGAAGTTCTTCCTTATTAAAATCCATATCCTTGCCTTGAAACTTTATATCAAGCAAGATGTCCTGACCTTCTGCATGACCTTCCTTAGAAATGACAACATCATGAAAATGTGATACCGCAATAGTTACATCAATGTCATTAAAATTCTTTATACCATATTTCTCTGCAATATAGAATTTTATACGAGGCACAAGATGATTCAAATTACCACTACCAAAGTCAAAATAAGCCTTACCCGCAGACTTTAGCCAAGGAATAACAGCATCGGAATATGAAGTATTGATTGAGATTGCCTCACAGTTGGCCTTATCGTATGCCTCCATTATATTCTTTGCATATCGAATAGAAAGCGGAGTCCAAATGCCGTATGCACGAAGATTACTCCATGAGATGCTACCATACTTCAAACCAGAGTAAACTCGACTACTATTTACTATGAAGTCAGGCTTTTCTGCTTCAAGTACAGCTGCAATGCTGTTCACATCGTTAAGGTCGCAGTTATCAACCACCTTAATCTCGCTACGGCACTGGTGACGAATGGTTGAAGCAGTACGAATAATATTTATATCCATCTGCATCTTTTCGGCATTACGTCCTACCACAACAAGACGAAGTTGTGAATCACCTAGTGATACAAGATAATCCAACAAGTAGCATCCAACGCTACCCAAACCAATAATCATAATAGTTATTGGCTGACTATTTTCAACCTTCCCTTTGAGAAGGGAAAGTTTTCTGTTCAGTATTTCCATTTTAATAAAGTAGAAAACGGGTTTGTAATAAATTTAGAATCAACAAATCGTAATAGAACTGTTGTAAGGATTAATATGCAAACACAGAGAAACAAGGCCTGGTAAAAATTAACTTGCAAATAGGTTGATAATATGTGTGCAAACATGCCTTGTATTACATAATATGCTAAAGTCTTTGATCCATAAGCACATATCGACTTGGGGAGGTTCACAAACATTAAAACAGCGAATGTAGTAATAATTGATCCAATATAAACCAATACTTTCAAAACAAGAAGCATTCCTATATTTTGATTGTACAAATTTGACATGTGCCACACATTGGCATTATTAAACTCTAATACATGTAGTATACGACCACTATAGATGAGACAAAAAGCAAAACATACTAAAGAGGCTATAGCCAAAACAAGCTTTATGCATTTTGAAACATCAGGAATAATAGGCAGGCCTTTTACTCTTCTCAAGAAACCCATCATAAAGAATGGTAGAAACATACACGACCGTTGGAACGATAACAGGTTACCAAATTGTTTCAACGGAAGCATGTATGCAAATACGGCCAACAAGCAACTGAATATCAATAACTGCCCCCCGCACCCATTATATTGTACGACAATTTTGCCAACTAGCTTATTGATAATCAACAGAAAAATAATATACCAAGTTATTAGGCTGATTAAATACCAGCCTGAGTTCTCCGGATTTAGTAAAGGGATGATACTTCCATAATAAAAACATAGAGGAATCATCACAACCAAAAATGTTTCCAAAAGCATAAAACCTTTACTAATCAGTTTTTCTTTATCCTTAACATTTGCATAATAACCACTGATAAAGACAAATAATGGCATATGAAAAATGTAGATTATAGAATAGAGCTTATTGGCAATAGGATTGCTTAAAGCAGGTTCTATTACATGACCGAATGTAACTAATACAATGAGCAACCACTTTATTCCATCTATTCTGTAATCTCTTTCTAATACAGCCATATTCATTTTTACATCAATTTTCTTACAATATCATAATCTGCAACAGTATTGCAGTTGAACCAGTCAGTGAAAGTCACTACATCATACTCTTCACTATTCATATCACTAAAGTAAGCCTGAATTATTTCAAGATTAGTACCTTGAAGTTGTTCTTTTGTAAGCGAATCAACAGTCTTCAAAAGCCTCTCAGATGAAGAAAATTTCCACATCTGACCACTGTTGAAGATTGCCTTGAATGGCTCTGATACAGTTAATGTCTGATGATTCGTATCATATAAATACCTTGGTTTGCCATCAACGTTAATGTATAACGCAACTGCCTTATTCGAGTAGATTGGTTCTCGGTTAATGGTAATCACACTCTTTGGCGAATTATACACTTGCCTGAAATCTGTAGCCATAAAGAACAAGTCGCCTTCTACGAAAGTCACATCACCTGCCTCCTTTATTGCCTCTATACCTTTGTATAAACTGTAGCCGGAGCCATAGTCTTTGAAATGCTCGTTGTAAACAAGTTCTATTTTTTTGCCATAACCAGAGAGTTCGTTCTTTACAAATCTTCCCAACTTCTCATAAAGGTAGCCCCCCACAAGGATATATTTATCGTACTCACCACAATTCTTCAGCAATTGAG
Source organism: Bacteroides sp. AF20-13LB (assembly GCF_003603065.1). NCBI lineage: Bacteria > Pseudomonadati > Bacteroidota > Bacteroidia > Bacteroidales > Bacteroidaceae > Bacteroides > Bacteroides sp. AF20-13LB. The sequence goes on from NZ_QTMH01000004.1 coordinate 189,244, forward strand.
CAAGAAGAGCGTATTGAGGTTCATCGGTATAATACAAGCATTTGAGGGTTTCTTCCTTAGTGTCGCGATTAAAACGCGTAGCCGTTCCAGCAACAGTTATAATCAAATATTTCATTTCTTGATACTATTTACACACATCGTGAGGCCTTCATCGAGAGTGATGATAGGTTTCCAGCTAGTACGGGTACGAATCTTGTCCGTATTGAGCAATCGACGCTCAGGATCAGACTTTCGGTAACCTTCGAAACGGATATCCACATCGTTGATGCCCATTTTTATTGCAATCGTCTTGACTAGATCAATAATGGCAATTTCCTCTTCAGTAGCCACATTATAAACAGTACCATCAAGAGCATCCTCAGAAGCGATGAGCTCCATAACGGCACGACAGCTATCAATATTATGAAGGAAGGTACGTTTGTTCACCTTCGAGTTTTCAAGAAGGGTTACGGTATGGCTTTCAAGCAGATTATCAATGATATGAGGGATAATGTGCTCTGCAAAACGCTCGTGCCTGCTATATACATTAGCAAAGCGAATAGAACAACCTTTAATTCGTCCCTTGCCAACAGCATCTTTCATAAAGAATTCAGTCATCAACTTGCCGCAAGCATAACTTGTACGTTGGCTATGTTCCGCTGTTGACATTGCCAAATAATCAGATTCTTTCACACCGCCATTCTCATTCCAAGACTGCATTGAGTAAACCTCCGAAGTTGAACAATTAATGTAAGTATCAGCCCTCATAGAAATGGCACGCTCCAAGAAATCCTTCATAGCAAGGACGTTAGTCTGAAAAGTACTCTCTACCTCATAGAAATGCTTTGTATGGACAACAGCAGCACAATTGATAAACACCAGACGGCCATCGCACTCAATTTTGAGTTCTTTCGCCTTATCGCATACTTCATCCATCTGAGCGACTTTGTTAATGTCGTAATTATAGAAGATGAACGAGGGATTGTCAATAATGTCTTTAACGGTATCAATAGAACTTGCAAAGAAGTTGTCGAAACCGATTACCGTATGACCCTGAGAAACAAACTGACGAGACAGTTCACTACCCGTCATGCCAGTAACACCACTTATTACATATAAGTTCTTCATTTATATTCCAAATTTTAATCGTTCGCTGTAAAAAGTATCTATCTCTTTGGGGAAAAGAGATTGTTCAGCTTCAATATCGTAAGGAACTGCATTGAAATGGGTTTCCCCCGTTTTAAAATTGATATACACATATTGTGCATATGGATTCTGATTGCGAGGTTGTCCAACTGAACCTGGGTTGATAAAAGTCGTACGTTTCTGATTGCGCATGATTGGATTGTCAACTTTGAAGAATACATCTATCTTAAAAGGTTGATGAATGTGACCGCTCAATACGTAGTCAAAATCCTGATACTTTTCATCTTCCACTTTTGCTGGAGTCAGTTTTCCCCAATAGGGATCATCAATAGTTCCATGTAAAAGAAGTACTTTCTTACCACCAATTTCCAACTCTTGCATTGGCTCTTGCATCACATTGCTTATATAATCAATAGATGTCTGAGTGAGATGGTTTCTTGTGTATTTGGACATCACACGAGCTCTTTCTGAAGAGAAACATGAGAGTTCCCCATCAATCAAAGCCTTCTCGTGATTGCCCTTCAAATTGGCAAGTAATGGAATATTAACAGTTTGTATACGTTCAATAATTTCATTTGAACGCATACCATAGTCGATAAAGTCACCTAGACTAATCATGGCATCTGGCTGATAGTGTTTCTCAATATCAGCTAGAACCGCCTCAAAAGCAGAAAGATTGGCGTGTATATCAGCAAACAGAATTACTTTCATACTTTACTTGTTAAGAAATTCCATAAAAGCCTCTTTGTTCTGAATAGGAGTTGTAGTTGGACGGCCAAGGTCCTTGCGGTTTCCCTTTTTTACGCAAATCTGAAGGAAAACAGGACCTTCTGCGTTCTTGAATTCTGCAAGTTTTGCTTCAAGTGCCTCCATAGTTTCTACACTATAAGCAGCCTTGTAGCCTACAGCTTGAGCAATTGCACAAAAATCAATCTTGAGACCAACAGTAGGCTGACCACCAACAGAATCGTGTGCGCCATTGTTGAACACAATGTGCACATAATTCTTGCATTTCATGCTGGCTGTAATAGCCATATTACCCATGTGCATGATGCTGGCTCCATCACCATCAAAACAATATACTCGACGCTCAGGCTTTTGGAGAGCTATGCCGAGAGCTATCTGGGAAGCATGGCCCATCGCCCCTACAGTAAGGAAATCACGTTCATGACCTTGGCTCCAAGCAGTACGTGCCTCAAAGAGCTCGCGAGAAATCATACCAGTAGTTGATACGATACAAGCATTATCTTCAATGTTTGAAGCCACCTTCTGAATCGTCTCTTCGCGAGACATTGCCAGTTCGTTTACCTCAACGCTCTGAAGCTTATAGGTATCGAAAGTATCCTTCTCTATCACAAGGGCATAGCACTCGTTGGTTGCCTTCATGAAGTCGACAGCTATTTTTATCTGCTTTGCAGCTCCCTCTTCATCCTTTGGCAGAATAGCATAGTTGATACCCATGGTATTAAGCAAACCGATTGTCACCTTACCTTGCTTCACATGCTGAGGTTCATCGTGAACTCCAGGGCGCCCTCTCCAACCGATAACGAGGAGCACAGGAATGTTATAAACGTCCTTGTCGGTAAGAGAGGCAAACGGATTAATGATATTGCCTTCACCAGAGTTCTGCATATAAACTACAGGCACCTTACCTGTTGCCAAATGATAACCTACAGCAATACCCATGGCCCCTCCTTCGTTAGCAGCAATAATATTCTGCTCAGCAGGAAGGTGGTCGGTAATATATGCACAAATGTTCTTGAGCAACGAATCAGGAACACCAGCATAAAAGTCTATACCTTGTTCCTTGAGTATATTTACAAAAAATTCGGGTCTTACCATTTGTAAAATAGTTTAAGGGGTAAGAAATTAATGTTTACTTCTTCTTTGTGCCTGGAATAAGATTAAGAATCTGTTTGATAGGCATACAGTACTGCTCAGATGCTTCAAGCGAACGGCTAGTATAGAGGATGGTTTCTGCACATTTAACCATTGCAGGATAAGCAGAACGAAGCATGTGATTAGCATAAATCACTACATTAATACCCCATTCAGCAAGTTCCTCTTCTGTGAACTGGTTATAAGTAGTAGGCACAACGATGATAGGAGTATGAGCATTCTTCTCGCGAAAGCGCAAGCAAAACTCCTTGATGTCCTCTCCAGACTTCTCTTTGGAGTGGATCATTATACCGTCAGTACCTGCCTCTACGTAAGCATGACAACGCTCCAAAGCATCATCTACAGTCTTACCAGCAATGAGAGACTCACAACGGCTGACAATCATGAAGTCACGAGTAATTTGCGCTTCCTTACCTGCACGAATTTTAGCCTGAAAACCTTCGATTGTATCCTGAGTCTGTACAGCATCAGTACCAAAAAGTGAATTCTGTTTTAAACCTACCTTATCTTCAATTATAACGCAAGAGATTCCCAAGCGCTCAAGGGTGCGAACGGTAAAACCGAAGTGTTCAATCTTGCCACCAGTATCGCCATCGAAGATAACAGGTTTTGTGGTTACTTCAAGGGTATCATTGAGGTCATGGAGACGGGTAGTCAAATCGACAGCCTCAATATCAGGCTTACCCTTAGAGGTAGAGTCGGTAAGGGAGGAAGCCCACATGCCATCGAATTCACGCTCCTGACCATTCACCTCTACCTTAGTATGTTCTGCTATGAGGCCAGTAAGACCATTGTGACTTTCAAGAATACGTACAATCGGTTTAGCTGCAATAAGGCGACGGAGAGAAGAAAGACGCATCTGAGGAGTTACACCAAGAGCATCAATCTCTTGTTTGATACCAGAAGCAGAGATGTTTTGGGTGTAAGGAATCTCGATAACCTCACCACCCAACTTTTCCATTACTTTGAATACCTCATCACGGATATACTTGTCAGGACCCACCTGCCAATCATCACCATGAATGATGTAATCAGGCTTGTACTTAAGGAGATTAGAGACATAGCTCCAATCATCCTGAGGGACCACCCTTGATACGTTCCTGATGCTCTCAACAACGTTCTTTCTTTGCTCCCAAGTGAGATAAGGAAGTCTACGGTGGTTAGCAATCGCCTTATCAGTGAACAAACCGATTATCACATCGCCATACTCAGTAGCTTTGTTAATGATGTTAATGTAACCCGGATGCATGATATCACCTATCATACCAAGATAAACTGTCTTTGCCATTATTATTTAACATTTTTCAAATTATTATAAAGAGCATCTATAGTCAATCACCTCAATCCCTCCTGCTTGAGAATAAGTGTGCAACAAAATCGGCTTTCTACCATCACTCAGGACTATACTCTGACCAGTGAGTTCTGCTACCTTTTTATCTTTAATAAAATCAAAATTCTTACTTGTCTTATACACAAAGATCGACTCTCCATATGCACGACTGCATTTTTGTGCCACTCGATAAATTTCTCCATCTACAGAGAATAACGAACCTGCGGGACGATTAATCTTCTTTTTGTCGCGATACTCGTCAACCCTAATTATCTTCATCGTATTCATGTCAAGAATAAACTTCTCAACATAATACTTAACTGTAAAGCTATTTGTTCCAACCTGACGATAAGTCAAAAGAGTGGAAGATTATTCTTAACAAGCTTATCACGAAAATACTTAGCCAATTCTGCACAACGCGCAATCTCCACCTCCGCACCACCTGCAGACTCAATTTCTTTTAAACGGACATTAATTTGACGAAGGATACCAACAGCAGGAGTACAAGGAGTCTGCCCTCTCTCCATATTTTTAAGAGCAAGCTTCAAATCAAGATACTGACAGCAACATTGGACCTTTTCTATACGTTTAATAGCCGAAGGAGCAAGAAGCATAACTGCAATACCCGGAGCGCAAGCAAGAGCCTTCTGACTTCCAGTAATCATCACCCCTACATCCATTGCCACCATATCAAATGAATCGCAAAGGAAGGTAGAGATTATATCAACAATCAAGAAACAATTATTACGTTTGCAAAAATCAGAAACAAGATTGATATCGTAATGTACCCCCGTAAAAGTTTCGTGCTTCTGCATAAGGAAAGTAGTGTAACCCTTGCTCTCATATTCAGCAAGATGTTCAGGCTTCAAAGCTCTACCATACTTAAGCTTAATTTCCGTAAAAGGAATTTTATGAAGGGTAAGCAATTCCACAAAACGCTCACCAAAGCTACCACCATTGATTACAAGAGCCTTATCCTGTGGCGTAAGGCAATTTATGATGGCAGCCTCCATACCACCAGAGCCAGAACATGTCATGAAAACAACCTTACTATCTTTAGTCGCATTAGCAAATTTCTTAACAAGGCGCTCATTCTCAAGCATCATTTCTGAAAACTCTGCTGTTCTAAATATGGTACCTGTTCGGCACCTATGACCCGTACAGCATCAGAAGATTGCACCGGACCTACTGTAAAATTAATCATTTATATAGATTCCTTTAATTATCAGTAATAATCAACCAATCCAATCACCACTCCCCCTTCTTCCTAACCTCCAGCCATTTTTCCACCCATTCCCCAGCCAATTTCCTGATTTCGTCATCATCCAGTTCCTCCAGTTCATCGATATAGTATCGCAGAAGAGTTTCGTATGTACTAAGTGAGGCGTTACACCCTTTTTTTTAAGTCTATGTACGTGGATGGAGAAATATGCAAATCCTTGCAAAGAGTTTCAATAGTGACTCCACTCTGTTTTCTCGTTCGCTCGATAAAAAAGCCCAATGAAGGGTGAATAAAATTTTTGCCCATTTAGATAAATTTTAAGTAATTAGATAGAATACTATGTTATATATTGTTATTATTTACTTTGTTCCTTTAAAATCTTTCTTACATGTGGGAAAGATTCAACGAAAGAGAATGAATACCTTTGAGCCAACTATTTAAACGTATAATATGCCAAAATCTTTTAAAATGTCGCTTTTCATGCCACCCATCTCACCGATGAAGGACGGAGCGACCGGGAAAATCGTGAAAAGCGCCACGCTTACCCCCCTGCGTACTTTAGAACTGAACGAAGTTTACCAACTCATCACAGCCAACAAACGGCTGATCACCCTAACACAAGCCATCCGCGAAGCTGCCCTACAAGGCGATGATAACAACTGCCGGATGCTGAAACAGCAAACCTTACCCTACGTCACCCCCTGCGGCGTATTCACCCGACGACGGAGCGACTGCCTAAAGCTACCCTCCGGACTGGTGGTGGTGGACGTAGACCATCTCGACTCGCCTGACGAAGCCGGACGCCTGAAGCAACTACTGTTCAAAGACCCTTACCTCGCACCGGTACTGGTGTTCATCAGCCCTACCGGACGAGGTGTAAAGGCTTTTGTACCCTGCCCTATCGGAAAAGACAGCACGGAGGCGGTGCGCTGGGCCATGAACTACGTCCACTGCATGTATGACGCCGAAAACACACAACCCGGAAAAGGAGTGGACACTTCGGGGAAAGACCTCGTACGCGCCTGTTTCCTCTGCCATGACCCGAAAGCACTGCTCAGAAAAGTTGTGAACTTCGAATTATGAGTCATTGCAAATCACCGACTACAAATTACTAATTATAAATTACCAAATCCGATGGAACCACTATCTTCATTGCACCTTCTGGCCGAAGCAGTCAGAAATGCAGGAGCAGACATTGCTCCAACCTATCAAGAATATATACAACTGGCATTTGCCATTGCCACCGACTGCGGAGAAGCAGGACGGCATGATTTTTTAAGTCTGTGCAGCCTGTCGTCCAAGTACGACCGACGGGCAGCCGACAAGCTCTTCAGCAATGCCTTGAAGACCGGCCGTAACGACGTGCATCTGGGAACTGCCTTTCATCTGGCCGAGTTTTGCGGCGTGAAGATTCAGCATGAAGCCGCACCCGCCATTGGTACACTTGGTACACAAAGTTCACCCCTCTCTTCTACCTCACACACACGCGCACGCGAGGAAGAGTCCGCATCGGGCATTGAACCACTGTCTCCATTACCCACTTTCGACGAACACCTCCACTGGCCTTATCCCCTGAATCACATCATGAGCTGCGGAACCTCCCCCGCCCAATACGATGTACTGCTACTGGGTGCCATCACCGTATTGGGTGCCAGTATGGGAAAACACGTCCGATGTTCCTACGGAGGAAAAATGATGTCCCCCTGCCTGCAAACCTTTGTAGTAGCCCTACCTGCATCCGGCAAAGGAGTGCTCTCCTTGGTACGCCTGCTTGCCGAGCCCATTCACGATGAAATACGTGGGCAGGTAGACGAAAGCATGGCATGTTACCGCCGCGAAAAAGCAAAATACGACACACTGGGCAAGGAACGTGGAAAAACGGAGACTCCCGTAATGCCTCTCAACAAGATGTTCCTCATCTCGGGCAACAACACCGGAACCGGCATCCTGCAAAACCTGATGGACTCCGACGGTACCGGACTGATATGCGAAAGCGAAGCCGACACCATCTCCACCGCCATCGGTTCGGAATACGGACACTGGAGCGACACCATGCGCAAAGCCTTCGACCACGACCGACTGTCCTACAACCGGCGCACCGACCACGAATACCGAGAGGTAAAGAAAACTTATCTTTCCGTACTTCTGTCAGGCACCCCCTCACAAGTGAAACCACTGATTCCCACTGCTGAGAACGGGCTCTTTTCTCGCCAGGTATTCTACTACATGCCTGCCATACATCATTGGCAAAACCAGTTCGACCGCAATGACAGCGATCTTGAAGATACCTTCAAGGCTCTGGGCATGGAATGGAAGGACAAACTGAAAACCATTGTCATGAACGGAATATTCACCCTTCACCTTACGGACGGACAGAAAGATGAATTCAACCGGCTCTTCTCCCGGCTTTTCGTACGCTCCGGACTAGCCAACGGAAACGAGATGTCAAGCAGCGTGGCACGTCTGGCCATCAACATCTGCCGCATCATGGAAGTGGTGGCCATGCTCCGCGCAATGGAACAAGGGGAAATCACCGCTTCGCCTTACGTGTCACCCGACCCTCACACAGCCACAGACAATCTGAAAGACCACATTGTCAGCCGATGGGATCTCCTCATTGCTTCCGATGACTTTCATGCCGTACTCTCACTGGCCGAAAGCCTTTACCGGCATACCACCCATATCCTCTCCTTCCTGCCCAACACCGAAGTGACAAGCCGCGGCAATGCCGACCGGGATGCGCTGGTAGACAGCATGGAAGAAGAATTCACACGGGCCTCTTTCCTGCAGAAAGCCGGAGAGATGGGCATCAAATCGGAAACCGCCTCCACCTGGCTCAAACGTATGCAGAAACACGGGCTGGTGGAAAATGTAGATGGCAAGGGAAACTACCGGAAACCAAAAGTCTGACATTCACTTCGCTTCACGCACGCGTATGTGTGTGAGGCGAAAGGATGGATGAACCTCTGTACCAAGTGTACCAACCTCACCTTTACGATTCCCGGCCTGACCTTTACGCCATCCAACCTCAGGTTTAAGGCTCTCCAAGTGCAGCCACTATCAGCCGCACTTGGGCAGGCGTATAAGAGCGGGAACGGGAAGAACCGCCCAAAGCGGAAAGTCCGTCACGCAAATCGGGACAAAGGTCTATCCAGTGTTTCAGTTTGCGGAAGGCAGCCTCCGGACAAAGATTGGGACAATAGATTTGGGCCAATTCGGTACGCCCGTATGTACGTATGACAAAAGAATCCATAGTTGACAGTTACGATTTATATTTCATCAAAAGTAACTATAAATCATGACATTATCAAACTTACAAGCGTAAATAACCGACTAAAACAGACCCAAACAGACGAGAACCTGCAAAAACCGACAAACGCCCGTATCCACAGCCTTATCTTTGCATCGTTGAGTTCAACACAGCAAATGTTTTTATCCTTTAACTTCTAAATTTTAATTGTATGATTCGTTACAAAAAGTATCAAGTGACGGGCGAAGACAGCCCACTGAAAGGCCTCTGGTATGCACGCCCCGTAATCGAAGAAACCTTCGACATCGAAAAATTGGCCAAGCACATGTCCAATCACAACACCCCCTATTCGAGTGGTGTCATCAAGGGGGTACTGGCAGACATGGTTTCCTGCACCAAAGAATTGATTCTGGACGGCAAGAACGTGAAACTGGATGACCTTGCCATCTTCTCCGTAGGAATCGTCAGCAAGAAAGGGGCGCAATCCGCTGCCGACTTCTCGCTGGCCAACAACGTGAAGGGGCTGAAGCTCCGCGCCCGTGCCACCGGCGAACTGAGTAATGCCCAAATCAACCTGGATGGACAGCTGAAGGAATCTTCCCTGTACACCGTAGGCGGAAAAGCTCCCGATGGCAGTGGTTCCGACGGCGGTTCCGGAGGAAGTGACGGCAATCAGGGCGAGAATCCGTTAGGATGAGAATAATTACAAATTACTAATTACTAATTATCAATTACCAATCATCATGAGTGAAGACAAAAAGTCAAAATCCGTGTGGGGCATTGTCCTCAAAGTAATCATCACCGTAGCTACCGCCATAGCGGGAGCTTTAGGTCTGGGCGCTTGCAAATAGCCATGCGTACGATTACCCTGCTCATTGTTCATTGCTCAGCCACGCCTCAAGGCGTGGCCCTGGGCTTTGAGGATTGCCGCCGCGACCACATCCACCACCGCGGCTTCCGTGACATCGGCTATCATTTCTATCTGACCCGCAACGGCGAAATACACCGCGGCCGCCCGTTGGAAAAAATAGGTGCGCATTGCCTCAATCACAACCGCCATTCTATCGGCATCTGTTATGAAGGAGGACTGGATGCTGCAAGTTTTCCTGCCGATACCCGTACATTGGAACAGAAGGCTTCGTTACTGGCACTGCTACGTGAGTTGAAGCGTATCTTTCCACGGGCGCTGATTGTGGGGCACCATGACTTGAATCCGACGAAAGCGTGTCCGTGCTTCGATGCGGAAAAGGAGTATAGGGGGCTGTAAAGGCTCCCTATAATCCTTTATTTGAGTCTTTATATTTCAGAACCTAAAGTAATCAACTTTTCCATATCCATTACCTACGAACAAAGATAGAAAAATAAATTCCAGACCTCTATTTTATCTTCTTATTTTTATCAGGCTAACCATTCACGTACTCCAATGCAAACCTCGTCCCTTTCTCCAAATCCCGGTTCACGTTCTTTCCCAATATATCTTTCAGATATTTGGGGTGCAGGCCGAAGCCCGGACGGACGGAGCGAACGTTCCGCTCCGTAATCACTTCTCCGGCCTTCATATCCTCGGCCACATAGAGAGAACGTGATGCGGAACGGCTACCTCTCATTTTCTCCGTCAATTCGTAAGTCGTTTTCCCCAAAGATAACTCAGCCATGCGCACATCTTTTACCATTTGGGCAAAATCTTTCTCTTCCATAGAAAAAGAACAATCCGGACCACCGATGGAACGATTCAAAATAAAGTGCTTTTCTATCATACTCGCACCTTGAGTAACCGCCACAATGGGAGAGACACTCCCCAGGGTATGGTCGGAAAGTCCACTTTTTACCTGGAAACGTTCTGCCAAATCACGAATCATACAAAGATTGGCTTCCTCAACTGGAGCCGGATAAGAAGAGGTACACTTAAGAACCGTAATATCATTATTTCCCATTCTGCGGCAAGCTTCAACAGCCAATTGAATATCTTCTTCGGTGGCTATGCCTGTAGCAAGTACCATCGGCTTATGCTTCGAAGCCGCGTATTCTATCAATGGAATATCCGTAATTTCGAAAGAAGCTATCTTATAAACGGGACAGTCCAAAGCCTCAAGCATATCGACGGCTGTCTTATCAAAAGGAGAAGAAAAACAGATCAGTCCTTCTTCCTTGGCCACATGGAACAACTCTTCATGCCACTCCCAAGGAGTATAAGCCTGTTCATACAAATCATAAAAATATTGCCCGTCCCATATAGAGCCTTCATTAATTATAAAATCAGGCTTGTCACAGCGAAGCGTAATGGTATCAGCCCGATAGGTCTGCAACTTGACGGCATCGGCTCCGGCACGTTTTGCAGCCCTGACGGTTTCAATGGCTGTTTCTTTCTTACCGTTATGGTTGGCAGACATCTCAGCCACAATCATACACTTATCTCTCATGTCTTTACTATTTAATCGTCCTTAGAATACTTTCAAGCTCTTCCATACTATCAGTCTGAAGTATGATATACCCTAAACGGTCTAAAGAGTTTTTTATTTTTTTTTCAGAATAAGGTCTTATTTCAGACCGAAAAACAGCCGATGACCGGGAAGAGCTTAGAAAATCCACACAACGCTGATAGTTGAGCGGATTAAGGAACTGTACCGCTGAGCATTTTTCATGTTTGCGAAGGACATCAACGGGCAAACCAAGAGAACAGTTCACCAGATTTCTCAGCATATCTATCCCGGTTGACAATGGAACCAAATCAGAGGTTATATAATCTCCTCCAAGCCGGCAAGCAATTTCTATGATATAAGCGCCCGATTCATTCAGCTTTATTTCTGTATGCGAGGGACAATTATTAAGTCCAATCAGGCAAAGTGCTTTTGATACGGTCTCCGAAACCAGCTCCCACTCCTGTTTCGTTATACGCGCCGGTTCAATGTGCGTATCTTCAACAAAGAAGCCTTCTGCCTCACCGATACAAAGTTTCTCCGTAATAGTGACAACGGTAGTTTTATTGTTTTGCGTATATGTTTCAACACTGAATTCACGGCCTGTTATAAAGCCCTCGACAATGGCCTTTCCGGTACGGGAATAACCGAGAGCTTCGGAAAAAGCAAGTACAAGTTCTTTATGATTTGTAACCTTTTTTACTCCGCGGCTTGCAGAGGAATCTACCGGTTTGACAATATATGGATAATCTTGCAATGTGCCCAAGTCCGTATCTTTATCACAAAGCATGAAAAATGGTACATCAATCCCGTTGGCCGCAAACATTTCCCTCTGCAAGTATTTGTTTGTACAGATTTTTGCAACCTCAGTGGACATGGACGGAAGCCCCAGCTGTTCCCCGACATAGGAAACCACATTTACAGGCGCGTCACTTGTAGTAAGTATGCCGTCAACAGAGTGACGTTTGGCACATTCCAAAACACCTTCCTTATCCATCGTGCTGACAAGAACCGGTTCCGAGGCGTACCCCATTCCCGGAGCATTCGCATCCATATCTGCGACTATGGTATGCAATCCCATATCGTTCGCCTTTCGGATGACAGGAACCTGCATTTCACCTGCGCCCAGTATCAATAATCTTTTATTCATATAACCGAATTTATCACATCACAAATCTTTCTTGCCTGTGCTTCACTGAACCGGAAATCATTAAACAAATTGACGATATGCTTCGCCTCCACTTCCGCAACAGGAGAAGAAACACCTTTGAACATGTATGAAACCGAAGGGAAATTAGTCCCGGCAAACAGACCGGCCTTGAATATTGCGTCAAGAACCTTCTGCCGGTTCTCGATGACAATCATGAACCTCCAGTTCTGGAAATCATCTCCCATCTGAATCGATTCAGGAAGCAGATTCCTGTATATCTTGTTTATTTTCTCTTTTTCCGCAATCACTTTTGGGAGCTTTCTTTCAATGATGTCAAAATATTCCTCATCGGTCATTTGCAAATTTGAGGCGTCCAGCCAAGGATAGTCAGCCGGAAGCATATATCTGACATTCTCCAGGAGACATTTCCTTATATATACCGAATGCTTTTGTTCACTAATGCTATCATACTGATAATCAACAACTTCGTACCCCCCCCTAAAACTTGCATAGCCACCATAGGAAAGTTCTATGAATTTAGCATATCCGGTACTGTAAAGGCAGAGATCCACATTTTCAGGCAAGGAATCTACCAATTCGGGAATGCACAAGCAACAATCATCAATGATACAAAGATTTGGATCGAGACTTTTCACTGCTCGGTAAAATTCTTTGTTGTCATACTTTTTCCCGTAGGCATGCACAAATACAAGACCGGAATATTTTCCCGCCTCTATAGCTGTCAAACATTTCTCGGTTGACATGGCATGGCTTTCATCTATGTCTATAAACTCAAAACCGACACCTGCTTTCATAAACGACAGGGGCACTACAGGACACACATTTGCCGGCAATAAGAACGGTTTATCAAAATGGTTGCCAGACAGATAATTATACAATATGGCCGAAGCTCTTTGTGAAGTTACTTGCATATCAACAGACTTTTAAACAAATTGACAAACCGTTTGGGAATATCCGGAGTGATGGCATGTCTTTTACGAATGGCCATCTTATCCAAATTCTCAGCAACAAGAGTAAAGGCAGCGGCATCGGTATAATCACCCGCCCCCTGAATCAGCCCTTCACGCAAAAACATATAATAGTCGTGCTCCTGATTATCAACATAATACCCTCCTATAACAGGAGTTCCACAGGCCAATGCCTCATTCATCATCGTAGAGGCAGGCAATATGGCGACATCTACAGTACTAAACAAGTCTGCAATGGAACCGGCAGACAAATTCTTCTGATAGGTTACTTTGGGGTCATCAACCATATTCTCGGCTGCATACGAATCACCGACAATTGCCGTTATCTTCTTCACATTGTCTTTGGCTTTAATTGCATGAATGGTCTGATACGTCAAATTCAAGAAATCAGAACCACCAAAAGCCACCAATACATATAAACCTCCTGAATAATTGTTCCGTTTATTCTGCAGCGCAACATTGAAGAAAGGCCTCCTCAACAATGAAAATTGAAGCCCAAAGGCAAATTGAGTATATGGTTCACACGAATAGTCATCACGCGTGTAACCCAATCCCTGATTGACTATAAGATCAGCCACATAGTGCTTGTCGTGCATATCATCCACACACACCAGACAGCAACCTTTTTGCTTGATGGCACGCTGGTAATCAGTAGTAAAGAAATAGTTGTCAAGTACCACAATTTCGTCACCTTGTAAAAGGGAAAGGAACTCATCATAATGTGATTCTTCCTGTAAGGGGATGAAAGGACATACCTTCTCCATCTCACTCACCTGATAAGGGGTAGGATGGCAAGTAAAGAAGGTACAATCAAAATCGTCCTTCAGCATATCGGCCAAAGCCAGAGTACGAATAAAGTGACCGTAGCCGATGGCAGCACTTGCATCGGCACGGAGATAGATTTTCTGCATTACATCATTTATGAAGCAACTCATACTTCATCTCTGCCAATGCCCAGTCAGTCTGTGTATCAAGGTCCTGCACTTCAAGTTCGGAAAGTACCAACCCGGCTGTATTCTCACCCCAAAAAGTCCGGCTCTCCACAAAGGGAGCAGTGCGAGAGAAATAGAACTGACCGGCATCGTGATAAATCGGTTCTAAATCTTGGGAACGTGCATTTTTGTATTCGGGATAAACCATACTAATTTTTCCATCCACGATGTGAAGGCTGCGCTGTATAGGATAGGAATAAGCCACACAAGTGAAAACGGAATCTATCTCCGAATTCATTTTTCCGTATGCTTCCCGGAGTCTTTCGGGAGTGACAAAAGGAGCCGTTGAGTAAATGCAACAAACCGTTTCAAACTCCCTGCCTTGCTCTTTATACTTCCTCAGTACTTCAAGAATTACATCATCAGTACCGGCATAGTCATTTGACATCTCGGCACTCCGCATAAAAGGAACTTTGGCACCATACTTACAAGCTATTCCGGCAATCTCCTCATCATCGGTAGAAACCATCACCTCCTCAAAAAGACCGCTTTGTAAAGCTGCCTCTATGGAATATGCAATGATAGGTTTACCCATAAAGGGCTTGATATTCTTACGCGGAATACGTTTACTGCCGCCACGTGCAGGAATGATTGCTATATTTTTCATTTCGCTACAAATTCTATAACCTTTTCAATCACATACTCCTGTTCCTCGTTCGTCAGCGTGGGATACATCGGAAGACTCAGACAATGTTCGTAATACTCTTCTACTATAGGTAAATCGCCTTTCCTATTTCCCCACTGCTGATAGTAAGGCATCAGATGAAGCGGAGCATAATGAACCTGCGCATAGACATTGTTCTCGTGCAGATAATTATAAAGGCCCAAGCGGTCAGCTACTTGAATGATATAAAGGTGATAAGCATGATAGACATCGGCAGTATTGAACGGAGTCTTGATGCCATCTATTCCGGAAAACGCTTCATTATAGCGTCTTACGATTTCATGGCGGCGTTCAAGACCTGCTTTTGCACGCTCCAGCTGAGAAATACCCAAGGCAGCCTGAAAATCAGTCAGACGGTAATTATACCCTAACTCCTGCATCTCGTAATACCAGCCACCATGATGCTCGTGCAATAAAGCAGGGTCTTTCGTAATGCCATGCGTACGGTAAAGACAAAGCTTGTCATAAAGCTCCTTGCTGTTGGTGGTCACCATGCCTCCCTCACCCGTAGCAATATGTTTCACGGGATGGAAAGAGAATACGGCACAGTCGGCAAAACAACCGTTGCCACAATGTTGTTTCTTGCCTTTACTGTCCATGAAATAGCCGCCGGGAGCATGGCAGGCATCCTCGATAATCCACAAGCCGTACTCGTCGGCAAGCTTTCTGAACTCTTCCAGATCCAAAGGATAGCCTGCAAAATCAACCGGAACAATACCTTTGTAAGTACCGCGGGGAGAAGCTTTAAGCATGGCTTCGAGTTTACGGATATCCATGAGGTAAGTATCCTTGTCAATATCACAGAATACCACCTCGCCGCCACAATAGCGGATGCAGTTGGCACTGGCAGCAAAGGTCATGGGAGTGACAATCACCTTGTCACCCGGCTTTACATTCAGTGCGGTAGCTGCAAGATGAAGCCCCGAAGTGGCATTGTTCACTGCTACGGCATATTGTGCACCTACATATTCGGCAAATTTCGTTTCAAATTCCCTGATTTTGGGACCTTGTGTCAAGTAATCGCTTTTCAGGGTATCAATGACTGCCCGGATATCCTCATCTGTGATATGCTGACGACCGTATGGAATAGGCTTGCTTATCATTTCACCTCGAAATTAGGGTCAACGTATTTCTTGATATTCTCGCGCATAGTCTCTACTGTCTCCCACTCCGTATTGTTGTCACTGCTGTAGTGGAAACCGTCGGGAACGGGTACTGCATTGTGATGTCTGATGAACTCTTCGCGACTGTGCTTGAAAGATACGGAAGGAAGAATGACATAATATCTGCCCAAATCGATTGTATCAAGAGCATCGGTTACAGTAATCATCTCCTCGTGCAGTTTCTCTCCCGGACGGATGCCCACTTCCACCTGCGGCAGATTGGGCGCAATGGCGGTAGCCACGTCCTGGATATGATAGGAAGGAATCTTAGGAATAAAGATTTCACCACCCAGGTGATGTCCGATGGCATACATGACCAAAGCGACACCGGCTTCCAGTGAGATGTTGAAACGGGTCATGCGCATATCGGTTATGGGAAGTTCCTTCGCCCCGTTGTCACGCTTGTTGATAAAGAAAGGGATTACGGAACCGCGGGAACCCATCACATTGCCATAACGGACTACGGAGAACCTGATGTCCTTGGAACCGCTGATATTGTTGGCGGCAGTAAACAGCTTGTCGGAAGTGAGCTTGGTGGCGCCATAAAGATTGATGGGGGCACATGCCTTGTCGGTAGAAAGGGCCACTACATGCTGTACACCGGTGGCAAGAGCAGCCTTTATCACATTCTGCGCACCGTGTACATTGGTTTTGATGCACTCTTCGGGATTGTATTCAGCGGTATCCACCTGCTTGATGGCGGCTGCATGGATAATCACGTCCACTCCTTCGCAAGCCCGCGTCAGACGTTCGAGGTCACGGACATCACCGATAAAGAAACGCAGTTGCGGATACTTATGACCGGGATATTTCTGTTTCAGCTCAAATTGCTTCAGCTCATCGCGGGAGTAAATAATAATTTTCTTTACTTGCGGATAATCACGGAGAATGGTTTCCACAAACTTCTTTCCGAAGGAACCCGTTCCTCCGGTAATCAATACGGATTTATTGTTAAGCATTATAATGAAAAGTTTTATTCATCGATATATTCCCACGGATAGGGATTGTCTGTCACATTCTGAAACTCATCAACCGCTTCCTGCTGTTCGGGAGTAAGTGATAAGGAATCCCAGGAGGCGATGATGGAACGGCCTTCGTCGGCCAAAGACTCGTCGAACACTTCACCGTAGCAGGCGGTAAGCAGACGGAGCTTCAGTAAGGAAGCGGGAAGAGCGTCGAGCACATCCCAACAACAGTCCAGCACTTTCTGGACATGCCGCTGCTTTTCGCCATGATCCACAAAAGAGGCGCTGTAACCCATAAGAAGGGCAAGACAGACATTTGCCTGCTCGTCGATGGTAGTGCCTTTTACACCCGACCGGTACAAAGCCATGGTAAGACGGTAGACCTCACCGTTCCGCCGTGACAAGTCATCGCTATAGACGGGACTACCGTCCATACCCAAATACATCAGTTCGTGCGCAGCACGCTGAAGAGTGATTGCTTCTTCGGAAAGAGACATAAGCAATTATAGAATTAAAAATTAAAAATTAAAGTTCAGCCGATTACTTCTATAAGATCGGGATGGATAGTGGCCATGGCAACAGCTATGACACCTTGTATTTCGATAACCACGCGACGGTCACGTGCGCCTTTCACCTTCAGAAATATACCCTCTTGCCCCTCAAATTCACCGCCGGTAATCCGGACTTTGGTACCTTTGGACAAGTTCAATTCATCCGGTTGAAAATAAAGAAGATGGTCATCGTAAGTGCCGGATACGGCAATGAAACGCTGCATCTGACTGTCGGGGACAATAATCTTCTGCCCACTGCGGGTATCGGTAATATATTGCAGATAAGTGACTTGAGATTTTACACGCTGCACATCGGAAGGACGGGCATGGACAAAAAGCAGATTATGAACGACCGGAACCAGAGCACGGACTTTTTTCCCTTTTTTTATACATATCTTGTATTGCATAGGAATGAAACAGCCCAAATTTTCTTTCTTGAGCAGATGCATGGCATCTGGTTCTCTGCGGTAGGTGGCACGCATAGCATACCAGATTTCGACCTCTTTCTCTATTCCCATTTTTATGCTTTTGTTCAGACAAGGGTGTTCTCCTGGGGCTTTGAACCTCTTGCATACACTTGAAATTCAATTACTTGCGGACACTTTATGTAGAATACGACAAGCTTTATGCCCTTCTTGTCAACAGATTTTTTGCAGTCATTCATTACCTGTCAGGTAAAATGCTGTAAACGAATCTATTGCAAGCAAAAAGCGTTCAATAGACGTTCGTTTTTTGAACGTCAATATTTAAGAAAACTAAAGAGGGAAGATTACTTAAAAATTAGTAAAAGGAAGAAGTTAGAGAAATACAATGCAATAGGCTTACTGACAAAGTATTATACTCACTAAAAAGAAATTTATAGAATATTTTTATTAAACATTTTGCGAGATTCAAAAATACACGTTATCTTTGCGTTCATTAAACGAACGTTTAAAAAACACCTTTTCCAAACGAAATATTCCACTGTATAACAAATAATTACATTGAAATAAAAAATATCGTGTTTATAGAAATCAGATTCCTACAAACACGATATCAATTAAAAAAGAAATTACTATTCTCAGAAGTTAAAGATACCCAATTCCGGGAAAGTAGCCCCTTGCACTGCAAAACAGATTCCGAAGCAAGCCGCACTTACAATCCAAAGGATAACCAGCGTCCACTTCAAACCGGAATTCATCGGCTGCCATTTGAATATCTGACTGAAGATGGCCCATACAAGACTGACCAAAGGAATTCCTACCAGCAAGATTCCTGCAATGTACATCACAATGGCAGACAACGGAGAAGTAGGCAGTACCACATCAGCCATCGGGAAAAAGGAAATGAGAGCCGCACCGCCACCAACAGCCACCGCTATCGCAGCAAACAACAACGCCACAAATACCACTCCAAATACAAACAATACCGGGCTGCAGATAATGGCAAATATCACCAGACAGATTTTCAAGAACCAGCCGACAATCATCACCAATGCATCTCCCAACTTCTGCAAGAAAGTACGGGGTTTGTCCGACCTCATATAATCATTCACCCCATTGGCAACCTTCTCAAAACCGTCCGTCACCGTCTTTCCGATATTCTCCACCGTAACGGCCTCGCCACGCATACTCAACTTCTCGGCCGCTGTGCGGGCTTCCGGTATAACCAGCCAACACACGATATAGACCGGTATCAATGTCCCTACCCCACAAATCAAGATGACAAGCAGTAACAGTCGAAGTAAAGTTACATCCCATCCCAGGTAGGCAGCCATTCCACTGATGACACCACCCAGCATTTTGTCATCCGGATTGCGGTATAGACGACGGCGTGTAGTGCCATAAGCGGTATTGCTGTTCCAAGCACCGGCACCATAGCCGCCCCCGGCACTCGTGCTGCCGGAATCGGCACTAGCACTCTCTCCTTCCGCCTCCATATCTTCCGGCTTTCCCATGCGGGCAATCACCTCTTCCACATCGGCTATCGTGATTACTTGCGAACCGGCCGACAATTTCTCGGCAAAGAGTTCGGAAATACGGCGTTCAATATCATCTACAATCTCGTCGGCACCGACTTCCTTGCGGAAGTGCATCTTGAGATTACTCAGATAATTATCCAAAAGACGGTATGCGTCATCATCAATATTGAAAACGGTTCCACCTAAATTTACAGTTAATGTCTTTTTCATAACACACTATTTATTTACAATTTGACTATTTACGATTTACTATTTACCATTCGACGAATGCGGCATATTCTCTGTGGTCATTTCAAGAATTGCTGATGTGATTCACCGTCTCGTTCAACTCTTTCCAGGATGTTTCCAGTTCACCGAGAAAGACTTCTCCTTTTTCCGTCAACCGGTAATATTTACGGGGAGGACCTTGTGTAGACTCAATCCATTCATACCCCAAAAGGTCGTCGTTCTTCAAACGGGTGAGCAACGGATAAAGTGTACCTTCCACCACAATCAGTCTGGCTTCTTTCAACTTCTGAATGATATCCGAAGCATAAGCCGGCTCTTTGTGAAGCAGCAGCATGATGCAATATTCAAGCATGCCCTTGCGCATTTGCGACTTTACATTGTTTACATCCATAATGGTATTTACTATTTGACAATTTACGATTTACTATTTTGCTGCGCAATAGAGTAATGAGTGTCCTTATTCATTCTATTGTTGTTCCTTGTATGGCACAAATATATGTATTATATCAGTACCTTGCATTACAAAGTACCATATATTAAACATTATTAACAAGAAAAGTAGTTCACGCTACTCTATAACATCAGTAACGTGAACAGAGAGGGAAAGGGATATTTACCGATAGATAACAATTTTATCCAATATACCGGTCAGACTCGCAATTGCTACTCCGTAGTTGGTTATGGGGATGTGCTGTGCGCGGGCATGGGCTATACGATTGAGAACGTACTTCCGGTTGAACATGCAAGCGCCGCAATGGATAATTAAATCATATCGGGACAAGTCTTTGGGAAAGTCATTTCCAGATACAAAGTCTATCTGCAATTCCTCGCCGATGCGCTTTCGTAGCAGGCGGGGAATTTTGACGGTACCGATGTCCTCGGTCAGCGGGGCGTGGGTGCAAGCTTCGGCTATCAGTACACGCGATTGGGGTGTCAGGCTATGGATAGCGGCAGCTCCCTCCACGAAGGCATTGATGTCTCCTTTGTAGCCGGCAAAAAGAACCGAGAAGGAAGTAAGACTACTTTCGGCAGGCTTTTGTTGATAGACGATGGGGAATACTTGTGAATCGGTGATTATCAGCTTAGGCGGACGGGCAAGGGCTTGCAGGGAAGCTTGCAGCTTGTCGGTGGTGCAACTCATCACCAGGCACTTCTTGTCCAGCAACTCGCGGATGGTCTGCACTTGCGGAAGAATGAGACGGCCTTTTGGGGCTTGCATATCCTGGGGCATAACCAGTAGGACGACATCACCCTCGCTTACCAAGTTTCCCGTGATGGTCTGCTCACCAAAATTCTCGGGAAGCTTTTCGAGAATAGCATCGAAGATGCCTTGAATGCCGGTACCCTCTTTGGCACTGACCACAACGGGAACCTGCCCGCACTCCTTTTCAATCCGAAGCACCACGGAAGCGGTGTCTTGACGCGAATCAGCTTTATTCAGTATCAGTATCACGGGAATTTCGCGCGCTGCCAGCAGCTTTATCCATTGCTGTTCCAGCGTTCCGTCAGCTTCATAGAGCAAGAGGGCGATGTCCGCTTTCTCCACCGTCTTTAAGGTACGCTCCACGCGCATACCGCCCAGTTCGCCTTCGTCGTCATCAAAACCGGGGGTATCGATAAAGAGGCACGGGCCCAAAGGATATACTTCCATGGCTTTGGTTACGGGATCGGTAGTAGTGCCGGGCGTTGCGGATACCAATGCCGTGTCTTGCCCGGTCAAGGCATTGACAAGGCTGGACTTTCCGCTGTTCCGTCGTCCAAAGACGGCAATGTGCAGGCGGTTGGAACGAGGTGTATTATTCATAAATCCGAAATCTAAAATCTAAAGTCTCTTTTCCCCTCCCCTATCTCCTGAAGATTACGTTCGGCTATCGCCCGTATCTTGGGGTTCGGGATATGCTCCATCTCCTCACGAATCAGCTGTATGCCCTTCTCCTTGGTTTCGGAGGAGGCATAGTCCTCCAGATATTCTTTTAATGTCATCAGTGCATTGGGCTGGCAGCAGTTTGCTATCTGTCCGCGCTTGACGAGCGACATGAAGCGGTCTCCGGTACGTCCCTCGCGATAGCAGGCGGTGCAGAAGCTGGGGATATGCCCCAGGTCGAGCAGCCAACTCACCACTTCATCCAGCGTG
The DNA here is from genome assembly GCF_003603065.1 of Bacteroides sp. AF20-13LB. NCBI lineage: Bacteria > Pseudomonadati > Bacteroidota > Bacteroidia > Bacteroidales > Bacteroidaceae > Bacteroides > Bacteroides sp. AF20-13LB. Next base: position 211,283 of record NZ_QTMH01000004.1, read on the forward strand.
CGCCGGTCGCTCACATCGAATTGGGAGGAATCTTCCTCTTTGGCTTCCGGCACGGCATAGCCTCCCACGCTGGTGCGCGAACCGCCGCTTATCTGCGAAACGCCCAGTTCGAGCACCCGACGGCGTACGGCTTCCGACTCACGGGTGGAAATAATCATTCCCGTATAAGGCACCGCAATGCGGGTAACCGCCACAATACGGCAGAACATCTCATCCGAGATGGCATCGGGAAAATCCTCGGTCGAAATATCATCTGCCGGACAAATGCGCGGTACGCTGATGGTATGCGGACCCACGCCAAAGGTAGCTTCCAGATGTTCGGCATGCATCAGCAATCCTACGAAGTCGTAGCGATAGGTATTCAGACCAAACAATACACCGATACCTACATCGTCGATGCCACCCTCCATAGCGCGGTCCATCGCTTCGGTGTGGTAGGCATAATTACTTTTCGGTCCCGTGGGATGCAAGGCTTCGTAATGCTCTTTGCTGTAAGTCTCCTGAAAAAGGATATAAGTGCCGATACCTGCCTCTTTCAGCAACCGATAGTTTTCCACTGTAGTGGCGGCTATGTTGACATTCACCCGGCGGATGGCCCCGTTCTTGTGGTGGATGCTGTAGATGGTGCGGATAGACTCTAAGATATAGTCGATAGGGTTGTTTCGAGGGTCTTCTCCGGCTTCCAGCGCCAGGCGTTTATGTCCCATGTCCTGCAAGGCGATAACCTCGCGGCGTATCTCCTCTTGCGAGAGTTTCTTGCGGGGGATGGTACGGTTCTTGGCATGATACGGGCAATAGACGCAACCGTTCACGCAATAGTTGGAAAGGTAAAGCGGGGCAAACATCACAATGCGGTTGCCATAGAATTTCCGTTTGATTTCACGTGCCAGACGATAGATGCGCTGCACCAGTTCCGGCTCGTCACATTCCAGCAGCAGGGCCGCCTCCCGATGGGAAAGCCCCTGGCACAAAGCAGCCTTGTCAATCAAACTTTCAATGAGCGGACGGTTGTTGCGGTTTGCCTGCGCATACTCCAATGTATCCAATATCTCCTGGTGATTGATGAATTCTTCTGCTTGTCTTGACTTTATGTTATACACTTCGTAAATTGATAATTGGTAATTAAAATAAAGAATGAAGATTTGAAAATTATCAATTATCAACGGTCAATTCTCCATTCTCATAATCTCCTCTCTCTCTTGATACCTCGTAGCCTATCCCTTTCAGTTGTTCCTCCAATTTTAGCAAACCTTCTGCCGCTTCGGCACCCGCAGAAGCTTTGTTATCATAGAGGGAGTACTTCGCCCGCTGATGAGAAGGCGAAAGATTAGGCATCACGACATTGGCGCCAGCCAATATTCCCCGTTCCCGTCCGTCCGGAGCAAGTGTGGCCAGGGCAGTGGTAGCAGGTATCAGTGCCGCGGGATGCATCAACCGGAAGATAGAAAGCAACTTCAACGTCAACTCCATATCTCCCGGCGGAAAAGAGGAAAACGGAGTATCGTGATGCGGAAGAAAAGGTCCCATGCCTATCATCTCCGGCTGAAACCGTTCGATGAAGAGAATGTCTTCTACCAAATGGTCCACCGTCTGGTAAGGACTGCCCACCATGATTCCGGTTCCCACTTGATAGCCTATCTCTTTCAGCCAGTCCAAGCATTGCAACCGATGGGAAAGGGACATCTCCGCAGGATGAAGCCGGTGATAATGCCCTTCGTTGCAGGTTTCGTGCCGCAACAGATAGCGGTTGGCACCTGCCAGGAAGAAACGTTCGTAGGCTTCCCGCGATTTCTCGCCCAAGGATAAGGTAATGGCACAATCCGGGAAGGATTGCCGGATGGCGGCAACTGTCTCCACCATCCCCTCATCCTTCACCGCCGGCGCTTCGCCCCCTTGCAGCACAAAGGTACGGAAACCCAACCGATAGCCTTCATGGCAACACGAAAGAATCTCCTCCTGCGCCAGCTCATAACGGACTATGTTCCGGTTCTCCTTCCGTATGCCGCAATAGTAGCAGTTATTGCGGCAACGGTTGGTTATCTCAATCAGTCCGCGAATGAAGATTTTATTGCCAAAGCAGGCAAGCGCTTCTTCCCGGGCAAGCTCCTGCAGGTAGGCTGCAAGTTCTGTGTCCCGACAAAGAAGCAAGGCTTTATACTCTTCGGCATCCAGCCTGCGATTGCTCCGCAATTTGTCAATCAAATGCTTCATATAAACGGACAAAGGGCTAATACGTCTCTTTTCTCTTTGCCAACTCCTGCGTCAGCTGGCGCTTTCCGGCAGTTATTTCATTATGCGAACATGGCCCGGTAATACAACCACCCTCGCAAGCCATCACTTCAATAAATTGCCCCGGAGCCTTGCCCGACTTGGCGTAAGCACGCAACGCACCGATAGCCTTCTTATCCAGATTAGCCACTTGTACGGCATTGATTTTATCTGCCTCTTCCTTCAGATAGGCTTTCACGGCACCCATCACGCCTCCTGCCTGCGCAAAACCATGCGCCTCGCGCACGGAAGTGAAACTCATGGAATAGGGCTTTGCCTGCTCCATCTGAATATCCAGCCCGGCAAGCACGGAAGCCACCTCCTCGAAAGTCATGATAAAGTCCACCGCCTCGTCGCGCTGCGCCTCTTTGCGCTTGGCAACGCAAGGACCTATGAAGACCACCTTCGCATCCGGATACTTCTCTTTAGCAATGCGGGCAGCATAATACATCGGCGAACCGGTGCCCGACACGTAAGGCTTCATGGCAGGAATATGCTTGTTCACCAACTCTATATAAGACGGACAGCAGGAAGTCGTCATAAACTTCTGACCCTCCTCCAGCTTCTCAATCAGCTCGTGCGCCTCGTTGCTGACGGTATCCATCGCTCCCTGAGCCACCTCGATGACATCCGTAAAACCGACCTGTTTCAATGCGCCATATACTTGTTCAATAGTCGTCTTGAACTGCCCCAGGATAGACGGAGCCACGATAGCCACCACCTGCTCACCCTTGCGGATTCTGTGCAACACGTCGAACACCTGCGATATTTCGAAAATTGCTCCGAATGGACATGCATTGAGACACTTTCCGCAATAGATACATTTGCTTTCGTCAATATGCTCTATCCCCTTCTCATCCTTACTGATGGCTTTCACGGGACAAGCTTCCTCACAAGGTACGGGAATATAAACAATGGCATGGTAGGGACAACTCTTATGGCAGATGCCGCAACTGATACACGCATCATGGTCAATCCATGCCTGCCCGCTCTCCTTGACGTGCACTGCCTTCTTGGGACAATTTACCTGGCAACTGCGTGCCGTACATCCGCGGCAGAGGTTCGTAATCTCGTAGTTAATCTGCACACATGCCGAACAAGCTTCGTCAATCACACACATGATATTGTCTTTCGGCCTGCCATTTTCCGCTCTGTCCAGTGCACGGGCAGCGTACTCCGACAAGGGGGTCAGCTCATCCGTCTCGTCCTCCATATCGAGTCCCAGAAGCGGCAATGACTTGTACTTCCACACCGCGCGCTCTTTGTGCACACAGCAGCGTCCCGCGTGCTTGGACCTCTTCGGACTCAGCTCGATGGGCAGCCGGTCTATTTTATCCACAAGTTCGTTGTTATTCCACAGCTTTACCAGTTCCTTCAGTAATCTGTGGCGGACAATCATAATGTTGCTCGTAAATGCCATAATTTTTAAAATCAAAATTAGTTAGTTCGGTAACGGTCTGCAAAGATAACGATTGTTTCACAAAAAAGGCTTAACTTTACACCCCAAACAGTATAAATACAACCGATATGTTTACCATAAGAAAAGCAACGACAGCAGACTGCGCACTGATTCAGAAACTTGCGCAGCAGATATTCCCTGTCACGTATAAGGATATCCTTACTCCCGAACAGACCGACTACATGATGGAATGGATGTATTCATTGGACAATATCCGCAAGCAAATGGAAGAGGAAGGTCACGTCTACTTCCTGGCCTACGAAGAATGTGAAGCGGCGGGCTATGTGTCCGTACAGCAGCAAGGAGAAAATTTATTCCACCTGCAAAAGATTTATGTGCTCCCCTATTACCAGGGTGCACATTGCGGCAGTTTCCTCTTTCGCGAAGCCATCAAGTACATCAAGGAAGTGCATCCCGGCCCTTGTCTGATGGAATTGAATGTGAACCGTAACAACAAGGCACTGCAGTTTTACGAACATATGGGAATGCGGAAACTCCGTGAAGGGGATTTCCCGATAGGAAACGGATATTACATGAATGACTACATCATGGGACTGGAAATCTGAGCCCCGGCATTAAAAGCCCTCCAAAAACTAAAGGCTGCGCAGTTCATTACGAACATTGCGCAGCCTTTAGTTTTATCTTTCGTTTCCGATTACTTCGCCACCTTTTCAAGCCATTTCAGCATGAACAGCATGGTGAACATGGAAATGCAGCACGCTACTACAAATACCGTCCACGTCATCCAGATAGGAATACTTTCGTAAAGGATAGCACCGATAACGAGCAACTGATTACCAATGGCAGTAGCGCCGAGCCAACCGCCCTGCATGATACCCTGATATTTGGGAGGAGCCACCTTGGACACGAATGAAATGCCCAACGGAGAAATGTACAATTCGGCAACAGTCAATATCAGATAGGTAACCATCAGCAACAGCGGAGTCACCTTCACCGGAGAGGTACCCAAAGCGATTATATCCTTGTGCATCGGCAAGTTGCTTACATAAGAACCGATAGCCATTATAAGGAAGCCGGTGGCAGCAATACCCATACCGATGGCAATCTTCCGCGGAGTGGAAGGCTCTTTACCCTTGGCACGCTGTGCTGCAAAGACAGCCATGATGACCGGTGTCAGAGATACAACGAAAATCGGGTTCAAAGACTGGAACAGCTCAGCGGAAATAGCCATGCCGAACAAATTCAAATCTGTATATTCCTTGGCAAAATACGTCAGTGTCAACCCATTCTGATGGAACGAGAACCAGAAGAAAATTACCACACCGAATACGGCAAACAATGCATACATGCGCTGTCTTACCTCTTGTGCGCTCATCTCCACTGCAGTGGCATCGCCCGCTTTTGCAGCCACCTTCTTGCTGGGATCGGGGAATTTCTTTCTGTTAATGACGAAAATTACCAAAGAAAGAACCATAGCCAAGATAGCTACACCGAATGCATAATGGAAACCGGTGGTAAACACGTTCAGATATTCATTGGCAAATACCGTCATATCCGTTACGGGTGTTCCGGAAATAGTGGCTTTCGTTGCCAGTGCACTATAAGTGTCCACAGCTTCGGGAGTCAGCGTTCCTGCCAGATGTCCGTGGCAAAGGGCAGGCAGGTCGGCATCATAATTGTAGCCGAATGTGGACAGCCACCAGTTACGTACGCCTACTGCGGCAAACGGAGCAAAGATGGCACCTACATTGATGAACATATAGAATAAGGAGAAACCAGAATCACGCATGCTGGAATATTGGGGATTGTCGTACATCTGCCCTACCAGCGCTTGAAGATTTCCCTTGAAAAGACCATTTCCGAAAGCAATGACAAACAAGGCCGCACAAGTAATCACCAAAAACAAGGTTTTATTGGCAACCGGTGTAGGAGACGGGATGGCAAGCATCAAGTAGCCTACCGCCATCAAGACAATGCCGGTAAAGATGGTACCTTTGTAATTACGGGTTCTGTCGGCAATAATACCACCTATCAATGCAAGAATGTAAATAGAAAAATAAAATGTTGAGTAGATCAAACCTGCCTCTTTTCCATCCAGTCCGAACTTGGCTTGCAGAAAAAGTACAAGAATGGCCATCATGGTATAAAAGCCGAAACGCTCGCCCAAATTAGCAAAGGATGCGGCAATCAGACCTTTAGGGTGTTTGTTGAACATAAAAATTAGTTTTTAGAATTAGTAATTGGATTGATTTCTTGAATAATTCCTGCAAATATATAAATTCTATTGAATATTTCCTTATAAAATTAAAATATCTCGGCAGAAATAGAAAATTTATTCATTAAAAAGAACACAAACTTCTGCACGCACTTCTTTTACCAAATCCTTCGGGTCCAGTTTAAGCTGCAAACCACGTTGTCCGGCACTGATATAGATATACGGAAACCGTAGGCACGTATCATGGATATAGGTAGGGAAAGGCTTCTTCATGCCGATGGGCGAACAACCTCCGCGGATGTAGCCCGTCAGAGGTAAAAGTTCCTTAACCGGAATGAGGTCACACTTCTTGTTGCCCGATGCCTTTGCCGCCAGTTTCAAATCCACTTCGTGCTCACCCGGGATGACGCAGACAAAGTAGCCGGATTTATCGCCGTGAAGAATAAGTGTCTTGAACACGCAGTTGATGTCCTCGCCCAAACTGGCGGCTACATGTACGGCGCTCAAATCGTTCTCATCCACCTCGTAGGGAATGAGTTCATAGGCTATCTTGGCTTTGTCGAGCAGCCGCGCTGCATTCGTCTTATTAATTTTCACCATAACAAGTTACAAAATTAGTAATTATCCCCCAGCTCTTCACGCAGGAATTTCGGAGTATAGCCTTTCTCGCTCTTCGCCACCTCTTCGGGTGTTCCGCAGGAGAGGAGTTCCCCTCCCCCCTTGCCACCTTCGGGACCCATATCAATGATGTAGTCCGCCATCTTGATGACATCGAGATTATGCTCTATGACGATGACGGTGTTTCCTTTGTCAACAAGTTTGTTCAGTACATTCATCAGTACGCGGATATCTTCAAAATGAAGTCCGGTGGTAGGTTCGTCGAGGATATAGAGTGTCTTGCCCGTATCACGCTTAGAGAGTTCCGTAGCCAACTTTACGCGCTGGCTCTCACCTCCGGAGAGCGTGGTGGAGGACTGTCCCAGCTTGATATAGCCCAATCCCACTTCCTGGATAACCTTAATCTTATTCAATATCTGGGGCACATTCTCGAAGAACTCCACCGCACGGTTGATGGTCATATCCAGCACATCGGCAATGGACTTGCCTTTAAAGCGCACTTCCAGCGTCTCGCGGTTATAGCGTTTGCCGTGGCACACCTCGCAAGGCACATACACATCTGGCAGGAAATTCATCTCAATACATTTGTAGCCGTTGCCCTGGCAAGCCTCGCAGCGTCCGCCACTGACGTTGAAGGAGAAGCGTCCCGGCTTGTACCCGCGTATCTTCGCTTCGGGCAGGCCGACAAACAGATTGCGGATATCCGAGAACACACCCGTATAGGTGGCAGGATTGGAGCGCGGCGTACGTCCCAAGGGAGACTGGTCCACATTTACCACCTTGTCTATATGCTCCAACCCTTCAATGCTGTCATACTCCAAAGGGTCTTGAAGGGAGCGGTAGAACTTCTGCGAAAGAATAGGCTGCAACGTCTCGTTGATAAGCGTGGACTTGCCACTGCCGGAAACACCGGTAACGCAAATCAGCTTGCCCAGCGGGAACTCTACATCCACATTCTTCAGATTATTACCCTTGGCGCCACGCAGCCACAGACTGTGTCCATTGCCCTCGCGACGCTTGGCAGGCACCTCAATGGCACGCTCACCATTCAAGTATTGGGAAGTCAGCGTATGCGTCCGTAGCATTTCACGGGGAGTACCGGCAAAGACAACATCCCCTCCCAGCCTACCGGCTTTCGGCCCCATATCAATGACATAATCGGCGGCGAGCATCATATCCTTGTCATGCTCCACCACAATGACGGAGTTGCCAATGTCACGCAGTTCCTTCAAAGAGTGTATCAAGCGCTGGTTGTCGCGTTGGTGCAGGCCGATACTCGGCTCATCCAATATATACAGCACATTCACCAGCTGTGAACCTATCTGCGTAGCCAGGCGGATACGCTGGCTTTCACCACCGGAAAGGCTGACGGAACTACGGTTCAGCGAAAGATAATCCAGACCGACATCGAGCAAAAACTTGAGCCGCGTACGGATTTCCTTCAGGATTTCACCGGCAATCTGCTGCTGCTTGCTGCTGAGATGCGGGTCTACGGCAGATAGCCAGTCATACAGCTCGCTAATGTCCATTGTGGACAGTTCGTAGATGTTCTTGTCGTGGATGCGAAACGAAAGCGCTTCCTTGTTCAGCTTGGCGCCATGGCACTCCGGACAAACGGCAGTCTTGGCAAACTGGTCCGCCCACTTCTGCGCCGTGGCGGAAGCATCCTTCTCTTGCAACATCTGAATGTATTTGATGACACCCTCAAACGTCACGAAGTAGTCGGAAGAGGTGCCTATCAGCGAACTCTTTATCTTGATGCGCTCGTCCGAGCCGTAGAGCACCTCGTCCAGTGCATCCTCCGGCAGCTCCTTCACCGGAGTTTTCAGCGTTGCCTCATACTTCTCCAGCAAGGCGGTAATCTGCCAGAAAATCATGCTGTTCTTGGCTTTCCCCAAGGGTGCGATGGCACCTCCGGCGATGGAGAGCTCGCGGTCGGGAATCACCTTGTCGATGTCAATCTGGCTCACCACCCCCAGCCCTTTGCACTTAGGGCATGCGCCCTGCGGGGAGTTGAAGGAGAAGTTGTGCGGTGCCGGTTCCCGATAGGACAAGCCCGTCACGGGACACATCAGCCGCTTGCTGTAATGGCGCACGCTGTCGGTCTGCGCATCGAGTATCATCAGCAGCCCGTCGCCCTGGCGCATGGCGGTGGCTACGCTGTTCTTCAGGCGCGTGTCGTCCTTATCTGCCACCACAAGCTTGTCTATCACTACCTCCACATCGTGGTTCTTGTAGCGGTCCAGCTTCATACCGGGCAGGGCTTCGCGCACCTCGCCGTCCACACGCACGTAGAGGTAGCCTTTCTTGCGCACCTGCTCGAAAAGCTCCTTATAGTGTCCCTTACGACCCCGCACCAGCGGGGCAAGGATGTAGATGCGCTTTCCTTTATAGTCTTTCAGGATGAGGTCCAGTATCTGCTCTTCGGTGTACTTCACCATCTTCTCGCCCGAGAGGTAGGAGTAGGCGTCGCCGGCGCGGGCATAGAGCAGACGCAGGTAATCGTACACCTCGGTGGTAGTGCCCACGGTGGAGCGCGGATTCTTGTTGGTGGTTTTCTGCTCGATGGAGATAACCGGGCTCAGTCCCGTTATCTTGTCCACATCCGGACGCTCCAGGTTTCCCAGGAAGTTACGGGCGTATGCCGAAAAAGTCTCGATATAGCGGCGCTGCCCTTCGGCAAAAATAGTATCGAATGCCAAAGAGGACTTGCCGCTTCCGCTCAGGCCTGTAATCACAGTCAGGCTGTTACGGGGAATCTCGGCATCGATATTCTTGAGGTTGTGCACGCGCGCACCATATACATTGATATATTCTGTTTCTTCTTGCATGTTGATTTATCCTATCGTTTTAACTGCAAAAATAACTGTTTCCCCCCGAATATCAGCCGAAAAGCGCTATTTTTCAGTTTTGAAATGCACAATATTATTTCTTAACGCAATCCTTTGGTTTGAATGCCACAATATTCGTACCTTTGCAGCTACTTTGGGAAATTGTAAACATAAACCAACGATTACTGAATGAAAACGATTAACCGCATTATCTGCTCCCTGCTGCTTGCCAGTGCATGCAGTATCGGTGCAATAGCACAAGAGAATCAATCTTATTTTCTGCATACTATCGAAAAAGGACAAAGTCTCTACTCCATCGCCAGCATGTACGGCGTCAGCCAGTCGGACATCATCAAACTGAACCCCGGCAGTGACGAGAAAATATTCATCGGACGCACATTGCGTATTCCACGCAGCGCTGCCAACATACAAAAAGAAACATACCATACCATCGAAACCGGTGAGACCCTCTACCGGCTGACCGTGAAATACAATGTATCTGCCAAAGCCATCTGTGACGCCAACCCGGGACTGAGCGCCGAGAATTTCCGTATCGGACAAGTAATCCGTATCCCTTCCACAACCGAGACCCAAACCATGGTCCCGGCTGAGACACAAAGCAGCACTGTAGTTGCCAACAACAATATTCTCGGCCCCGTAGAGTCACGATGCCGTGACATGCATAAAGTGAAGCGGAAAGAAACCGTATTCAGCATCAGCCGTGAATACGGCATCAGCGAAGCCGAACTGATAGCCGCCAACCCGGAATTAAAAGGCGAAAACAAAATAAAGAAGGGAACCTTCCTCTGCATTCCCTACCCCAAAGCACAGACGGAGCAAAATATCCAGTCGCAGGCAATACCTACCGACAGCGAACTGTTCCGTGAAAACCGGAAAAAGACAGAACGCTTCAGCACCATCAAGGCTGCCGTCATCCTTCCCTTCCTGGACGGGGTATCAAAGAGCGAGTCTTCCCGTATGGTGGAATACTACGAAGGCCTGCTGATGGCCGTAGACAGCTTGAAACGTACTGGCACTTCCATTGACTTGTACACTTACAATTCTGGTCCCGAAAGTGCCTCGCTGAACTCCATCCTGGGCAAAAGCGAGATGAAGGACATGGACATCATCTTCGGGCCTCTGTACCAACAGCACATCAAACCGCTGGCCGAGTTTGCCAAGAAACAAGACACACGCCTGGTGATACCATTCACATCGAAAGACAACACGGTATTCCAGAATCCGGCGGTCTATCAGATAAATACCCCCCAATCCTATCTGTACTCCGAGGTGTACGACCACTTTGTGCGCCAGTTCCCCAATGCCAACGTCATCTTCATTGAAGCCAGCCAGGGCACCAAGGACAAGGCAGAATTCATCAAGGGACTGAAAGATGAACTGCGCAACCGTTCCATCCCGATGAAGAGCCTGAAAGAGGATGTCACCGTAGAATCCCTGAAAACAGTATTACGCACGGACCGTGAGAATATCTTTATCCCCACATCCGGCAGTAACCTGACATTGATTAAGATACTTCCCCAATTGACGCTGTTGGTACGCGAGCAACCCGAAAGCCGTGTCCATCTGTTCGGCTATCCGGAGTGGCAGACCTACACCAAAGACCACCTGGAAGCCTTCTTCGAACTGGACACCTATTTCTATTCCTCTTTCTATACCAACAACCTGCTTCCTGCCGCCATCAACTTCACCAAGAGCTACCGCAGATGGTATGGCAAGGAGATGGACGAACGCTATCCCAAATTCGGCATGTTGGGCTTCGATACCGGTTATTTCTTCCTGAAAGGACTTGCGCGCTATGGCTCTTCTTTCGAGAAGAACATGCAGGGACTGGATTTGATTCCCATCCAGACCGGCTTCAAGTTCCAACGGGTAAACAACTGGGGAGGCTTCATCAACAAGAAGGTGTTCTTCGTGCACTTCACCAAGAACTTTGAGCTGGTGAAATTGGACTTTGATTAGGGATTAAGGATTAATCATCTGATAATCCACTATATAACTATCAACTTGTAGCCTGTAACTCGTAACTTATAACTTATAACATGAACCTGAGAACAATCATCATATTCGCCCTGCTGGTGTGTGCATGTATATTGCCCCTGCATGCGCAGGTGGGCGAGCAACGCCACAACTTCGCTGTGGGCGTCAATGGAGGCATCAATCTGAATAGCGTAAGCTTCTCTCCCTCTGTCAAGCAGAAGAATCTGATGGGTATCAACGGCGGTGTAACAGCCCGATACATTTCCGAAAAATACTTCAGTATGATTTGCGGTGCACAAATCGAGCTGAACTTCTCACAACACGGTTGGGACGAGTATTACGAGGACTATCCCACACTGAGCTACACCCGCACCATGAACTATGTGGAAATACCGTTCCTGGCGCATCTGGCATTCGGCAAGGACCGCGGTTTGCAATTCTTCATCCATGCCGGTCCGCAGATAGGTTTCCTGCTTGGCGACAGCGAAAAGATAGACGGCGACTGGGACGGCACTGTAGCAGAATCCTACACCAACATCACCGTGGAACAGCACGGCAAGGCCATAGACAACAAATTCGACTACGGCATTGCAGGTGGAGCAGGCATAGAGCTGCGCACCAAGGCAGGCAATTTCATCGTAGAAGGAAGATACTACTATGCTTTATCCGATTTCTATGGTAGCACCAAGAAGGACTTTTTCTCACGCTCCGCACACGGAGTCATTACGGCCAAGATAACTTATCTCTTCGACTTGAAGAAGTAATGCTTATAGGAAACACCCGTTTCCACACGTAGGAACGACAATTTCCTCTAATGGGAACAGTATAATGGAACGACTGTAACCTCAAGAGGAAACGATAAAAAAGGCAGACCACGTATTCCGAATGAAATACGTGGTCTGCCTTTTGTTATTATCAAGTAGATAAACCTTCTTATCTTCTTAAACGGTCTGCCGCCTTCACCATCACCTCATCTTTGTAGATGGCACGGAAGGCCAGATAGTTGAGGATGATGGCTACCACCGGAAGGCAAAGCGCCCATCCCAACTGGAAAGTCATTGCATCCAAATCACCCTTCAAAATAAACATAAATACACAGAAGGCTATGTAGTAGCCTATCAGCAGAATGCTGCTGAAAATCGTCATGCGTATTTGCAACATACGGTTACGGAAAAGGAATATCGTACAGAAGGCAACAAGTGCACTGAGCAACAATATCCCGAACAAGCCCCAAGTAGACTGAAATCCTCCGTCGGCCAAAGCCACTCCCAGAGGTTTGAAAACATGTGCTGTCACTCCGTCCGCTCCGATGAACTGTCCTACAGGCATGCAAATTGCCACAACCAACAGGATAGTTACCAACAACAAATAAACAGATTGAATACGTTGTATCATTACTGTAATTTTTCTTTTTCCTTAGCCGGGTTACGATAGTAAATCTTACCCTCCACATACTCTTGCGTTGCAATCAATGTCGGCTTCGGCAGTTTTTCGTAATAGCGGGAAATCTCAATCTGTTCCCGGTTTTCGAACACTTCTTCCAAATTATCATTGTAAGAGGCAAACTCAGCAAGCTTTTTGGAAAGGTCATTCTTGATTTCCACACTAATCTGGTTGGCACGTTTTCCGATAATCGCTACGCTTTCGTATACATTACCGGTATCCTCACACAACTCCATCATATCACGGGTCACCGTAGTAGTAGGAGCATTTGTCTTTCTGTAATCCATAAATTTATCTATTGTATTATTATATTATTGCTCTTCACTTCCTTCTCCCAGCATTTTCTGTGCTTCCTTAAAGATTCGGTCGACTTCCTTCATATACTTACTTTCGGGGAACTCATTTTTAAAGGCATAACATTCATCCACCGCTTCACGGTAACGTTCGGCTCTTCTATCTTCCACACTATACACAGCCAACTCATACTTGGCACGCAAGATAAGAATGGATAAATCTTCACGTAGGTTGGTATAGGGATAATCCTTCAAAGCATTCTGCGCAGTGATAACGCAAGCCTGATAGTTGTTGCCCAGATAATTACCCATATTATAATAAAGTTTTGCAGACAGATACTCCTTCATCACCAGCTTGTCCTGCAAGGCAAATATCATGTTCTGCGCTTCTTCTTTCTTGGAGCTTTGCGGGAAGTATTCCATAAACATCTGCAACTGCTGGATGGCGCTATACGTACCGGATTGGTCCAAACGCGGCTCCGGAGTATCCAAATATAGAGCTTTACCGGCATGGAAACGTGCCAGTTCAGTGAATGTGCCGCGGGGATAAACGTTGTAGTATTGAATGAAAGTCTGCGCAGCAGTCTGATAATCCTTTTGGTTATAGTAACTCATGCCCAGCATATAGAGGGATTCCTCCGCCTTATCAGTACCTTTGAGAATGGCAATCAATTCATTGAGCAAAGTAGCAGCACGGTTGTACTGGCCTTTTGCGAAGTAATTTTTTGCCGCTTCGTACTTGTATTCGTAATCTGTGCTTTTCAGCAATTTGTTGTATTCTCCACACGAGGAGAGCAGCAATGCTGCAAGCAGAGTTATTAGGATGTTCTTCTTCATTACTTTTGTTCAAATAATGCGCAAAGATAGAGGTTCGCATCGAATAAAGCAACGATACGAGCCTTAATTTTTCAAAAACCAGACGAACGGGCAGGAATTAGGGATGAATGGTGAAGGATTAGGGATTAGTGACTGTGCTATCAACTGCATAGTCCTCATCCCTAATCCTTCCTCCCTAATCCTTCGTTTTCACAGTTTATAGAGTTCGCTTGCCGCCAGCAAATCGACCTTTTTTTCTGTCAATACACGGATACAGTTATCCATGTCGTTGGGACGGATGATGACATTGGCCGTTTCACCATTGGCAAAGGAATACATGTACTCGATGAACACGCCTTCATCGGAGAGGAAACGGAGCACTTTCGCCAATGAGCCGGGGATATTGGGACAACTGATGCCTACTACATCCGTTACGTTCACTGCGAAGTGATTATCTTTCAAAGCCTTATATGCTTTATCCGGTTCGGAAACAATGCCACGAAGGATACCGAAATCGGCATTCTCTGCAATACATAGAGCAGAAAGGTTGACACCTTCTTTTGCAAGAACTTCAGTCACCTCTGTGAGGCGACCGGACTTGTTCTCCAGAAAAATGGAAAGTTGTTTTGCTACCATAGGTTTATTTACTATTTGACGATTTACGATTTACCATGTACAATTTGGCGATTTACAATTTGCGGTTGTCGATGACGCGCTTGGCTTTGCCTACGCTGCGCTCAATACTGCGCGGTTCTACCAAACGGACATCTACGCCGAGACCGAGTACGCTCTGCAGGCGGGCCACAAGCTTCTTCTTCAGAGCCAGCATCTTGTTGATTTCATCGGAATAGTATTCGGGACGAACCTCAACCTGCAACTCCATGGTGTCGGTATTGTTCTTGCGGTCTACCAGCAAGAGGTAGTGAGGCTCGAACTCCGGCATTTCGAGGATAACGGACTCTATCTGCGTGGGGAACACGTTGACACCACGGATAATCAGCATGTCATCACTACGTCCCAAGATGCGGTCCATACGAACCAGTGTACGTCCGCAGGAGCACTTATCGTAGTGCAGGGCGGTGAGGTCCTTGGTACGGTAGCGCAACAGCGGCATCCCCTCTTTGGTAAGGTGAGTGAACACCAATTCGCCGGTTTCTCCAGGGGCAACCGGTTCGAGGGTCTTCGGGTCTACAATCTCGGGGAAGTAATGGTCTTCATTGAGGTGGGTACCGTGCTGGCACTCGCATTCGTAACCTACACCGGGACCGGCAATCTCACTAAGCCCATAAATATCAAATGCCTTGATACCCAGCTTGGTTTCAATATCCCGACGCATACTTTCGGTCCACGGCTCGGCGCCGAAAGCTCCCACTTTCAACTTAAACTCTTCACGGGGAAGACCGGAGTCTTTGATGGCATCTGCCAGATAGAGGGCGTATGAGGGCGTGCAGCAAAGTACGGTAGAACCGAAATCATGCATCAGTGTAATCTGCTTCTCCGTATTGCCGCTGGACATCGGGATGACGGAAGCGCCGATATTCTCGGCACCGGCATGCGCACCCAGTCCGCCGGTAAAAAGTCCGTAACCGTAGGACACCTGGAAAATATCCGAGCTACCGGCACCATAGGCGGTAAAGGCCCGTGAAAGGCATTCGGACCATGCTGAAAGGTCTTTTCGGGTATAGCCTACCACAGTGGGTTTTCCGGTTGTGCCGGAAGAGGCATGAATACGCACAATCTGGCTCATAGGTACGGCACAGAGGCCGAAGGGATAATTGTCCCGCAAGTCGTACTTGGTAGTAAAAGGCAGTTTTACAATATCATCTATACTGTTTATGTCATCGGGAGTAACTCCCAGTTCCTGCATTTTCTTACGATAAAAAGGAGTGTCATGATACACACGCTCCACAGTCTTTTTGAGACGAATGCTCTGGATTTTACGAAGGCTTTCGCGATCCATGCATTCGATGCTTTCATTCCAAATCATGTTCTTCGTTGTATTACAATTATTAATGGTTGTTATCAATATAGCTGCAAAGTAAACAAAAAAATTTTGTTTATCTCAAAGATTTTACCGAATATTGCCGCTCCTAAGAAGAGAAAATGAACAAATTCGAACTGACATCCGCTTACCAGCCCACCGGTGACCAGCCGGAGGCCATCGCACAGCTGACCGAGGGCGTGCGCGAGGGACTTCCCGCACAGACACTGCTTGGTGTCACCGGGTCCGGAAAGACATTCACCATAGCCAACGTCATTGCCAACATCAACAAGCCAACGCTGATATTGAGCCACAACAAGACGCTGGCTGCCCAGTTATACAGCGAGTTCAAGGGATTCTTCCCGAACAATGCCGTGGAATACTATGTGTCCTACTACGACTACTATCAGCCCGAAGCCTACCTGCCATCATCGGACACCTATATAGAAAAAGACCTCGCCATCAACGACGAGATAGACAAGTTGCGCCTTGCCGCCACCTCCGCCCTGCTTTCGGGCAGGAAAGATGTAGTGGTGGTATCCTCCGTTTCGTGCATATACGGCATGGGGAATCCGGCAGACTTCTACAACAACGTCATCGAAGTACAGCAAGGCAAGAATTTCAGTCGCAATGTCTTCCTGCGACGCCTGGTGGACAGTCTTTACGTACGCAACGACATTGACCTGAACCGCGGCAATTTCCGCGTGAAAGGCGATACGGTGGACATTTATCTGGCTTACGCCGACAACTTGCTGCGCGTCACCTTTTGGGGAGACGAGGTAGACAGTATTGAGGAAGTGGACCCTATGAGCGGCGTTACCGTCGCCAAGTTCGATGCCTACAAGATTTATCCCGCCAACCTCTTCATGACCACCAAGGAAGCCACGTTGCGTGCCATACACGAAATAGAGGATGACCTTCACAAGCAGGTGCAATGGTTTGAAAACGAAGGCCGCCCATTCGAGGCCAAACGCTTGCAGGAACGGGTGACCTATGATATGGAAATGATACGCGAATTGGGACATTGCTCCGGCATTGAGAATTATTCTCGCTACTTTGACGGGCGTGCTGCCGGTACCCGCCCCTACTGCCTGCTGGACTTCTTCCCCGAAGATTTCCTGATAGTCATTGACGAAAGCCACGTCAGCGTCCCGCAGATACGTGCCATGTACGGAGGTGACCGCGCCCGCAAGATAAACCTGGTGGAGTACGGATTCCGCCTACCGGCTGCCATGGACAACCGCCCGCTGAAATTCGATGAATTCGAAGAGATGGCCAAACAAGTGATTTACGTCAGCGCCACACCGGCAGACTATGAGCTGATGAAATCCGAAGGCATCGTAGTAGAACAAGTCATCCGCCCGACGGGACTGTTAGACCCCATTATTGAGGTGCGTCCCAGCCACAACCAAATAGACGACCTGATGGAAGAAATCCAAGCACGCATCGAGAAGAACGAGCGTACCCTCGTCACCACCCTCACCAAACGAATGGCTGAAGAACTGACGGAATATCTGCTGAACAACAACGTGAAGTGTAATTATATCCACAGCGACGTAGACACTTTGGAACGTGTGAAGATTATGGGTGACTTGCGCGAGGGCATTTACGATGTACTTGTCGGTGTCAACCTGCTGCGTGAAGGACTCGACCTGCCTGAAGTCTCTCTCGTTGCCATTCTCGATGCAGACAAGGAAGGTTTCCTTCGTTCCCACCGCTCACTGACACAGACTGCCGGACGTGCCGCCCGTAACGTGAACGGTATGGTCATCATGTATGCCGACAAAATAACGGACAGCATGCAACTGACCATCGACGAGACCAACCGCCGTCGCGAGAAGCAGTTGAAGTACAACGAAGAGCACGGCATCACACCACAGCAAATCAAGAAAGCCAAGAACCTCAATGTGTTTGCCACCAACGAGGCTTCCGGCGAAGCCGTCCTCAGCAGCGAGAAGTTCACTTCCAGCACTCCCCGCCCCTATGTGGAACAAGAAAGTACATCTACGATGGCTGCCGACCCTATAGTACAGTACATGAGCCGCAAGCAACTGGAAAAGAGTATCGAACGTACCAAGAAGCTTATGCAGGAGGCTGCCAAGAAACTCGATTTTATCGAAGCCGCACAGTATCGGGACGAGGTGCTGAAGATGGAGGAATTGCTGAAAGAAAAAGACGAGTAAGGGATTTCACCTCTTTTTCTCAAACTATACTCCCCTCCTTTTGTTATTCTATGAAACAGAGTATTAA
Organism: Bacteroides sp. AF20-13LB; assembly: GCF_003603065.1. Classification (NCBI taxonomy): domain Bacteria; kingdom Pseudomonadati; phylum Bacteroidota; class Bacteroidia; order Bacteroidales; family Bacteroidaceae; genus Bacteroides; species Bacteroides sp. AF20-13LB. Next base: position 229,416 of record NZ_QTMH01000004.1, read on the forward strand.
TTCATAAAGACAAAAGCGAGATGAATAAACCAATAAAGACAATAGCTGTTGCACTGGCTGCCATAGCCTCCATGAGTGTGCAACAAACAGAAGCGTGTACCCGAGCCACCTACATCGGTCCTGACAATACAGTCATTACAGGACGTACGATGGACTGGAAAGAAGACCTTATGAGTAACATCTATGTATTCCCACGAGGCATGCAAAGGGCAGGCTACAACAAAGGGAATGCAGTGAACTGGACTTCCAAGTACGGTAGCGTCATTGCCGCCGGTTATGACATAGGTACCTGCGACGGTATGAACGAGAAAGGTCTGGTTGCCAGCCTGCTCTTCCTTCCGGAGTCCGTTTACCACCGCCCGGGAGACAACCGCCCGATTATGGGCATCAGTATCTGGACGCAATACGTACTCGACAATTTTGCAACCGTACGCGAAGCTGTGGATGAACTGAAAAAAGAATCCTTCCGCATTGATGCACCAGACCTGCCCAACGGAGCCGCTTCCACCCTGCATCTGGCCATCACAGATGAAACCGGAAACACGGCTGTCCTGGAATACATAGACGGAAACCTTGAGATACATGAAGGCAAGCAGTATCAAGTAATGACCAACTCTCCCAAATATGAACTCCAGCTGGCTATCAACGACTATTGGAAAGAGGTAGGCGGACTGAATATGTTGCCGGGAACCAACCGCTCCAGTGACCGCTTTGTACGCGCATCGTTCTACATCAATGCCATTCCGCAAACAGCGGATGCAAAGATTGCCGTACCCAGTGTATTGAGCGTAATGCGCAATGTTTCTGTACCGTTCGGTATCACCACACCGGACAAGCCCCATATCTCCTCCACCCGTTGGCGTTCTGTATCCGACCAGAAGAACAAAGTATATTATTTTGAGTCCACACTGACCCCTAACTTGTTCTGGCTCGACCTGAAGAAAATCGATTTTAGCCCGAATGCAGGAATCAAGAAACTCTCACTGACAAACGGAGAAATCTATGCCGGAGATGCCATAAAGGATTTGAAAGACAGCAAAGGATTTGTATTTCTTTTCCAGACGCCGGTAATGTAGCACAGCCCCTACACATAGCCCCTCAATAATGGATGCTTCCCACTTCTTTCTATAAGAGAAAGCAGGGAAGCATTTATTTTTCTCATTATTTTTGTGTACGTTTGCAGATACATACTCAATGCAGCAATTTACATGGAATTATTAGTATACAAAGCCTCTGCCGGCTCAGGCAAGACCTTTACGCTGGCTGTGGAATACATCAAGCATTTGATAATCAATCCACGCGCCTACCGGCAGATACTTGCCGTAACCTTCACCAACAAGGCTACGGCAGAGATGAAGGAGCGCATACTGACACAGCTTTACGGTATCTGGAAGGGAGCACCTTCTTCCGAAGCATACTTGGAGAGAATTAAAAATTATAAATTAAAAATTAAAGAAGAAGGCGGGGACGGATTGACGGACGGGGAGATTCGTCAACGGGCCGGCATGGCACTGCAATACATGCTGCATGACTACAGCCGTTTCCGCGTGGAAACCATCGACTCCTTTTTTCAATCTGTGATGCGCAACCTTGCCCGCGAACTGGAACTGAGTCCTAACCTGAACATAGAGCTGAACAACAGTGAAGTGCTGAGTGATGCCGTAGACAGCCTCATCGAGAAGCTTACCCCCACTTCTCCCGTGCTGGCATGGCTCCTGGACTACATCGACGAGCGCATCCGCGACGACAAACGCTGGAACGTATCGAATGAGGTGAAAAGTTTCGGACGAAACATCTTCGATGAAAGCTACATAGAACGCGGCGAAAAACTACGGCAATGCCTTCGTACTCCGAACACGTTGAAACTCTACCGGGATGTGCTGCGCGATATGGAAACCGAGGCTCTGGAACAGATGAAAAGTTTCTACGACCAGTTTGAAGGCGAACTGGAAGGGCATGCCCTCACTCCCGAAGACTTGAAAGGAGGTGCCCGAGGCATCGGCAGTTACTTCCGCAAACTGCGCGACGGCAGACTGTCTGACAAAGATGTGCTGAACGCCACCCTGCAAAACAGCCTGGCAGATGCAAAAAACTGGGCAACGAAAACATCCTCACGGAAGGACGACATCATCTGTCTGGCAAAAACCAGCCTGATACCTCTACTGCAGGAAGCCGAAAGAATGCGTCCGCAACGCAACCGCACCCTGAACAGTTGCCGTCTCTCGCTCCAGCATCTCAACAAACTACAACTCCTCAACCATATTGACGAAGAGGTACGTACACTGAACCGAGAACATAACCGCTTTCTACTTTCGGACACCAACGCCCTGCTGCACAAATTGGTGCGCGAGGGTGACTCTTCGTTCGTCTTCGAGAAAATCGGCGCCAACATACGCAACGTCATGATTGACGAATTCCAGGACACCAGCCGCATGCAATGGGACAACTTCCGTCTGCTGTTGCTCGAAGGACTTTCGCAAGGAGCCGACAGTCTGATTGTGGGAGATGTGAAGCAGTCCATCTACCGCTGGCGGAACGGGGACTGGGGAATACTGAACAGCTTGGGGAATAAAGAATTAAACTTAAACTCCTTCCCCGTCCGTGTGGAAACCCTAAAAACAAACCGGCGTAGCGAAACCAACATTATCCGTTTCAACAACCAGGTATTTACCGCTGCCATAGACTACCTCAATGCATTACACCTGAACGAACTGAAAGAGGATTGCCTACCCCTGAAACGCGCTTATGCCGACGTAGTGCAGGAATCGCCCAAGAGCACGGAGTACGGCTACGTAAAAGCCACCTTCCTTGAACCGGACGATGAACACAACTATACAGAGCAGACCCTTCTCGCTTTAGGAGAAGAGGTGCAACGGCTGCTGGAAGAGGGCGTAACACTGAATGATATCACCATCCTTGTCCGCAAGAACAAGAATATCCCGCCGATAGCCGACTATTTTGACAAAGAACTGCATCTTTCTGTCGTGTCCGACGAAGCTTTCCGTCTGGATGCCTCCCTTGCCATCTGCATGCTGATGGATGCCCTGCGCTGCCTATCGAATCCGGAGAACAAGATTGCGGAGGCTGCGCTGATGGAGAATTACAAATTACAAATGACAAATGACGAGCAGTCGGGATTCATCATAGCCACTCCCCTGCCCGAAACCTTTACCTCCCGACGGGAAACGCTGCGCTTGATGCCTTTGTATGAGTTACTGGAAGAACTGTTCAGCATCTTCGGCATGAGCCGCATTGAAAAGCAAGATGCCTACCTCTTCTCCTTCTTCGATGCTGTGACGGAGTATCTGCAAAGCAATTCTTCCGAACTGGCCAGCTTCATCCGCTACTGGGACGAAACCCTTTGCAGCAAAACCATCCCCAGCGGTGAGATGAACGGCATACGCATCCTCTCCATCCACAAGTCCAAAGGACTGGAATTCCATACCGTACTGATTCCCTTCTGCGACTGGAAGCTGGAGAACGAAACCAACAACCAGCTGGTGTGGTGCGCCCCACCGGAAGAGCCTTATAATGCCATCAGCTTAGTACCGGTGAACTATTCCACCACCATGGCGGAATCCATATACCGGCAGGACTATCTGCACGAACGTCTTCAGCTGTGGGTAGACAATTTGAATCTGCTGTACGTAGCCTTTACCCGTGCCGGCAAGAACCTCATCCTCTGGAGCCGAAAGGAACAGAAGGGAACCATGTCCGAACTCCTTGCCAACACCCTGCCCCACATAGCCAAAGACGGAGCAGGCAGTTGGGACGAAGAGGCTTCCATATACGAGAACGGCAAGATTTGCCCTTCCCCCGTCCCCGTCTCACAGCATGACGCAGACAACCCTGCTAACGACGAAGCTAAACCTCTATACTACGAACAGAAACCTCTATACTGCGAACGTAAACCTGAGGTTTACGAACAGCAACCAGTCAACAGACTTTCACAAAAGCCGGTCAAACTGCCCGTCCACATGGAGAGCATGCTCCACGACATCGAGTTCCGGCAATCCAACCGTTCGGCAGACTTCATAGCAGGAGTGGACGAAGCAGAGTCCAGCCAGCGCTTCATCAACCGGGGACGTTTGCTGCATACCCTATTCTCTGCCATCGAAACGGAAAAAGACATTGACAATGCCATCAGCCAGCTCGTCTTTGAAGGTGTGATTGGACGGAGTGAGACGGAAGAAGAAATACGCAACCTCACCCAACGCGCTTTCTCCCTGCCTCAAGTCAAGGACTGGTATTCAGGAACGTGGCAGCTATTCAATGAATGCGACATCATCTGGCAGGAAAACGGTGAACTGCGGACACGCCGCCCGGACCGCGTGATGATGCGTGGCGAAGAAATCGTAGTGGTGGACTTCAAGTTCGGAAAGCCGAACAAGAAGTACAACAAGCAGGTGCAGGGATACATGCAACTGCTGGTCCGCATGGGGTATGTCGCAGAAAATATACGAGGTTACTTGTGGTATGTAGAGGAGAACAACATAGAACCGGTATAACTCACTCCCCATCCACTATTAATTATCAATTATCAACTAAATCATGGAAACATTCCTCCAACTGGTCGCCCGCGACCTTTACGCCAAAATAGGAAACGACCTCTCGCGCACCGCCATCGTTTTCCCCAACAAACGTGCCAGTCTGTTCTTCAACGAATATCTGGCAGCTGAAACGGACCGCCCTTTGTGGTCGCCTGCCTACGTCAGCATCAGCGAACTGTTCCGGCAACTCTCTCCATTGAAGTCCGGTGACCCTATCCGTCTGGTATGCGAATTGTATAAGGTATTCCGCGAAGAGACCCGCAGCGAAGAAACTCTGGATGACTTCTACTTCTGGGGAGAACTGCTCATCAGCGATTTCGATGACGTAGACAAAAACCTTGTAGATGCCGACAAACTCTTCAGCAACCTGCAAGAACTGAAGAACATTATGGACAATTACGACTTCCTCGACCAAGAACAAGAAGAAGCCATCCGCCAGTTCTTCCAGAACTTTTCCATAGAAAAGCGCACGGAGCTGAAAGCCAAATTCATCTCCCTCTGGGATAAACTGGGCGACATCTACCGCCACTACCGCCGCAATCTTACAGAACTGGGCATCGCCTACGAAGGCATGATGTACCGCAATGTCATGGAGCAACTCGACACCGACCGACTGCGCTACGACCGCTATGTATTTGTCGGCTTCAACGTGCTGAATAGAGTAGAAACCCGTTTCTTCCAGCTCTTGCAGGATGCCGGGAAAGCAATGTTCTATTGGGATTACGACGTGTTCTACACCCGTCTTCCCCTTGAGCAAAAGCCGCCCTATACCCACGAAGCAGGCGAATTCATCCTCCGCAACCTAAAGCTGTTTCCCAACCAACTGCCCGAAACTTCTTTTGATGTACTGCGGAAACCCAAGAACGTACGCTTTATCTCCGCTTCTACCGAAAATGCACAAGCCCGCTACTTGCCGCAATGGATTAGGGGGAATGAAGAATTAAGAACCCCTTCTTCATTCAAAGACACTGCCGTTGTCCTTTGCAACGAATCCCTACTGCTTCCCGTCCTCCACTCCATTCCGGCAGAGGTAAAGAACGTCAACATCACAATGGGATTTCCCCTTGCCCAAACTCCGGTGTACAGTTTTATCAACGCCCTTGTAGAGCTACAGACTACCGGCTACCATGCAGGTACCGGACGATACATCTACGAAACCGTAATCACGCTGCTGAAACACCCTTACACCCGGCAACTTTCCCCCAATGCCGAAACACTGGAAAAACAGCTTACCCGGGACAACCGCTTCTATCCCCTTCCCTCGGAGCTGAAGCAGGACGCATTCCTTGAACAAGTCTTTACACCACAGAACGGCATCGCCGCCCTATGCAGCTACCTCACCGAACTGCTTCGCGAAGTGGCCGTCCTCTACCGCCAGGAAAAAGACGTGGAAGACATCTTCAACCAGCTGTACCGCGAGTCTCTGTTCAAAAGCTACACCCTCGTCAACCGCCTGCTCAGCCTGATAGAGACCGGCGAATTGAGTGGTGTGCGCACAGACACGCTGAAGCGACTGCTGAACCGCTTGCTTACCTCTGCCAACATTCCCTTCCACGGAGAACCCGCCATCGGCATGCAAGTAATGGGGGTGCTGGAAACGCGTAACCTCGATTTCCGTAACCTCATCATGCTCTCCCTCAACGAAGGGCAATTGCCCAAAGCCGGAGGCGACTCCTCCTTCATTCCCTACAACCTGAGGAAGGCCTTCGGCATGACCACCATAGAACACAAGAATGCCGTCTATGCCTACTACTTCTACCGCCTCATCCAACGGGCAGAAAACGTCACCTTATTATATAACACCTCTTCGGACGGACTGAACCGCGGGGAAATGTCCCGCTTCATGCTGCAATTCCTGGTAGAGTCGCCGCACAACATCTCCCTTGAGTACCTTGAAGCCGGACAATCTCCACAGCAAGCCCGGGAAATTGAGATTCACAAGACACCGGAGATGTTGCAACAGATGTTCGACGCCTACAACATCCACCAACGTCCCAAAGCGTTCTTCTCCCCCTCTGCCCTCAATGCCTATCTGGACTGCCGCCTGAAATTCTACTACCGATACGTAGCCGGCCTGAAAGCTCCCGATGAAGTAAGCGCCGAGATAGACTCCGCCCTCTTCGGCACCATCTTCCACCGTTCCGCCGAACTGGTGTACAACGAACTGACAGCCAACGGACGGGAGATACGTAAAGACGACCTGGAACAATTACTGAAAGACGATGTTCGCCTGCAAGCCTATGTGGACAATGCTTTCAAAGAAAAGTTCTTCCATGTGCCCCTTACGGAGCAACCGGAGTATAACGGTACGCAGCTCATCCATTCCAAAGTCATCGCCTCTTACCTGCGCCAGCTCCTGCGCAATGACCTGCAATACGCCCCGTTCCGTATGGAGGGCATGGAACAGGACGTCAGAGAAATGATGGAAATAGATACTCCGCAAGGAAAGCTTGCCTTACAGATAGGCGGTACCATCGACCGCCTGGACAGCAAAGGAGACACGCTACGTATCGTGGACTACAAGACAGGCGGTACTCCCAAGACTCCCGAAAATATAGAACAACTGTTTACTCCCGCCGACAACCGTCCCAACTATATTTTCCAGACGTTTCTGTACGCCGCCATCCTCTGCCGCAAGCAATCGCTGAAGGTAGCCCCTTCCCTGCTCTACATCCACCGGGCAGCTTCCGAAAGCTACTCCCCGGTCATCGAAATGGGAGCGCCACGACAACCCAAGGTACCGGTCAACAACTTCGCTTTCTTCGAAGACGAGTTTCGCGAACGGCTGCACGGACTCCTGCAGGAGATATTCAGCCAAGAAGAAACATTCAGCCAAACAGAGGATACCCGGAAATGTGAATATTGCGATTTCCGCAGTCTGTGTAAGAGATAAAAAACAGACCATCCGTTCATAAGAAACAGATGGTCTGTACGACCGTAACAGACGGTCTATTTGAGTCTGACGGATGGTCTGTTTTACTTCAACGGACCATCCGTTCTATTTTCTTCGTTATCACTTCTTCACCGGAATAGAGAAGCTGAATATGGAGCCTTCGCCTTCCTTGGAAGTAAACCACAGTTTACCGCCATTCTTCACGACAAAATCCTTGCATAGCAACAAGCCCAGTCCCGAGCCTTCTTCGTTGTTCGTGCCGAACGTGCTGAAATGCGTATCAGTATGCAACAACTTCTTCTGCCCCTCCTCGCTGATGCCACAGCCATAATCCTGGACGCTGACAACTGCCATACCATCTACTTCCTCCATCTTCACCAGTACCTCTGAGTTCTCCTTACTGAACTTAATGGCATTACTCAACAAGTTACGGACCACTGTCTTCAGCATGTCAATATCAGCGTTGACCATCATTTTTTCCGGTTTCATCTCGCGGATTCTTATCTTCTTCAGGCTTGCCACCATACTGAAAATCTCAATGACACCGTCTGTCACTTCGACGAGGTCCACATCCTGATAAACCACGTTCAACTTACCGATTTGACTCTTTGTCCATTTCAGCAGGTTATCCAGCAATGAAAACACATCCTCCGTAGTCTGATTAGCCATCGTCAGAAGCTCGTACATTTCGGCGCCAATTTTCTCAGATGGCAAGTTCAATATCAGCATATTCAGCACCATTTTGATGGATCCCATCGGAGAACGTAAGTCATGGGCAATCACCGAATAAAGCTTGTCACGCCCGGCAATAGTACGTTGCAGTTCTTCCGTCTTACTCAAAATCAACCGTTTGGCAGCTACCAAAGATATTTGGTGGGTAACACGGATAATCAATTCCTCCTTATTGAAAGGCTTAGAGATGAAGTCATTCGCGCCAACCTGAAACCCCTTCACAATATCTGCCGTACTATTCAGTGCGGTCAGAAAGATGATTGGAATATCAGCTGTATTCGGATTTGACTTTAAATGTTGAGCTACTTCAAAACCACTCATGTCCGGCATCATTACGTCAAGCAAAACCAAATCAGGATTTTCCTTTTCCACCTGTTCCAACGCTTGCCGCCCGTTACTTGCAGTAGCAATCGCGAATTTCTCATTTGTCAAAAGCACTTTCAACAATAAAACGTTTGACATCACATCGTCAACGATGAGAATCTTGTATTCGGAAGGATTTATTTCCATGTTCATCTTTCTATATTGTTTTTCCCGTTATCAAAATTACTATTTAGTTAGGAACGATATTCCTTAAAATACTCTATTATATACTGTAAACCCTCTTCCAGCTCTATAGTCGGTTCCCAGCCCAACTTTTCCTTTGCCAGAGTGATGTCCGGCTGACGCTGTTTGGGATCATCATGAGGCAGTGGCTTGAAAATCAGTTTCGACTTGGAATTCGTCAGCCTAATGACCTTTTCCGCCAGTTCCAATATGGAGAATTCATTCGGATTTCCCAAGTTTACCGGACCGATAAAATCGTCCTCCGTGTTCATCATCCGCACCATACCTTCTATACAGTCATCTACATATTGGAAACTTCGCGTCTGATTACCCGAACCGTATATTGTAATATCCTGGTTCTGCAATGCTTGAACCACGAAATTGGAAACCACCCGTCCGTCATTCGGCAACATCCGAGGACCGTACGTATTGAATATACGGATAATCTTGATCCGCACTCCATTCTGGCGGTGATAGTCCATAAACAATGTCTCGGCACAACGCTTCCCTTCATCATAACAAGAACGGAGGCCAATTGGATTTACATTTCCCCAATAACTTTCCACTTGGGGATGAATAACGGGGTCACCGTACACTTCGCTGGTAGAAGCCTGCAATATCTTGGCATTCGTCTTTTTGGCCAGTCCCAGCATATTGATGGCGCCCAATACAGAAGTCTTGATGGTTTTAATGGCATCATATTGGTAGTGGATGGGAGAAGCAGGACAAGCCAGATTATAGATTTCGTCCACATCTGCCTCATAAGGGGTTTCCACATCATGCAGTACAAATTCAAAGCGGGGATTGCTCTTCAGATGAGTGATATTTCCTTCCGAACCGGTGAAAAGATTATCCAGACAAATCACCTGATGCCCGTCGTTTATCAATCGGGTACAAAGATGAGAACCTATAAAACCAGCACCGCCACTAACCAAAATTTTCTTCATGTAATGTTTTTTATAGTGCCTTAAAGCACATAGGACCTATTCTGTTTGTTTTGATGCTGACAAATGTAGGCGATTTGACTAAATTATGCAAGTTTGCAACGAAATATTTCACTTGTTAATGAATATAAAGAGGCAGATTAAAAAATCCACCCCTGAAATATTCATTTATTTATCCGCCACATACTCTTCTTTCTTATCCGGAATGCTGAAGTTCTTGTTCGCAAACAAGTCTGCCAGACCCGAAATTTGCTTTAAACGCAACACTTCGTCGCGATCCATTCCGATATTCTTCATTATCCATTCATCAGACATACCGGCTCTGTCCAATTCCGCAACAATATGGCACATCAACTCGATATTATGCGTACCACGGGCACGATTATGACGGATAGTGGACGCCATACGGTTGGAAAGTTCCTTGTCAATCACGACCACGGGAAGCAACCCGTTTTCGCGCTGATAAATTCTTTTGGATGTCTTCAACACCTGATAACGGTGGTAACCGTCCACCAGGATGTAGTTATCCTCTTCCTCATCATAGTAACAGACACAAGGCATGGTGAAACCATCTTCCCAGATGGAAAGCTCCAGAAGCTTCATTTCGGGCGGTGCCACTACATTCGGATTGTAATCGTTTGCTTGTATTTTCTCTATTGGAATTGCCCTTACGTTATATACCGGACTTTTATCTACGCTCATAACATCATATTTTTGAATTGTTCCATTATCTTGTCTCTTTTGTATGCCTCTTCCTTGTTCAAGGCAAAACCCATGTACTTGCAGGCATGGTCATTCTTCAGGATGCATATGCACATCCGCTTATAAGTGGGAATTTCCCGGAATTCCGCGATGTCAATATCATCCAGATAATCCATGCGCACCGGCTTCTTGTTTGTCTTGTAATTCGTGGTATTTATCACTTCAATGGACACTCCTGCATCCCTCAGCTTCTGGATGGTCTCGTCAGCCAGACACCCCCCTTTTGTACGCCAGAATTCAATGCTGACGGTAAGCTTTTTCAAGTAGTTCCTCCGGGTCTCTTCCGGCAAGGTGGAAAGCAGGAACTGCATAAAGCCTTTCCACGTATACCCTTCGGGCAGTCGGACCGTCTGCCACCCCATAGCACGCGTCCCTCCGTAAATACCGGTAAAGTTCACCCCGTTGACCCGCCCTATCATTCTTCCCCAAGTATTCGGGTCGATGACACGATACAGCTTCAGGCTCTCTTGTGCCTCACAAAGAAAAGGGCTTGCCACACGCTGGCGTTCGATATTGACTCCGGCTTTATAATATAGGTCATACAAATGGTTATAGTCAAAGCCGAATTTGCCATTGGCCGTCCAGATATCCGTCGTCTTCCAATCATAAATGGGATAAGCATTGAAAATGTCATTGCCTATCTTCGAGGTCCAGCGGTAATTGTGGTACATCTGATACTTCCGGTTCAGATGGATGCTGCGCCAGCGGTTAAAACTCTCTTGCGTACGGATGCCTATGAGAAAGCAGGCACGCACTCCATCCTTCTTCTCATGCAGCCATTTGGCAAAGTGCATCTGGAACTCATAATCCCACATTTCGGGAGTGTAGAAAGGAAACGTCTCTTTAGTGAGGCAGCCTTTCGGCATCTTCCTTACCCAAATGTCCTCCAAATCCTCCTGCCACGGACGCCAGTAACTCTGGTACATCGACGTACAAGTCGTTACACGGAAAGGCACACAAACACGATACACCTCCAATATATCCTTATTCGCCTCCAATACCCGGTCCACATAATCAATGGTCATGCTGTACTGTATCTCATAGTCCATATGGAATACACACAGTTTACGGTTCAGCCGGTTCCGGCGGATATAGTCTATGCACAAATTCAGCAACACTCCACTATCTTTTCCTCCCGAAAAAGAGACGCATATCGTGTCAAATTCCCTAAAAATCACATCAAGACGTTCTTGCGCCAGTTCATACACATTTTTGGGTGTAGCCATAATTATCTGTTTTTCTTCATTTTCACATAACGGGTCCATACCTTGTCTTCCAAAAAGCCCAGCTCGCTGAAGACATCCCTATCTTCAACAAAGCTAACAGCCGTCAGACTACTCTCCTCGCCCTGCTTCTCAAGTACCTTTTCCAGAAGCAATTTTAGCGTGTCAACATTCCTTTCCTTAATATAATAGTTGTTGATGACACATTCATACTTCTTGTGCTCCACCGGCACAAAACCTACAACATGTTTATTATCCAGAGCAACAAACCACTCGTACTCTTCCGATGTCCGGAAAGGGTAATTGTAGTTCTGTTTCAGCACTTCCGGGCTCATAACCAAAGGGGCTACAAGCTCGTACAGCTTTTTATCCGTACCATGTAATTGCACTATCTGTATCATATCTACATTTATATTATTTGTAATTACGTGTTAAAGATAAAGCTTATTTACGACGGAATATTCTCCTTTTAAATAGATTTAAGAATATAGCCCTGTAATATAAAATATTAATAAATAAATATTATCCCCCTAATTTGTATATGTTGATTAATTTGGGTTTCTTTGCAAAAGAAAGTCACCCGAAGAGAAATAATGAAATATTTACTGCTTTTTATGACCTTTGCCAAGATAGGAATGTTCACTATCGGTGGCGGATACGCTATGATACCTCTCATTGAACGGGAAATCGTAAAAAAGAGATGGATGAGTAAAGAAGATTTCATGGAAATGTTTGCGTTGACCCAGTCACTTCCCGGTGTTTTTGCTGTCAATATATCCATATTCGTCGGCTACAAGCTGCATAAAGTAAAAGGTAGCCTGGTGTGTGCACTTGCCACAATCCTCCCCTCTTTTGTCATCATGATGCTGATAGCCATGTTCTTCGCTCATTTTCAGGACAACCAGGTGATGATACGCATCTTTAACGGTATCCGTCCGGCAGTAGTCGCACTGATTGTGATACCCTGCATTTCGGCTGCACGGGCACTGAAGCTGAAGTATTGGCAACTGGTGCTTCCAGCCATCGCCACCATACTCATCTGGCAATTCGGGCTATCCCCCGTATACATTGTCCTTGCAGGAATTGCAGGAGGAATGCTCTATACATTATGGTTAAAAGATAAACTGAGAAAATTACAGATATGATTTATTGGCAGCTGATATTGGTATATCTAAAAATCGGAATGTTCGGTTTCGGAGGCGGTTACGCCATGTTGTCCCTCATCCAATATGAGGTGGTGGACCACCATCACTGGCTCACCCTGCAACAATTCACGGACGTAGTGGCCATCTCGCAGATGACGCCTGGTCCGATAGGCATCAACAGTGCCACCTATGTGGGCTATGCAGTTACTCAAAGCGTGTGGGGAGCTGTCGTGACCACCATTGCAGTATGTCTTCCCTCGTTCATCCTGGTATTGCTCATCTCTTACTTCTTCGTGAAATGCAAGGACAACAAATACATCAAGGCGGCAATGTCGGGACTGCTGCCCATGTCCGTATCATTGATAGCTGCTGCTGCCCTATTGCTGATGAACAAGGAAAATTTCATAGATTACAAAAGCATACTTATCTTTGCAGCCGCTTTCGGCGTGACGTGGAAGTGGAACCTCCACCCTATCTTACTGATAATCCTTGCCGGAGTCGCAGGCTTCCTTCTATATTGAAGAAGCGGTAGAGACGGACACCATCTTGCGGGCATATGCCCACACCACGCAATAGGCAACCAGCGGTACGATGAACGCCCACACCATCGTCGTATGGTCTGCCACCAGTCCCATCAACAGCGGACCTACCACGCCTCCCACGGGAGACATCATCAGGAAAGAGGAAGCCCTCTTGGTATGGTTGCCCAGCCCGCGCAAGGAAAGTGCAAAAATCGTGGGAAACATAATAGCCTCAAATGCATATCCGCACAACAGAGCTGCAAGCGACACCATTCCTACATCCAGCAACACCAACAAGGTAGTCATCACAGTGCCCGTAGCACAAACCAGCAACATCTTCTCGGCACGCACACGTCCCATAATCCAGCTACCGGCAAAACGTCCTAACATAAATAATCCCAGTCCACCGAAAGAAAGCACTACGGAAGCTTCGCGGGCATTCATCCAATTCTGCTCCACCACGTAGTTGATGAAGAAGCTGTTGATGGAAATCTCGCCGACCTCATAGGCAAACAAGGCTATCAGCCCGAAAATGAAAAGCCGGTGTGACCACAATCCGACCTTATTACCAGCTTCGTCCACCTCCACACTATGTTCAATCTCGGGCAACTTGATTCTTGAAAAGACCAACGCTACCAGCAACACAATTACCCCCATGCAGATATAGGGCAATGCGACATTACCCGAGCCCGTCTGCCCATCCTTCGAGAAGAGCAGCAGTCCAGCCAGTACCGGTGCACAGATACATCCCAGACCGTTGAAGGATTGCGCGAAATTCAGCCGGCTGGCAGCAGTTTCCTTTGCGCCCAATTCTGTGGCATAAGGATTGGCGGCAGTTTCAAGAAACGTCAGTCCACAGCCTATCACGAACAATGCAAACAAGAAAAGATTAAAAGACAGATAATGCTGCCCGGGGATAAAGAGCAGCGAACCGACGCCGTAAAGCAACAGACCGAATACCACACCCCGGCGGTATCCGAAGCGACTGATGAAAAATCCTGCAGGAATGGCCATAATGAAGTATCCCATATACATCGTCATCTGTATAAAGGCCGAATGTGTCTTCGTGATATCCAGTATCTCTTGAAAGTGCTTGTTCAGTACATTCAGAATGGCATGGGCAAATCCCCACAAAAAGAAAAGAGAGGTAATCAAAATGAAGGGCACAAGGTATTGTCTGCCCACCAATGGTATTCGTTTCTGTTTCATAATATGATAATTCCAGACAATCGTTGCAAGGCGATTGATAATTGCGGGTGCAAAGATAAACAAAACTCCCGGTCTTTACCCAACATTTTCCTATTCGCTATTGTACGGAGCAGCTTTTTCTCTAACTTTACTGCCATCATACAATGTTAAGCCATGAAAAATGCCATCCCACGATACAATTTCTACAAAACTAAGTACGGAAGCGAACTTCTGATAGATGTCGTTGATTTGCAGTATACCCGGAAATTCTTGACCCAGGGAAAAGTACATATTCTGACCTACTATGACATCACCTTCATCACAGAAGGAGAAGGAGAATTCACTATCGGTAACCGGACACACTTGGCAGCTCCCGGTGATGTATTCTTCTCCAAACCAGGTGAGGTGCGCAGTTGGGACACAGACCGTATCGGCAACGGTCATGCTCTAATTTTTGAGGATACCTTTTTGACCTCTTTCTTCAAAGACCCACTATTCGTGCAGCACCTCCCGTTCTTCCGAATGGGAAAAATGGTAGACAAACTCCAACTGCCGAACGGGCTCTATGTACGAATACTCCAACTTCTGCACGACATAAAGGTCGAAATCGACTCTTTCCACCCACACGATACGGGCATATTACGCGCCTTACTTTACGAAGTCCTCATGCTACTCAACCGTGCCTACCGCACCTCTATCCCTCCGGAGACGGGTAAGGAGCCACATAAAGATATCAGCAGCTTCCACCTCAGCCGATTCTTCGAATTGGTTGGGGAGCACTTCCGGGAGCAGCATTCTGTACAATTCTATGCCGATAAACTATGCATCACTCCTGCTCATGTGAACGGTCAAATTTCTATCAAGCCCTGCATAATCAGCAACTATTTTAAGCCGCAAATTGTATTGTTGATTACTGATAATCGGAAGCACATAATCATATTTTTTCAATATTTCCATTGCAGGAGACAGTAATACGATAAAATAGTTTTCTTCTGTCTTTAAACGAATATCCAATATAACATACTTATTGCCGCGTTTTTGTACGTCACGTTTGAAATTGAATTTAGCAAGATCAGCATAGGATATTCCAGTATATGCCTGAAAAATAAAAAGGTCACGGACTCTACAGATCGTTTCCGAGTCTATTTGAGCATCTTTCACTTTCTTCAATTCTTCGGCAGTCAAATATTTCCTGATGGCATGTTTGCCACGGGAAAAACGCTCCCCCTTATACGGATCATTTTTTAGCAAATCAAACTTTATGGCCTCGTGGATATAACGTTTGTTACGTTTATGATAGTTATATATTGTCGGCTGTGAATAGCCCTTAGCATGTAACCAATCATCATACAATGTGATATTGGCTTTTGTGAGATCAGAAAAATATATTATTCTGTCAAATTCACGTAATGAGGTCGCAAATGTCCGATGGGAAGCTTTGGTACTTTCCGTTATATCTCCACGCTCTTCAATTCTTCTTTCTACAAAGTCAACAAAACTTTCCGATTTATTGGTATATCTCAAAAATCTATCCAGCTTATCAAAATCAAAAACTTCCTTTTTGCTGATAAGTTCATTAATCCAATTTTGGATAATCCGGAGTTGTTCATCAAGACACTGGTTCAATTGAATCATTTCAACCGAATTGATTATCTTCTTTCGATCATTCCATTGGTCGGAATAGACTTTAACGCCGGTTCCGATCCATTTTCTCTTACCTTCGCTCAAAACTTCAATTTGAACGAGTCCCTTGTGTGTCTTTGTCGCAACCTTTTTACGGTCAAAGACGAATCTCATTGTCGGATATTTCATATTCTTTTGAGTTTTGGTATCTACTGATTATCGCTACAATAAAAAAATGGTATCAAAGGCGGTATCATTATAGGTGAAAATATCGGTAAAAATCGGGAAATACTGGTAAGTTTCCGGTAAATATGCACCCAATTTTTATATGTTCTCCATCTACTCCCAACGCCTTAATTGCTTGATACACAACAAAAAAGGGAGTAACTAATGTTACTCCCTTTCGCGGTGCGTACGGGACTCGAACCCGTGACCCCATGCGTGACAGGCATGTATTCTAACCAACTGAACTAACGCACCATTATTTCATTCTTTCGTTGCTATCTCTCTCGATTGCGGTTGCAAAGGTAGACAAAATTCTTATATCTGCAATAGCTTGAAAGAAAAAAAATCATCTTTTTTTTAACATAGCTTGATTATAAGAGATTTATGTTACCTTTGCAAAACTAAATTAATATTGAAATCATGAGAAATACTCCTATTGAACGTAAGTTGATAGATGAAACTATCGCAGATTTTCATATCACAGACTTTGCCAAAGCAACCATCCGTGAAGTAAAAGCCATTGCAGCCAATGCCGAAGCGGCATCGGGTGTGGAATTCATAAAAATGGAAATGGGTGTACCCGGACTCCCCCCCTCAGCCGTCGGCGTAAAGGCCGAGGTGGAGGCATTGCAGAATGGTATTGCCAGCCTCTACCCGGACATTAACGGACTTCCCGCCTTGAAAGAGGAAGCATCACGTTTTATCAAAGCCTTTATCAATGTAGATGTAGCCCCCGAAGGTTGTGTACCAGTTACCGGCTCCATGCAAGGAACTTTCGCTTCATTCCTCACATGTAGCCAGTGCGATGAGAAAAAGGATACCATTCTCTTCATCGATCCCGGTTTCCCGGTACAGAAGCAGCAGCTGGTCGTGATGGGACAGAAATATGAAACCTTTGACGTATATGACTACCGTGGCGACAAGTTGAAAGCGAAGCTGGAAAGTTACCTCAGCAAAGGCAATATCTCTGCCATCGTCTATTCCAATCCCAACAACCCCAGCTGGATTTGCCTGAAAGAAGAAGAGTTGCGCATCATCGGCGAACTGGCAACCCAATATGACGTCATTGTGTTGGAAGACCTCGCCTACTTTGCCATGGACTTCCGCCAAGACTTGAGCAAACCGTTCCAAGCGCCTTACCAACCTTCTGTGGCACACTATACGGACTATTACGTGCTGCTCATTTCCGGTTCCAAAGCTTTCAGCTATGCCGGTCAACGTATCGGTGTCAGCTGCATTTCGGACAAACTGTATCACCGGGCCTATCCCGGGCTGACACAACGCTACGGCGGCGGCACCTTCGGCACAGTATTCATCCACCGCGTACTCTATGCACTCTCCTCCGGCACCAGCCACTCTGCTCAGTATGCTCTTGCCGCCATGCTTAAAGCAGCTAATGAAGATCAATACAACTTTCTTGATGAAGTGAAAGTATACGGTGAACGTGCCCGCCGCCTGAAAGAAATCTTCTTGCGCCACGGTTTCCACTTGGTATACGACAATGATTTGGGTGATCCCGTTGCCGACGGTTTCTATTTCACCATCGGTTACCCGGGCATGAGTAGCGGAGAACTTGCGCGGGAACTAATGTACTACGGTGTAAGCGCCATTTCACTGGTGACCACCGGAAGCCATCAGGAAGGATTACGTGCCTGCACTTCCTTTATCCAAGACCATCAGTACGACCAGTTGGACGAACGTATGGCAATTTTTGCCGAGAATCACCCCATCCAATAAAAAATATCCCTATATAATAAGGTATCTCTACCAGTTGATGCCGGTATCCCACCACAATCGGGTACCGGCATTGTCATCTCCACCCAGTGCCTCTACCAAAGCGGCATACTGCTCGGCATTCTCCGTCTTCAGTCCGCCGGGAAAGTTCAGACGGCGAATCATTGTCTCAGTATCTATACACCCGTCTTTACTGTGATTAAAGCGCACGGGGAATAGCCGGGGATACCCCGTCCGGCGCTGTTCCGCCCAAGCTTCACACCCTTCGGGAAACATGGCAATCCATTTTTGGGTAATAATCTTCTCCAGTTTCGTATCCCTATCCGCTGACTCCAGCCAGCGTGGCGAAACCTGACAACGGGCGGTAATATCATTCTCCATATCGTAGGTATCCACAAAATCGGCAGGCAACAAGTCGCTCTCCAGATAAGCATCGGACTGCAAGATGCCATACTGACGGAAAGAAGCCATTACCCCTTCTTCATAGCAGGTTTTCACCGACTCATCGGTCCATCCCCGTAGGGCAGCCTCGGCACGCAGGAACCAGACTTCTGCTGCCGGCATCAACACTGCATCAGTCTGCTGGGTAACTTTCAATTTTGAGAGTGTATTATAATAGTTATGTGCAAAGCATGTACCCTGACGAATGCCGCGATACTCGCCTGCAAACTGTTCATCCTGGCAAGTGGCAAAATAGATTTCACGACGGGGATCTTCATATCCGTTCAGTATGGACTCCATCGGCGCTCCCATATAAGCTTCATTCCAAACAAGGTTTATCTCGCCCAACGGATTGGTATATCCACTCGCCGTGGAAACCGCCACCGACTCGTCCGCCTCCCGAATGACTCCGTATTCATTATCCATCGCTTTACGGAATTCCGTTTTTGCCTTCTCCGGACTGGCTACCGCAATGCGCATGGCAAGCCGCATCCTCAACGAGTTGGCAAACTTTATCCAAGAGTCATAATCACCGTCCAACAACATATCGAAACGCGCAAACTCCGAAGCTCCCGGATGCTCGACAATATAATCGGAAAGTACAGCTACAGCCGTATCGAGTTCACAGAAAAATGCATTATAGACCTCTTTCTGCGTGTCGGGCATATAACGGGCTTCGAGATCGGCAAAATGACTATACACAATAGGGCCGTAATAGTCCGTGACACGGTGCATCACTTCCACCTTCAGTATCTTGGTAATGCCGAAAAAGGCAGGCATGCGATCACGTGTGGCATTCTCCGACTGATATATCTGCGGGAAAACATACTCATAGGTATGTCCCCACATGGCGCTGTTCCATCCATCCTGCAAGTTGTAGTCCGAATTGTGCGAACCTCCATTCAGAGGCTTGGCATCGTGCATGTAACCGCTGAACATATCGGCATTCAAATTCTGGGTCAACTGAAAAGGCCAGTTCTTCCCCTTTCCGTAGTCGTAATTGAAATAGATGCCTTGCTGGATGATTCCAAGACGGATGCCATGTTCGTTATAGTCGGCCTGCAAGTTCTCGTCCGTCACACCGGACTTGTCCGTATTGATTTCCTTAAAGTCTCCCGTACAAGCCAGAAACACGAAAACCATGCCAATCAGTACTATAATCCTCTTCATATCAAGTCTCCCCCCCCTCTTAAAATTCACACTTCAAAGAAAATCCCCAACTACGCGTGGTAGGCATACCGTAGACTTCAATTCCCTGGTTATCATTGCCCGTAGAGAGTACCAGGTCAGGGTCGAAAGGCGCCTTTTTGTAGAAGAAGAACAAGTTGCGTCCCGAAAAGGACAGTTGTGCCCGCTTGAGGACTTTGGTCTTTTCCATCCAGGCTGCAGGCAGTTGGTAGCCCACGGACAGCTCACGCAGCCTGATGTTCGTGGCATCATACATATAATATTCCGTCACCCCGGCCCGTCCGCCTACAACATTCTTATAAAATCCTTTCACATTATCTATCCGGTTACCTTCAAGCATTACATAACCTTTGTCTCTGGCCCGGGCCGTGACTTCAGAAACGCCATACATATCCATATCCGCCTGCGTCTGGGACAAAATATCGCCTCCAAAGCGACAATCCACCAGAAAATAGAAAGAAAAATTCTTGTAAGACAGCATATGATTCCAGCCCAGCATCAGTTTTGGATTGGCATTGCCCACTTTCACCGTATTGCCATCACCTTCCACCAAAGGCATGCCGGTATTGTCTCCTTCCGTGCCGTAAACGATATTGCCCGCATCGTCACGTACAAAAGCTTTTCCGTAGATGTCACCGATAGAGCCCCCTTTCACCAATTTCATGGCATAACTGGACGAGAAGCTGGTAGGACCGTAAAGAAACTCCTTCAGCGCTTCGTGCAGTGAAATTATCTTGTTGCGGTTGGTGGAGAAGTTTACCTCTGTTTTCCACTTGAAATGGTTTGTCAGCAAAGGAACGGCATCCAATGAAACCTCCCACCCCACATTCTGTATATTACCCGCATTGACATAACGGTAGGCATATTTATCGCCCGACAGAGTGGGAAGCTTGAAGAACTGGTTCCGGGTATTCGTCTTATAGAAAGTGGCATTCAAACCAATGCGGTTCTTTAAAAAACGCGCTTCTATACCCGCCTCAAAGGAATGCGTCATCTCCGGTTCCATATCCTTGAACGGCGCGGCATCACTTGCCAGGAACTCTCCACCCGCCGTGATATGCGAGGAAGGATTTGTGATGAACATGGGAATATCATTGCCCACCATGCTGTATGCCCCCCTTATCTTTGCCAGTGACACCCATCGGGGTAAAGTCATCAGCTTATTGAATATCAGCGAAAATCCCACGGAGGGATAGAAGAACCCGCTTTTCTCATGAGATGTATAAGCCAGCGTGGAGGACCAGTCATTACGGGCCGACAAATCAAGATAGACAAACTCGTTGTAGCCCAGTTGTGCCGTCGCAAACAAGGACTGCAATTGGCGCCGCGCATCAATCTTCTGGTCCAGCCCAGCGGAACCATTCATGATGATATTGGCCAGATTGAACACATTGGCATATTTCAGCGAAGCTGTTTTAGAGTCATAGCGGGTGGAGTTCACTGTCTTGTCATTGATACTGGCACCGAGCGCCGCGTTGAGAGAGAATGCATCCCACTGCTTTTTCATCATCAGTATGGCGTCTCCGTAATATTGGGTTTCCTGATAGTCCATCTCGATATAACGCCCATTGGCTCCCGCTAACGCCGGAGCGGTAGAGGCATAGAACTGCTGGCGCACCTTGTCGTTAATATAGTCTACATTGCCACGGGCCTGCAGGCTTAACCAATCGTTTATCTTCAGATTGGCAGATAAGGAGACTATGACATGCATACGGTTCTCCTTGCTCAATATGCGATTGGTAATCCAGTAGGGATTCTGCTCAAAATCCTCGTAGGAGGTATGCCAATTCTGTATGTTCAGGTTTCTACCCTCATCATAAACCTCGAAGTTCTCCTTATAATAAGAAATATCCTCACCCCGTGGAAAACGGTAGAGCCCCACCAAAGGATTCATGTAGAAACCACCCACGGTAGGCTTGTTCTTCACCACCTGGCGCATCAAGTTCATACTGCCATCTAACTTCAGACGGGAATTCAACAGAACGGAAGTCTCTCTGAAAGTGAGGTTGTGCTTCGAAAGGTTATGTTTCCCAATGATGCCATGCCCCGTAGTATTGGCATAGGAGAAATAGTTCTGCAACTTCTCATTGCCGTGACTCAAGGAGATGGAAGTTATGGAGGTGACACCAGTAGAGAAGAAGTCTCTCAGATTATCATATTCGGGAAGGTTTGCCCGTTCTCCCCAACTGTCCACACCGTCACTTACTCCATAGCGGTTCTGCATCTTGGGTAGTGCAAAAGCATTGTCGAACATCAGGCTCGTCGAGAAAGAAACACTGCGCTGCCCGTGCGACTGCCCCTTCTTTGTAGTAATCAGTATCACCCCATTGGCGGCCTGACTACCATACAAAGCTGCCGCTGGAGCTCCTTTCAGGATACTGATACTCTCTATATCCTCAGGATTCAGATTGGAAATGCCATCTCCTCCGTCACGGTTGCCGGCATTGGCCGTTCCACCTATGGCAGAGTATGCTTGCTCGGAAGTGGAGTTCAGAATGGGAACACCGTCTATCACATACAGCGGTTGGTTGTCACTCGCCACCGAGCGGATTCCACGGATACTGACTTTGGCTGAGGCTCCCAGACCGGAAGAAACCTGATTGACACGCACACCTGCCGACTTGCCGGTCAACGAAGTAATTAAGTTGGGCATTTTTACTCGCGTCAACTCCTCGTTTTTTATTAAATCTGTGGCGTAAGAAAGAGAATTTTCTTTCTTTTCGATACCCAAAGCGGTAACAATAACGTTATCCAGCTCTATCATATCTTCTCTTAGCGTGATATGAAAGGTCGAACGTCCTTCCACCTCAATATCCTGGGAAATGTAGCCGATAAACGAAACACGAAGCACTGCATTATCGGCAACCACCAGAGTGAATTTTCCTTCCGAATCCGCTATCGCACCATTGGCAGTTTCTTTCTCTTGAATAGTGGCACCGGCCAGCGGAAACCCGCTTTCATCCAGCACACGGCCACTTATCGTCACTTTAGAAAGCTGTATTTCAGAATGTCCCGGACGCTGCATACGCTCCATAAAATCCTCCGGGCAATCCGTCCATCCTATAGAAAACAGCCCTAAAATTAACGTATATAATGTAGTATATTTCATTGCATTAAATTGCCAATTACTTGCAAACTTAAGTATTTTCTCCGAATAAAAAAAGCCATAAAATCTGAGAAAAGAAACTTTTAAAATGAAAAACAGCGAAGAACTTTTGTTTATTGTGGAATATTATGTATATTAGGGGCATGTATAGCAATATAGATCTATTCAAGATAGAAACAAACCATGTGGTTCCTGCCCGGGGAAAGGTCTTGATTTCCGAACCCTTTTTGTGTGACCATATGTTTGGGCGATCCGTCATTCTACTGGTGGACCATACACATGACGGCACAATGGGACTGGTTCTGAACAAACCGCTCCCCCTATTCTTGAATGATGTGCTGAAAGACTTCGACTGCCCGGAAAACATACCTATCTATAAAGGAGGACCGCTCAGCACAGATACGTTGTTCTATCTACACACGCTCGAGGGCATTACCGGAGCATTGTCCATCGGCAAAGGCTTCTACCTGAACGGTGATTTTGAAGCCATTAAAGACTACATCATGCAGGGAAATCCCGTTAAAGGCAGAATCAGATTTTTTTTGGGATACTCCGGCTGGGAGTACGAACAGCTGGGCCGGGAAATTGAAGAAAACACCTGGCTGGTAGGCAAAGAAAACATCAGTTCGCTAATGGACGAGGCGGCCAGCGGCACACTCTGGAAGAAGGCATTGTGCAAGCTGGGAGCAAAATATGAAATATGGTCGCGCTTCCCCCAGATTCCAACGTTCAATTAGTGCTGCGGAGAAGTTGCAACAGTACGACATCCTTATAGCACCCTCCTACGCGCCACCACTCCCTCAAAAGCCCACAACGCACAAAACCGCAGGATTCAAAAAGGCAGATACTTGCCTCATTATCCACCGAGATATGGACTATCAACTGTTTCAGATATAGGAAACTGAAAACATAGTCGCACAGCAAACGCAGCGCTTCCTTGGCATAACCATTGCCCTGATACTCCTTCCGTATGGCAATACCCACCTCTCCCCGGGCATGCATGGGAGAAAACTCTGTAATATCGATGGTGCCTATCACCGCATCATCCTCTACACGTATAATCATCATACGCAGCTGGCGGTCGGCAAACATATCGCATTCGGAATTCTCAATATATTGTTTCAAGACAAATCTGGAATAGGGTACGGTGAAGTTCGTCACATCCCAAGTCTGGGAATCATTCTCCATAGCATACATCACTTCCAGGTCTTCCGGCTCCATAGCACGGAGACGCACCCTTTCACTGCAGAAATAAGATTTATTCATATTTTCCAGTCGGTTACATTTCTTCTTCTTTATTGATATGCAGTTCTTTACGCAGGCGTCCCTCACCCGGCAGGCAGAACAGAGAAGCCGTCAGTCCTATCAGTGCACACAGTGCACCCGTACTGCTCAACATGATATAATAGGTGAAAAAGCCTGCAAGCACCGGTATGGCAAGCAATGCCAGCCGCACGCCACTCCACAGCGCATAGAGACGGAGGGCTTCGGGAAGCGTCACTACATCTATTTTCCGGATTAATACCCATGAAAAGAGTTTCAGGGCTATGGGTACGCAAGAGGCAGCCAGCAGAATGGTTACCGTCTCAGCCATATAGGTGGCACGTACATCTCCAGCATACATACCTACCAATCCGCCTCCGGTTTCTCCAAGTAGAACGAACAGGATGGGAAGCATCCAGAAATAGGCAAAAGTTGTTCGGACACGCGCTGCGGTCTTCTTTATTTGTTCTTCCATTTAGTAAATTGATAGTGGATAATGAATAATTGATAATGGCCCCAAACAATCAGGCAGTTCCGGAAAATGGAGTACGGTTCACAATACTGCGTCCCAGAGTCACTTCATCCGTATACTCCAATTCGTCACCGATGGAAATGCCACGGGCTATGACGGAGAGCTTCACACCCAGTTTTTCCAGCTTGCGGTAGATATAAAAGTTAGTAGTATCTCCCTCCATCGTCGTGCTCAGCGCAAGAATCACTTCATTGATGCCGCCGGCGGCTACCCGCCGCACAAGGCTTTCTATCTGCAAGTCTCCGGGGCCAATGCCATCCATCGGCGAGATGACGCCTCCCAGCACGTGATACAAACCACGGAACTGTTGTGTGGCTTCCACAGCCATCACATCGCGGATGTTCTCTACCACACAAACCACAGAGGCGTCCCGTTGCGGACTGGAACAGATACGGCACGTCTCCGTATCTGATATATTATGGCATACCTTGCAATATTTCACTTCATGCTTCAGCGTCACGATGGCATTGCCGAACGCTTCCACCACTGCCGTATCCTGGCGGAGCAGGTGAAGAACCAGCCTCATAGCCGTCTTGCGTCCCACTCCGGGCAACTTGGCAAACTCATTTACCGCCTTCTCCAATAATGTAGAGGGAAACTGTCCATTCATACTTAAAATTCTCCTATTGGCCACAAAGATAGTGCAAACCGAATGCAGAATAAAATGAACTCGTTCATTTTTTATGCTGAGGTGCAGCCTATCTTCGCTTTCTGGGCAAAGATAGTGCAAACTTATGAAATTAGTGCTACCTTTGCCACACGTAAAACCCCAAAAAGGCAATAAAATGGATATTACAAACGCTGAATTCGTCATCAGTAACACAGACGTGCGGAAATGCCCCACCGGTACATTTCCCGAATATGCTTTCATCGGACGCTCCAACGTAGGAAAATCCAGTCTCATCAATATGCTGACCGGGAGAAAAGGGCTCGCCATGACCTCTGCCACACCGGGAAAGACCATGCTCATCAACCATTTCCTCATCAACAAGAGCTGGTACATTGTAGACCTTCCGGGATACGGCTACGCCAAACGGGGACAGAAAGGGCAGGAACAAATCAAACGTATTATAGAAAGTTATATACTGCAACGCGAACAGATGACTTGTCTGTTTGTTCTTATAGATAGCCGGCTGGCTCCCCAAGCCATCGACCTCGAGTTTACGGAATGGCTGGGCGAGAACGGTGTACCCTTTGCCATCGTCTTCACAAAGGCCGACAAACTGAAAGGCGGCAGACTGAACACCCACATCAACGAATACCTGGAACAGTTGAAGGAACAATGGGAAGAGCTGCCCCCCTACTTCATCACCTCTTCTGAAAACCGCATGGGACGGAAAGAACTGCTGGACTATATCGAAAGTATCAACAAAAGCCTGAATAGCAAACAATAGAAATAAGTAAAATGAAAAGATTAGTTTTTTGGCAACTGTTTGTTGCCGCACTACTGCTGACCAGCAATAGTCATGCACAATCCATCAAGGATTTGTTCAACAAAGAAAATATAGAGAAGGCGGTAAATGCCGTGACCGGCAAGTCAACAGCGGATATGACCGGCACTTGGTCGTATACCGGCTCCGCCATTGAATTCGAATCGGACAACCTGCTGCAGAAAGCCGGCGGTGCCGTTGCCGCCACAGCCGCAGAAAAGAAACTGGACGAACAGCTTGCCAAAGTAGGCATCAAAGCCGGGCAAATGTCATTCACATTCAACGCCGACAGCACATTCAGCGCCAAAGTAGGGCAAAAGAGCATGAAGGGAAGCTACTCCTACGATGCATCCACCCAAAAGGTCAACTTGAAATTCGCCAAGCTGATAGGTATGAATGCCAAGGTCAACGCTACCTCCACAACTATGGACCTGCTGTTCGAATCGGACAAGCTACTGAAACTGATAACCTTCCTCTCCAGCAAAAGCAGCAACTCCACTCTGAAGAGTATCGGCTCGCTGGCCAACAGCTACGACGGAATGATGCTCGGATTCTCATTACAGAAACTGTAACAACAACTTCCATACAACAAAAAAATCCCGCAAGCACCGAACAATGCTTGCGGGATTTTTTTATCTGAAAAGAGCGGAAAACGAGACTCGAACTCGCGACCCTAACCTTGGCAAGGTTATGCTCTACCAACTGAGCTATTTCCGCATGGGATGACTCTCCTTTTTTGAGGAGTAAAGTGCCCAGAACAGGACTCGAACCTGCATGCCTCTCGACACACGCACCTGAAACGTGCGCGTCTACCAATTCCGCCACCTGGGCATAAGTCATCTTCAATACATCTGAAAGAGCGGAAAACGAGACTCGAACTCGCGACCCTAACCTTGGCAAGGTTATGCTCTACCAACTGAGCTATTTCCGCAATGTATAAAAGCGTGAAGAGAAGGAGACTCGAACTCCCACGACATAATTGTCACTACCCCCTCAAAGTAGCGCGTCTACCAATTCCGCCACCTCTCCAACTTACTTTCAACAATTCAAAGAACCGACTGCTTTACCTTTGTGCCCAGAACAGGACTCGAACCTGCATGCCTCTCGACACACGCACCTGAAACGTGCGCGTCTACCAATTCCGCCACCTGGGCATAGGTCATCTTCAATACATCTGAAAGAGCGGAAAACGAGACTCGAACTCGCGACCCTAACCTTGGCAAGGTTATGCTCTACCAACTGAGCTATTTCCGCAATGTATAAAAGCGTGAAGAGAAGGAGACTCGAACTCCCACGACATAATTGTCACTACCCCCTCAAAGTAGCGCGTCTACCAATTCCGCCACCTCTCCAACTTACTTTCAACAATTCAAAGAACCGACTGCTTTACCTTTGTGCCCAGAACAGGACTCGAACCTGCATGCCTCTCGACACACGCACCTGAAACGTGCGCGTCTACCAATTCCGCCACCTGGGCATAGGTAATTGCAATCTAAACTGCGTTGAGCGGAAAACGAGACTCGAACTCGCGACCCTAACCTTGGCAAGGTTATGCTCTACCAACTGAGCTATTTCCGCGATTGCGGATGCAAAGGTAGATATTTTCCTTAAACCTGCAAACATTCCGCAGACTTTTTTCACACAGAAAAGTGTACATTTTCGCCAGGCATACAAGCAGACTTTTGATTATCAACTCATTCGCCCACGATAATCTTCATAAGAAAATTGCTTGAAAACTTCAGCTTTTCCTTCTTTTGTCCACATTGCAATGGCCGGATGGTGAATTCCATTGAACATATTCGTCTTTACAGTGGTGTAATGTATCATGTCCTCAAAGATGATTCTCTCCCCTATCTGCAGCTCATGGTCGAAACTCCACAGTCCCATATAGTCGCCGCTTAGGCAGGAGTTTCCTCCAAGACGATAGACATAAGGACCCGCATCACCCATCTCCGCTCCACGCACTGCAGGCTGATAGGGCATCTCCAGGCAATCCGGCATGTGGCACGTAAAGCTAACGTTGAGAATGGCAGTACGAATGCCGCGGTTTTCCACGATGTCCACTATCTCCGAGCTCAGCACACCGGTCTGCCAAGTGAAAGCGGAACCGGGCTCAAGAATGATTTGAAGATGCGAATAGCGCCCCTTCAAGCCTTGCAACAGACGGACAAGATGCTCTACATCATAATCCTTACGCGTCATCAGATGCCCGCCTCCTAAATTCAACCACTTAATCTGTGAGAACCAGCGGGAGAATTTTCCTTCCAAGTGCTCCAATGTGTGTTCCAGTTCGTAGGAAGAAGACTCGCAATGACAATGACAGTGAAAACCTTCAATACCCGCCGGAAGTTCTTCGGGAAGCTGGTCGGCCATTACACCGAAGCGGGTACCGGGTGCGCAGGGATTATAAAGCTCCGTTTCCACCTCAGAGTATTCGGGATTGATGCGGATACCGCAGGAAATGCCGCTTCCCTCCGCCACCACTACCGGATAAAAGCGGTGGAACTGCGAAAGCGAATTGAAAGTGATATGACTGCTGCACCGCATTATCTCCGGAAAATCGGCCTCGGTATAGGCCGGTGAGTACGTATGCGCCTTACTTCCGAACTCCTCCAATGCCAGACGGGCTTCGTAGACGGAACTTGCCGTAGAGTGGTCTATATACTCCCTGAAAATGGGAAAGGAACGCCACATGGCAAATGATTTGAAAGCGAGGATTATCTCCACACCTGCGCGGTCGGCCACACTTTTTATCAGTGCGAGGTTCTTTCTCAGCAATCCTTCTTCCATAATATAGCAGGGAGAAGGGAAAAGGGAAAAGTCTTTATTTGTCATTCTTCTATCTATATTTACTATTCTAAATTGTCCGTATGTATCGTTCTAACTGTCTTTTTTTAAGATACCACGGTCCTACACTTATGCCATCATCCTCTTACAAATATCCCGTTTCTGTGTGAGACAAAAGATGCGACTATCCTATGACAGCACTTTAAAACGCGCGAAGCGCAGCAAAAGTTGTTTGTCTCCCGCATTCTTGAAGCGGATGGTGGCTTTCGCATTGTCTCCTTCGCCCTCCACTTTCAAAACTTCACCCAGGCCGAAACGTTCGTGCTCTATCAGTTGTCCCTGCTGTACACGATTGGCAGACCCGCCGGCAGAAGGCGATGTACTTGCCGTATTTGCAGAAGGCGCCACCCGTTTCAGATTACGTGGAACGGTCGGCGCAATAATCTGCTGTTTCGGTCGTACAGACACACGCTCTTTTCCTCCATACGGAGCATCTTCCCTATCAGGCGCAAAACCTCTGGCGTTCTCCCTGCGGAAAGCGGCGGCTTCCTCCTCTACCCTGCGGAACATTCCCGCATCCTGAGGCAGACGCAGGAAACGTATATCTATATCCTTCAGGAAACGGCTGGGACTGCCAAACTCCATCTTGCCATATCGGAAACGCGTCTTTGCATACGATAGGAAACAGTGTTCTTCGGCACGTGTGATGGCTACATAGAACAGCCGCCGTTCTTCCTCCAATGCCCGGGGAGAGTCACCCACCATGCCGCTGGGAAAAAGATTCTCCTCCATCCCCACTACAAACACATTCTTGAACTCCAATCCCTTGGCCGAATGTACAGTCATCAGGGTTATCTTCTCATCGTCCCCATCCTTATCCGAATCCTGGTCGGTAAGAAGGGAAATTTCCGAAAGGAAGTCACCCAACAACACGTTCGGGTTTCCTTCCTCCTGCCGTTGGGCACAAAAATCACTCATACCGTTCACCAGCTCCTCTATATTCTCCTTACGGCTCAGATTCTCGGGAGAGTTGTCCTGACACACATCATTGATGATGCCCGATTGGCGAATAATGTCGGCACCGATCTCGTAGGCATTCTTCTCCGCAGCATCTGTGATAAAGGCGGATATAAGTTCGCGGAATGCCTGCAACTTTCCCACCGTACCTTTATTGAAGTTCAAGCCATACGCCAACGGCTCACAAAGCACGGTCCACAAACTTACATTGTGCCCGGTGGCGGCAGCAATGATTTTTCCCACTGTCGTATCTCCGATACCCCGTGCAGGATAATTGATAATACGTTTGAAAGCCTCTTCATCATTGGGATTCACTATCAGACGGAAGTAAGCAATAACATCTTTGATTTCCTTGCGTTGATAGAACGACAAGCCTCCGTAAATACGGTAAGGCATACTGCGTTTGCGCATGGCTTCCTCAAAGATACGGCTCTGCGCATTGGTACGGTAGAGTATCGCAAAATCAGAGTAGGCATAGCGCTTTTCACGCCGCAGTTCAGCTATCTTATTCACCACAATATCCCCTTCTTCCACATCACTGTATGCCTGGTACACACCAATGGCCTCTCCCTTCTCCTTTTCCGAGAACACTTCCTTGCGTATCTGCCACTGGTTCTTTTCTATCAGGCTGTTGGCCGCGCGGACAATGGTCTGGGTGGAACGGTAATTCTGCTCCAGCTTGAAGACCTTCGTATCGGGATATACTTTCGTAAAGTAGAGAATATTGTCAATATCGGCACCACGGAAGGAGTAGATACTCTGTGCATCATCCCCCACCACACAGACATGCTGATGGTTCTTGGCAAGTTGCAGCACGATGCTGTGCTGTGCAAAATTGGTATCCTGATACTCATCCACCAGAATGTAACGGAACTGCTCCTGATAACGCGCCAACACCTCGGGGTGGTCCCGGAACAGCAGGAATGTGTAGAACAGCAAATCGTCGAAGTCCATCGCATCTGCCTGCCGGCAACGCTCCCAATATCTCTGGTAGATGTCGCGAAGCGCCGGAACCTTGGCTGCACGGTCTCCTTCGTAAGCCTCCTTGTTGTTGGCATAGCCTGCCGGAGAAACCAGATGATTCTTGGCATTCGAGATACGCGCCTGCACCATCCCCGGCTTGTACACTTTCTCATCCAGCCCCATTTCCTTGATAATGGAACGTATCAAGCTTTTACTGTCTGCCGTATCGTAAATGGTAAACTGCGAAGTGAAGCCGATATGCCCGGCCTCGACATGCAGAATGCGCAGGAACATGGAGTGAAAGGTTCCCATCCACAGATGGCGCGCCCTCTCCGGCCCTACCTGACGGGCTATACGCTCCTTCATTTCGCGCGCCGCCTTGTTGGTAAAGGTCAATGCCAGAATGTTCCAAGGCTGGTAGCCATTCTCCAGCAGATAAGCAATCTTGTAGGTCAGCACGCGCGTCTTTCCCGAACCGGCACCGGCTATCACCAGTGACGGACCGTCATTGTATAACACCGCGTTCCGTTGTCCTTCGTTCAGTTCCTCTATATAATCGGGCATATCCGTATAATCTTAAAATGATGATATTTTTTCTTCCTTTGTTTTTACGGAGGCAAAGATAAAAAAAGCTTCGGAGACGTACGAACATTTCTATAGGTTATAGTGTTTATATAGTAAAGTTCCAAAATTAAATAATTGAAACTTATGAATACAATATTAACGATTTTAATGATAACAGTTATGACTTACGAAATGCCAAAACTTCCCTACACCAACAATGCACTGGAACCTGTAATCAGTCAGCAAACCATAGATTACCACTACGGTAAACATCTGCAAACCTACGTGAACAACCTCAACAACCTCGTTCCGGGAACGGAATTTGAAGGCAAAGACCTGGTAACCATTGTTGCCACAGCACCGGACGGTGCCATCTTCAACAATGCAGGACAAGTGTTGAACCACACATTATACTTCTTACAGTTTGCTCCGAAGCCTGCCCACAGCGAGCCTACCGGCAAGCTGGCAGAAGCCATCAAACGCGACTTCGGCAGCTTTGAGAATTTCAAGAAGGAATTCAACGCGGCAGCTGTCGGCTTGTTCGGCTCCGGATGGGCTTGGTTGTCTGCCGACAAGAACGGCAAACTCCACATCACCAAAGAAGCCAACGGTAGCAATCCGGTACGCGCCGGTCTTGTTCCGCTACTCGGATTCGACGTGTGGGAACATGCCTACTATCTTGATTACCAGAACCGCCGTGCCGACCATGTGAACGAACTGTGGAGCATCATCGACTGGGATGTAGTAGGTAAAAGACTGAAATAAGCAACAAGGTCCCACTAAACATGTTAATGACGCATTCTTGAGCAACTAAGGTTCAAGAATGCGTTTTCTTGTTTAAAATAGCCATCTAACATATTTTAAAGAAATTCTTTGGCTTCTACCATAAGTATTCATTAACTTTGCTAAACTTAAAAGTTAAACAAAAGAAATGAAACTCATCGTAGTAACAGCACCCACATTTTTTGTGGAAGAAGACAAGATTATCACGGCACTATTCGAAGAGGGGCTGGATATTCTACATCTGAGGAAGCCGGAAACTCCCGCCATGTATTCAGAACGGCTTTTAACGCTGATACCCGAAAAATACCATAAGCGCATCATTACCCATGAGCACTTCTACCTGCAGGAAGAGTTCAGCCTGATGGGGATTCATCTAAACACCCGCAATCCCAAAGAGCCCCACGACTATTCGGGCCACATCAGTTGCACCTGCCATTCACTGGACGAAGTGCAGAACAAGAAGCATTTCTATGACTATCTGTTCCTAAGCCCGATATATAATTGCATCACAAAGTCCGGAGTCACGTCCGGCTTCACAGCCGAAGAGTTGCGGCAAGCAGGAAAAAGTAAGGTCATAGACAGTAGAGTCATGGCTTTGGGAGGCATTACTCCCGACAACATACTGGAGATTAAGGATTACGGATTCGGTGGTGCCGTTGTAATGGGTGATTTATGGAATAAATTCAATGCCTGCACCGACCGCGATTATCTGGAAGTAATCTGCCACTTCAAGAAGTTAAAAAAAATGGCTGATTGAGCCTTGCCTTGGACTGGCAAATCAAAATTTACCGTACTCTTTGTATTCAATACCGGCAGGCAACGTGAAATAGAAGGTGGAGCCTTCCCCTTTCTTAGACTCCACACCGATACCTCCCCCATAGTGCTCCACAATAGATTTGGTGATGGAAAGCCCCAACCCCGTACCTTTGATATTGTAGTTCATCTTCACAAACCGTTCAAAGATGGCATGTCTTCCCACTTCATCGATACCACAGCCTGTATCTGCCACATAAAAATAGAAGTTATGGTTGCTCAATCTCCTGCAACCGATTTTCACACTGCCCATTTCCGTAAACTTCAAGGCATTCCTCACCAAGTTACCTATGACTTGGGCAAAACGCACACGGTCTACCACCAAACGGCATTGAGGCAACCGTTCTACAAACTCCACCTGAATGCCCGTGGGATGCGAGCGCATATTCTCCGTCGTGCAGACTTCATCAATCAGCGCGTTTACATCCACTTCTCCATCGTTATATTCCAGGGTATTTGCCTCAATCTTCGAATAGTCCAGCAAGTCATTGACCAGTTGCAGCAGCGAGTCCTTGTTATCATTAATCTCTTTCAGGAAAGCCATACGGGTTTCTCTGTCCAGATTATCCATTTCGGCAAGCATGGTTGTAAAGCCTACAATAGCATTCAAAGGAGTACGTATTTCGTGAGTCATATTAGCTATGAAAGCATTCTTCAGCTGATTGGATTCTTCGGCAACCTCATTGATGCGCTGCAACGTCTTCAACCTTTTGCTCTTGCTGATGGAAATGATTATCATGATGACCAAGAGCAGAATGACAATCATTCCAAAACTGTATATTAGTGCTTCATTCTTCTGATAGAGGTCGCTGGTCCAGACATCATATGCTGCCGTAATTGTTAATATCATCGTTTATTGCTTGCTTATTGGAAACTATAAAATTATAGGAAGCAAATATACTAAAGAAAACACAAATAAATTAATAGAAACTACAGTTTTTTCCAACAAAATGGGCCGCATGCCATTACCAAGTAAAGCATGCAGCCCATAAATGTCATTATTCAGTATTATTGATATCAGCCTTCAATGGCAGCCTGCGCCGCAGCCAGACGTGCAATAGGCACACGGAACGGAGAACAGCTGACATAATTCAAGCCAACTTTGTGGCAGAACTTCACAGAAGAAGGCTCACCGCCATGTTCGCCGCAGATACCGCACTTCAAATCCGGACGGATAGCACGTCCCTTTTCAGTAGCCATGCGCACCAACTGTCCTACACCATTCTGGTCGAGTACCTGGAACGGGTCTACTTTCAGAATCTTCTTCTCCAGATAAATCGGGAGGAAGGAAGCGATATCGTCGCGTGAATAACCAAATGTCATCTGAGTCAAGTCGTTCGTACCGAATGAGAAGAACTCGGCAGAGGAAGCAATGCGGTCGGCAGTCAAGGCGGCACGCGGAATCTCAATCATTGTACCTACCTTGAAGTCGATGCTGTCACCCACTTCTTCAAACAACTGGGCAGCCTCAGCACGAATCACTTCTTCCTGCTGCTTGAACTCATACAAGATACCGGTCAGAGGCACCATGATTTCAGGATGGGTTTCAACGCCTTCCTTCTTCAATTCCAAAGCAGCGCCCAGGATAGCACGCGTCTGCATCTGCGTAATTTCAGGATATGTATTTCCCAAACGGCAACCACGATGACCCAACATCGGATTATGCTCACAAAGTGCCTCAACACGTTGCTGGATATACTGGAGGCTTACGCCCATCGTATCTGCCATTTCCTGCTGTCCCTTCAGGTCATGGGGAACAAACTCATGCAAAGGAGGGTCGAGCAGACGTACAGTCACCGGACAACCGGCCATTGCTTTGAAGATACCCTTGAAGTCAGCTTGCTGGTAAGGAAGAATCTTAGCCAGAGCCTTGCGACGTCCTTCGGCGTTTTCTGCCAGAATCATCTCGCGCATGGCTTTAATCTTCTCGCCTTCAAAGAACATGTGTTCCGTACGGCAAAGACCGATACCCACCGCACCAAAATTACGTGCTACTGCGGCATCATGAGGAGTATCCGCATTGGTACGAACTTGTAGTCTCGTATATTTATCAGCCAAATCCATCAGTTCCGCAAAGTCACCGGACAGCTCAGCCGCTTTTGTCTCCACCTTGTCTTTATATACTTCACCGGTGCTTCCGTTCAAGGAGATATAGTCACCTTCTTTCAACAGTACACCATCCACTTCCACTGTACGCGCCTTGTAGTCGATGTTCAAGGCACCTGCACCGGACACACAGCACTTACCCATACCACGGGCAACCACTGCCGCATGCGAAGTCATACCACCGCGGGCAGTCAGGATACCTTCGGCAACTGCCATACCTGCCAAATCTTCCGGAGAAGTCTCGATACGTACCATCACCACACGCTTGCCGGCAGCATGCCATTCGGCAGCATCATCGGCAAAGAATACGATTTGTCCCGTAGCGGCACCCGGAGAAGCGGGAAGACCACGGGTCAATACCTTGGCTTGCTTCAGCGCTGTCTTGTCAAATACCGGGTGGAGCAGTTCGTCCAACTTATTGGGCTCACAACGCATCAATGCAGTCTTTTCGTCAATCATACCTTGATGGAGCAAGTCCATGGCAATCTTCACCATAGCGGCTCCGGTACGCTTACCGTTACGGGTCTGGAGGAACCAGAGTTTACCCTCTTGTACTGTAAACTCCATATCCTGCATATCACGGTAGTGATTTTCGAGTTTTGTCTGCAAAGCATCCAGTTCCTTATAGATTTCCGGCATAGCCTCCTCCATGGAAGGATATTTGCTGACACGTTCTTCTTCGCTTACACCGGCTAATTCAGCCCAACGTTGAGAACCGATTTTTGTAATCTGTTGCGGAGTACGGATACCGGCAACCACGTCTTCACCTTGTGCATTAATCAAATACTCGCCATTGAAAAGGTCCTCACCGGTAGCAGCATCGCGGCTGAAGCAAACACCCGTAGCAGAGCTCTCGCCCATATTACCGAATACCATAGCCTGAACGCTTACGGCAGTACCCCATTCGTCAGGAATTCCCTCCATCTTACGATACAAAATAGCACGTTCGTTCATCCAGGAGTTGAATACGGCACAAACGGCACCCCACAACTGCTCGTAGGCACAAGTCGGGAAGTCTTTTCCGGTTTGTTCTTTCACCGCAGCCTTGAACTTCTTCACGAGTTCCTTAAGGTCTTCCACCTCAAGCTCGTTATCCAGCTTTACGCCTTTAGCATGTTTCACCTCTTCTATAATAGCCTCGAACGGGTCTACATCTTCCTTGTTCACCGGTTTCATGCCCAGCACCACGTCGCCATACATCTGCACGAAACGACGGTAAGAGTCCCATGCAAAGCGTGCATTGCCCGTCTTGCGCGTCAGGCCTTCCACCACTTCGTCATTCAAGCCAAGATTCAGGATAGTGTCCATCATGCCCGGCATGGAAGCGCGCGCACCCGAACGTACGGAAACCAGCAACGGATTCTCCACATCACCGAATTTGGAACGCATCAGTGTTTCCACATGGGCAATGGCTTGTTCAACTTCATTCTTCAACAGAGCAACGACTTTATCCTGCCCCATTTCATAATATTCCGTACAAACTTCTGTCGTTATTGTAAAGCCCGGAGGAACCGGAACCCCTATAAGGTTCATTTCTGCAAGGTTAGCACCTTTCCCACCCAAAAGGTTTCTCATATCGGCCTTTCCTTCTGCCTGGCCGTTACCAAAGGTATAAACTCTTTTTTTGTCCATAATATAAATTTAAAG
This sequence comes from Bacteroides sp. AF20-13LB, assembly GCF_003603065.1. Taxonomy (NCBI): domain Bacteria; kingdom Pseudomonadati; phylum Bacteroidota; class Bacteroidia; order Bacteroidales; family Bacteroidaceae; genus Bacteroides; species Bacteroides sp. AF20-13LB. Next base: position 266,142 of record NZ_QTMH01000004.1, read on the forward strand.
TTTTTGATAGTGATTTCTCTTTTCTGCTCGCAAATCTAAGTATATTTCGCAGACTAGAAAACTTTTTCAGAAAAAACTTTATGCTAAAATGCAATTTCGACATTGCAATCTTTAATATTTCATTTCATAGAGAGAAATCCCGAAAAAATGTCTATTTTTGCCGAAGAATTTATTAGATTGGTGTAAAAGTGGCAAGAAAGAGAAAAGAACTTCCCCTACTGGAGAAGGTGACAATTACGGATGTGGCTGCCGAAGGAAAAGCCATCGCAAAAGTCAATGATTTGGTGATTTTCGTACCATATGTCGTCCCCGGCGATGTAGTTGACCTGCAAATTAAGAGAAAAAAGCATCATTATGCTGAAGCCGAGGCTGTGAAATTCCATGAATATTCGGCAGTACGGGCAGTTCCATTCTGCCAACATTATGGTGTATGCGGCGGTTGTAAATGGCAGGTTCTCCCCTATTCCGAGCAAATCAAGTATAAGCAAAAACAAGTAACGGACAACCTCACCCGCATCGGCAAAATCGAATTGCCGGAAATCTCTCCGATATTAGGTTCAGAAAAAACTCAGTTCTACCGGAATAAACTGGAGTACACTTTTTCCAACAAACGTTGGCTGACGACAGAAGAGGTTCAGCAGAATGTAGTGTACGAACAGATGAATGCCGTAGGCTTCCATATTCCCAATGCTTTCGATAAAGTGCTTGCCATAGAAAAGTGCTGGTTGCAGGACGATATATCCAACCGCATCCGCAATGCGGTACGCGACTATGCCTACCAGCACAACTATTCCTTCATCAACCTGCGTACGCATGAAGGAATGCTACGCAATATGATTGTGCGTACCTCTACCACCGGCGAACTGATGGTAATCCTCATCTGCAAGATAGAGAAAGAGGAGGAAATGGCTCTGTTCAAGCAAATGCTGCAATACATAGCAGATACATTCCCCGAAATCACTTCCCTGCTATACATTATTAATAATAAGTGCAACGATACCATCACCGACCTCGAGGTACACACCTTCAAGGGAAAAGACCACATCTTCGAGGAAATGGAGGGACTGCGCTTCAAGGTAGGTCCCAAATCTTTCTATCAGACCAACTCCGAACAAGCCTACAACCTCTACAAAGTAGCACGCAACTTTGCCGGACTGACCGGTAACGAGCTTGTTTATGACCTTTATACCGGCACGGGTACCATTGCCAATTTCGTATCCAAGCACGCACGCCAGGTAATCGGCATAGAATATGTGCCCGAAGCCATTGAAGACGCCAAGGTCAATGCCGAGATTAACGGAATTAAAAACACATTGTTCTTTGCCGGAGATATGAAAGACATGCTGACACAAGACTTCATCAACCAATACGGCCGTCCCGATGTCATCATCACCGACCCTCCCCGTGCCGGAATGCACCAGGATGTAGTGGATGTCATTCTGTTTGCCGAGCCCAAACGCATCGTATACGTCAGCTGTAATCCGGCTACGCAGGCGCGCGACCTGCAACTGCTCGATGCGAAATATAAAGTGAAGGCCGTTCAACCGGTAGACATGTTCCCGCACACCCACCATGTGGAAAACGTAGTATTATTGGAATTAAAAGATTGAAAGTACAAGTAGTTTTCAATCGTAAATTGTAAATTGTCTAATCGTAAATTAAAACCAGTCGTGGCAAAAGAAAAAATTACAGCAAGAGCCCGCACACAATATACGGACTACATGGTGAAGGAACCGATGGAGCTCATGGAGTTTCTGGCAGCTAAAATGCCGGACGCCAGCCGCACCAAGCTGAAATCATTGCTGAGCAAACGCATTATATATGTGGACAGCGTTATCACTACACAATACAATTTTCCTCTGAAACCGGGTATGAAAGTACAAATCAGCCGTGAGAAGGGACGTAAAGAGTTCAACCATAAACTGATGAAGATTGTATACGAGGATGCCTATATCATCGTGATAGAGAAGATGCAGGGTTTGCTGTCCGTCAACACTGACCGGCAAAAGGAACGTACCGCCTATACCATCTTGAATGAATACGTGCAACGCTCGGGCAAGCAGCACCGTGTACACATCGTGCACCGCCTGGACCGTGACACCTCCGGCTTGATGATGTTTGCCAAAGACGAGAAGACCCAACGTACACTACGCGATAACTGGCATGACATTGTAACAGACCGGCGATACGTAGCCGTAGTGGTCGGCGAGATGGAAAAAGATGCAGGAACCGTGGTTTCTTGGTTGACAGACCGCAAGCTGTATGTATATTCAAGTCCGACAGATGACGGGGGACAAGAATCCATTACGCATTACCGTACCATCAAACGAGCCAATGGATACTCTCTCGTTGAACTGAACCTGGAAACGGGACGAAAAAACCAGATACGTGTACACATGCAGGATTTGGGGCATCCCATTATCGGCGACGGACGCTATGGACTGGAAGACGTAAATCCTATCGGACGCTTGGCCCTGCATGCTTTCAAACTCTGTTTCTATCATCCCGTCACGGGAGAGCTGATGCGGTTTGAAACACCTTATCCGGGAGAGTTCAAGAAATTGGTTTTGAAGAATAAGTAAAAAGCTGACATACAATAAAAAACGGAGCAATTGATTTGCTCCGTTTTTTATTGATAAGCATGTCGTCATTGCCGACGCATACGAAAAGGCTGTCCGTGAATATTATCTTGATATTCCCTCCAGCTATTATACCAAGTACCACTGAAAGAATAAGAATCAGCCATGGCTCCTTCAATGTAAGCCATGCTGCCATCATCATAGAATTCCAATTCCATCAGATTGTAAGCCCCACTAACCCAATTCCATCTGAAAAGCAAATAATTCGGGTCGCCATATGAACCAATAGTACCTTGGTTGCGCGCGTTAAAGGTCATAATCGTCCCCCTACCCCAAGTATATGCCCCGAAATCTATTTCTTCAGATGTATACCATTCACCGGGCAGATTATATTCCGTTTCTTCCTCACTATCACATGATGTCAATCCTAATACAAGGACAAACAACAATAACATTTTTGTGTATTTCAACATATTATTCATAAGCCATACTTTATTTATAATTAGCATCTACCATCATAACAACCACTCCATCCAGTTTACCGGATAAATAATGTTCGCGCACCCATACATTATCAAAGTACTTGATTTCACCGGCACCATAATTCAGAGTCAACCCCTCCATAGACTTATCCATCCATTTCCAAGTAAAAGTACGTGAAGTCGTTTCATAGGGACGGGACTCGCCTCCGCGATAATACTCCCAGATTTCCTGTCCAGAATTATCAGCCTTGGCAAACTTCAGCTGATGACTGCATAACACTTCAACTCCATCTTTGTTTTCCGTCTGATATTCTTCTATCCACGTCTTCCCACACAATTTGTCGTCGCTATTCTGCATAGTATAATACACATCATCCCCACAAGACGCCAGCCCAATCGTAAATACACACAACAGCAATATCTTCACATAATTCAAAGTCTTCATAAGTTATCGAGTTTAGTTAATACTTGCGGACAAACATACACAAAAAAAATGAAACACTTAATACTTATCCTGGAATTTCTTGTAGAAGACAAGGAATAAAATAAATCCCATCAGTGCAAACGGTACGCCTGCCAATGCGGGATAACGGTATCCTCCACTCAAGGCAAGACCTCCGATATAGGCTCCGATAGCATTCCCCAAATTGAAGGCCATCTGCACACAAGCGCCTCCCAACATTTCTCCTCCAGGGGCCACACGAATCATCAACACCTGCTCCGGACTGGAGACGGCAAACAAACCTGCCGTACAGAGTGTCATCAATATTGCCGAACACCACGGATGGGGCGAGAGTAAAAATATCAATAATAAAATAACACATATCATCCCTTGCACCACCGTACCTACCTTCCCCGGAGTGTACCGGTCGGACATGCGCCCACTGACCAGATTGCCGGCAACCATTCCGAATCCTGCCAGTACCATCAGCGCTGTAATGCTTTCCGCACTAAAACCGGAAACCTCGGTCAGCAACGGGGTGATGTAGCTATACCAGCAGAATACGCCACCGTTGCCCAAAGCCGTAGCTCCCAATATGAGCCACGGCGCCGGCTTCTTCAAAAAACGGAACTGTCCTTTAAATCCCGTGTCTTTCAGTCCTTCGACCTGCGGTACCCAACGCCAAATGTAGTACAATGTTATCAATCCCCAGGCACCTACCAGCAGAAACGTGGCACGCCAAGACAGTGTATGGCTCAACGAAGTACCCAACGGCACCCCAAACAGATTGGCCACAGTCATTCCCGCTATCATAATTGAAACCGCCTCCGAGCTTTTCCCCTTATCAGCCAATTTTCCCGCAACAATGGAAGCCACCCCAAAATAAGCGCCATGAGGAAGTCCGGAAACAAAACGTCCCAACAGCAAGACCCAATAATTGGGTGCCATAGACGCACAAATATTACCCACAATCATTAATGCCATCAAGACCAGCAGAATCTGCTTCAACGGGCGTTTACGGGCCAGGAGCAGCATGGGCGCACCAAAACAAACACCCAACGCATACGCAGAAATGAAATGACCGGCCACGGGAATGCTGATTCCCAAATCAGTAGCCACATAGGGCAAAATACCCATCATCGTAAATTCGGCAATCCCTAGCCCCAATGTGCCGAACGCCAATGCAATAAGACTCTTCTTCATACCTTAAAAAACAACCTATATTTTTTACCGGGCGCAAAGATAATGACATTGCATTCTCCAAATAAAAAGGATACCGAATTATTTTCAGTATCCTTCTTCATTTTTTATCTTATATCAATTGTATACCCACCTTTAAAGACTCCTCCCGGCGCCAAGTGCTGCATCCAGTCCTTATCCTTATATTCGCCCTTATAATGGGCACGGTCACAACGCCCGTACCACGGCTCGATGCAGACAAACGGAGCATTCTTGGCCGGAGGCGACCACAACCCCACCACCGGAGTGTCGAAATACAGACTGAGATAGGGCTTCTTCTCCTTATTATATAATGTAACTTCTTTCACTTGACTGTTTTCCAGAATCAGGGCATCTTTATCAAAGGAGTGGATGTCCAAAGGCAGCAGGCCATCTGTCAACTCAAGCAAATATTCCTTATCCGGAGCGGCACATCCTTTCTCGGAGATAAGGATATAGTGCAAACCTTCCGTCTTATCAAAGCCGAAATATCCACGGTCCGTTGTCTCCGTATCATAGTCCGGGTAATAGAAAGCCGGATGGGCCCCTATCTGGAAGTGCATTTCGCGTGTTCCGGTATTGATGACTTTCCAAAGCACCTCAATCTTCTTTCCCTCTATCCGATAGCCTATCTCAAGGCAAAACGGGAAAGGATATTTCTTGCGTGTTTCCTCACTGTCAACCAGTCGATAACGCACTTCATCTTCCAGTTCAAGCATCAATTCAAAATCCATATCGCGGGCAAAACCGTGTTGCGTCAATGCGTAGGAAACGCCTTCGTGACGGTATTCATTCTCCCAAACGCTGCCTACAATGGGAAAAAGCACCGGAGAATGCCGTTTCCAGAAAGCGGGGTCTGCCTGCCAAAGATATTCTTTTCCATCATGCAAGATACTGCATAACTCGGCCCCATGTGGGGAGACTTTAATTGTCAGTTCTGAATTAGAAAGTGTTTTCATATCATATATCATTTTGTTATTTTCTCATATAGTGTGGCATCTCTCCGGGTATTTCCATCGAAATCTCCACCAGGCCACCGACTACTCCGTCCTGTTTCCATGCCGTCTGATAAATCATTTTCTTGACACCGTTCTTCTCAATGGTGTAGGCATTCACTTCCCCCGTCTCCAGCAGTTCGCGTATCTTGGCCTGCGATTGCGGGTTGTGGCAATCAAAGAGATTCTTGCCTATCAGGTCACCGTGTTTGGCAAACGTACGGCATGCTTTCTCGTTCATATATAGGATGATTCCCTTTGTGTCGCATACAGTTACGGCACAGTTCATTTCATTGGCCCATTCGTACATAATTCTTTATTTTTAATTGGCTATTTTCTATGCACTTGAAATACATTTACAGAAAACTCTTCAAAGTCAAATGTCCTTTTCTCTATCGAATTATTATTGCATTAATCCTCCTTCTATGAAGAAAACGACTTCATTCAATCGTTCTTTATTCGATTCTTCATCTTTGAAAATAGCTGGAGTGAAGATTATCCTATCTTGAATCAGATTATCTACCAAATCCCACATGATTTCATGGTACAGCATCACCATTGCCACTTTTTCATTGTCAATACCATATTGGCTTGCTAAGGAGCCACAATTATTCTTTAGTTCCGCACTGATAGAGTTTACCAATTTTTCAGTTATTTGATGAAAGCGGTCTTGCCGTTTCTTTATAATAGGAAATAATACATCTCCATTATCATCTACCAGCCCATAAGGTTTTAACTGAGAAACGAGTTTGGCATCTGTTACTTTTCCGAATTGTGCTATTTCATCAGCACAATGGTCCATAATGTCGTTGTCAGGAGCAATGCCGCTATTGATGTAAGTCAAAATCAAATTCTGTTCTCCGAAACCATTCGTACCGCATGCAAAGCCATTTCTTGATTCGTATAATACCCAGTAACAGCCACTCCAGCTTGTATAATTGTCAACATCCTCAAACAAGACTAACTTTGTCCACATTTTTCCATCCAGAAGGTATGAAAAAACAAGTGAGAGTACATTGTTCTTGAATCCCATTTCACTGATAGTTTGTGCCAATGATATAAAGTCTGCCTTTGTTTTGACATACATGGATTCAGCAATCTCCTTACTTAAGCTTCTTAGAGAATTGGTCTGTTCTTTGTCGAGAATGGGTATAGTAGCTTTCCATTTTCCTTTTGTTTTACTGACAAGTCCACCTACTTCCAATAACAATAATTGGCTATCAGAGCATTTAATACCCATTTCACGAAGTTCGGCTTGAGTACGTGGAGTCCGTAAATTGTATAGTATTTCCCAATTATTATCTGGCTTTACATAGTCTTCGGGCTGATGTCCGTTCACTGCAACAAACTGGGTTGCTTCCCATTCGCTATAAGGTCTTATCGATATTTGTGCTTTAATCATTGTGGTAACGGACAATAAGGCAAACAACAATAATAAGTCCGGATAATGTTTCATATATCGCTTAATTTTAGTTTTGTTCATCATTCATGCACTTCTCTTATGTAACAAAGATAACGTTTTTTTCAATTCCTCTCTCAAACCTATAACAAAAAACTTCCCGACTACCAATAAAAAACTTCCTAACTACTAATAGTAAAGTTTGCAAGTATAGAGATAAAGAATTACCTTCGCCCTTGGTTTGTCTATCCCAAGCCTTGGGATAGAAATCCCCAACCTTGGCATACACATCCGCAACCTTGGGACAAACTCTGTAAGCCCCAATAAACAAACGAACCTCATAACAACGCTACCATCATGGCAGAATACAACATGCAGGAACTGAACCTGCCGGGAGAAGACGGCAAACGCATTCTCTACCCACGAATGAAACTATACGGGCAGGTGGACTTGGAAACCATCACCGAAAAGATAGCATACGCCTCATCCTTCACACGAGGAGACATCATCGGACTGATGCAAGCCATCACCGACGAAATAGCCTACCAAATGGGGCAAGGTTACTCCGTGAAGATTGACAACTTAGGAGTATTCACCCCTGCCCTCGGTCTGCGGCAAGACCGTGAACGGGAGACGGGCGAAGAAGGAGACACCAAGCGAAACGCCGTCAGCATCTGCCTGAAGGACATACATTTCAAGGTGGACAAAGAACTACTGTACCGTACCGCTCGCCATTGCCACCTGAAACGTTCCACCGACAAATTCCAACGCTCCTCACAAGTGTTTTCTCCGCAGGAACGGCTGGAACGGGCAAAAAAATACCTGGAAAAGAACAGCTTCATGACCCAAGCCGACTATTGCCAACTGACCGGCTTATTGAAGTCTGCCGCCTCCCGCGAGTTGCGCGAATGGATAGCCAATCCCGAATCGGGCATCGACTACAAAGGACGAGGAACACACAAGATTTATATTCTAAGGAAACCATAACCCACATCCATTGAAACCATAAAAACAATGAAGATACTACACACCAGCGACTGGCACCTGGGACACACCCTCTACAACTACGACCGTACCGCCGAACAGCAGGCCTTCCTACGGCAACTCACCCGCATAGTAACCGAAGAGCAGCCCGACGCCATGGTGGTAAGCGGAGATATCTACCACTACTCCTCTCCCGCTGCCGCCACGCAGAAGATGTACACCGACGCCATGCTGAACATCCATCAAGCCTGCCCCGGAATGGCCATCGTAGTCACCGCCGGAAACCACGACAGCAGCTCGAAACTGGAGATAGACAGCAGCCTCTGGCAGCACTTCGGCCTGAATGTCGTGGGAAACATCGAACGTACAGCCGAGGAAGTGAATCTGGACAAGCATATCATCGAGATAAACAATGAAAAAAAGACAATAGGCTACGTCATTGCCGTGCCCCACGTCTATCCGCAAAACTTCCCCCTGCTGGACACTGAAACACCGCGCGACCAACGGCAGGCACGCTTCTTCCAGGCACTGCTGGACGAAGTGAAGAAACGGAATACGGCACAGCTTCCCGTCGTCCTCATGGCCCATCTCTCCATTGAAGGCAGCGACCGTAGCGGGCACGATGAGAGTATCGGCGGAATAGAGTATGTTCCCCTCAGCGCTATGGGAGAAGGGTACGACTACCTGGCACTCGGACACATCCATTGCCCTCAGGACATCAAAGGCAGTCATCACCACGCACGCTATTGCGGCACTCCCCTCCCCGTCAGCTTCGACGAAACCTATCCGCACTCCGTCTCCATCATCGAGTTGGAGAAAGGGGCAGAGCCACAAATCAGTACAAGGGAAATTGAAAATCCGATTCCGCTCGTCACACTTCCCCATGACCCGACACCTTTCGAAGACGCCTTGAAACTGCTGGAAGAATATCCGGAAGAGAAACCTGCATACCTCCGTCTGAATGTGCTGACAAAAGGCTACCTGCCCCCCGACTGCAACGAAAAAGCCTCGAACGCCGCCAAAGGCAAGGCATGCAAATATTGCTACATCAAGACTACCCGAGAGCGGCAGGCCGACACTGACGAGAGCAAGCCTATCTCCATCCAAGAGATGCAGGAAATGTCTCCCCTGGAAATAGCCAGACTCTACTACCGCGAAACCGAAGGAGAAGAGATGGACCCAGAACTTTGCCAGCTGATGGAGACTGTCATGCAAAAAGTGAAAAGCAAGAACAACTCCTAATCATTTGTCCGGAACATGAAACTCCAGAAACTCACCATAAAGAACCTTGCCTCCATAGAAGATGCCGTCATCGACTTTGAGAACGGACCGCTAAGCGAGGAATCCCTTTTCCTTATCTGCGGTGAGACGGGTGCAGGGAAGACAACCATTCTCGACGCCATCTGCCTGGCACTCTACAACGAAACGCCCCGCATGGACCATGCCGAGAACGAAAAATACAAAGACCTGAGCCAGACTTTCTCTGCCAAAAAGGAAGATGTTGCCATCAACGACAGCAGGCAACTGATGCGCCGTAACACCAGTGAAGCATGGACGGAGCTGGAGTTTACCGGCTCGAACGAAACGCCCTACACCGCCCGATGGTACGTGGCACGGGCACACCGCAAGATTTCAGGAGCCGTGCAAGATGTGCGCTGGACACTGGAAAACAAGAAAAGCGGCGCACAGCTCAACAAAAAGAATGAGATAAAGGCAGAAATACAAGCTGCAGTGGGGTTGACCTTCGAACAATTCTGCCGCACCACCATGCTGGCGCAAGGCGACTTCACCAAGTTCCTGCAAAGCAAGGAAAGCGAAAAATCGGATATTCTGGAAAAGCTGACCGGTACAAGTATCTACTCCGAAATAGGTGCCGAAATATATGCCGCCACCAAGGAAAGACGGACGGAATACGAAAACCAGAACCGGAAGCTGGAAGGCATCCACATCCTGGCAGAAGAAGAAGTCACTGCAATCAAGGAAGCCATAGCCACGCAAAATGCTGGAGTCAAGGAAGCCAATGAGCAGAAAACCATCGCCCTCGCAAAAAGGGACTGGCTGAAGAAATACTCCGAACTCCTCCTCACCCGTGAACAGCAAAAGAAGATGTGGGAAGGGAAGCAAGCGCAACTGCAATCGGACGAATTCAAACAGAAAGAACTCCTGATTAAAGAATGGAATGCCACCGCCGACGCCCGCAACTGGCTCTCTACCTTGAAACAGCAGCAACAGCAGCAACAACAGAACCATGCACAAGCCGGAATGTTAAGAGCATCCTTTGCCCGGCTGGACGGAGGAAGCAAGTGGCTATGCGGTTTCCTGAAAGAGCAAGAAGACAAGCTGCATCGTGCCGAGAAGTACTTGCAAGAGCATTCGCCCTTACTGCCCATGTTCGAGCAAAGCCAATCCATCATTACCGGCCTAAAATCCGCACTCGATGCCCAAACACGCATCGGCACCTACAACGCGCACCTTGAAAGACTTGCCGCGCAACAACCCGTAAAAGTCAAGGAGCGTACCGACAAGGAAGCTGCCCTCACCCGGAAAGAACAAGAGAACCATACATTGCAAAACGAAATAAACCTCCGGAACAAGCAGCTTGAAACCATGGACCGCCCTGCCCTGCAAGACAAGAAAAACAAACTCGATGCCGGACGGGAGAACCTGCTGCAAGCATTGAGCGCCTTGTCTTTACTGGCTGAAACGGAAAGGACACTGAACGAGGCGAAGGAAAACGAAAAGGCTTTGAACGCCAAAGTGGAGGCGTGCCAAAAGCAATACGTCCTCCTGCAAACGGCATTCGACAGCAAGAAAACAAGTTATGATGACATCCGCACCCTCTACGACAAGCAAAAGGAAGCCGTAGAAGAGTGGGCAAAGGAAACACGCTCCCGGCTTGTCGTCGGGGATACTTGCCCCGTGTGCGGACAAGAAATAAAATCGCTTTGCAAAGATGAAGATTTCCAGTCTGTCCTTGCTCCCATACGCACCTCCCTGGAAACAAAAGAGAAAGAATACAAGGAAACCGAGCAGGCATTGAACAACAACCGGACAGAATCCAATACCTACGGAACGCTGGCAGAGAATGCCCGTCAGTCCACAGCAAGAGCGCTCCGGAGCTACAACCTTGCCCACACTGACGCACAAGCCAAATGCGCCCAATGCAACGGCATCGGCCTCTCCACAACCACCGGCGAAACCCTGAAGAAGCTACTGGAAGAGAACAAGCTGGAAGCAGACAAACTGAACGAAAAGCTCACTGAAGTTCAAATGCTCAGCGCACAAATCATAACTCTGCAACGGCAAAAGGACGAATGCCAAAAACATGTGGACGCTGCACGCCAAGCCTTCAACTCTGCCGACAGAGTGCTGAATGAGCTGAAAAACAACATCGTCAATTACGAGTCGCTCACCGCCAACGAAAAGGAGAACATACGTGCCACCATGGACCGCGTCACTCCCCACATCCTCTGGGAAGGATGGAACACGGAATGGGAGAACTCCCCCCTCTCCTTTATTGACCGCCTGACGCAAGCTACGCGCAACTACCGTCTGGCGCAGGAAAAACAAAGAGAACTGAAATCCGCCATTGCCCTTATCCACAAAGAGCTGGAAGGGATAAACATCAACAAGGAAAGCATCGATGCCGCATTCCCCGACTGGCGCAACGCACCTGCAGCAACACAGGAAATGGAAATCAAGGACCTGGGGATTGCCTGGAATAATCTGAATACACAAGCAAGCGGACTGAAACAAAGCATATCCTCCACCGCAGAACAAATGGCAAGGCTGCAAAAGGATTTAACCGGGTTCTATGCCGCCAACCCCACTCTCGACGAGGAGCGTATCACCGTCCTATCCGCTTGGTCCGGCTCCCGGATAGAAGCATTGCGTGCCTCATTGCAGACACTTAAAGAGGAAGAAGTAGCTGCATCGACCGCCTTTCATCTGGCCACCGGACAAGTGGAAGAGCACATCAGCCGGAAGCCCGAAATAGAAGAAAACGAGAACCTCGAAACCCTGGATGCACTCATCGCGAATCTCGAAGAAAAGATAACCGTCGGCAACCAATCCATCGGCCAGCAGAAGTTACGCCTGGAAGAAAACACCCGTAACATCGACCGGATAAAGGAAGAAAAGGAACGTGCCGACCGGTTACGCGAAGAGTATCTGAAGTGGGACCGCCTCTGCCGTCACTTCGGTGACGAACGGGGAAAGAACTTCCGCAACATAGCCCAGAGCTTCGTCTTGAAAGAACTGCTGGCAGGCGCCAATTTCTATCTGCAACGCTTGACCGACCGCTACGAACTGGAATGCCAGGCCGGTTCGCTCACCATCCTGCTGCGCGACTTCCATCAAGGAGGTGCGGCACGTCCGGCATGCACCTTATCGGGCGGCGAAAGCTTCCTAGTATCTCTGTCACTTGCCCTCGGACTTTCTTCCCTCAGCCGCCAGAGCCTCTCGGTAGACACACTGTTCATCGACGAAGGTTTCGGCACACTGAGCAGCGACTACCTGAACACCGTTATGGACACATTGGAAAAACTGCACCAGATGGGCGGCAAGAAGGTAGGCATCATCAGTCACGTGGAAGGACTGAAAGAGCGCATAAAGACCCAGATACAAGTACGGAGGATAGACAGTTCAAGAAGCGAAATAAAAGTGGTGAATACCCTCTAAGCTGGTATCGGGATAAAGAAAACGAATGTTTTTTCGGCTCTTGATAGTACAAGCACCTGCATTATTGTGTATTTTTGCAGTCTCATAAAAAAGAAAAGACAATGAAAAAGTTCATGAAAGGAGTCCGGTTTACTCCTAAAAACTATTCCGACGAAGTAGAAGCCAAAATTCAACATTATAAGAAAGAAGGATATAAACTGCCGATGCGAAGCGCACTCCGCACCGAGGAGCAGTTGGCCGGTATCCGCGCAAGCGCCAAAATCAACACGGCCCTGCTGGATTATCTCTCCGAGAACATTCGCGAAGGCATGTCCACAGCCGAAATTGACCATATGGTGTATTGCTTCACCACAGACCACGACGCCATCCCCGCCCCCTTCATGTACGAAGGCTTCCCCAAAAGTGTGTGCACCAGCATCAACGATGTAGTGTGCCACGGCATTCCCAGCACCAGGGAATTCCTGAAAAGCGGTGATATTGTAAATGTCGATGTATCCACCATTTACAAAGGTTACTTTGCCGACGCATCACGCATGTTCATGATTGGCGAAGTCAGCCCCGACATGCAGAGACTGGTACAGGTCACCAAAGAATGCCGTGACATAGGCATACAGACCGCACAGCCCTGGGCACGCCTCGGTGACGTAGGCGCCGCCATCCAGGAGCATGCGGAAAAGAACGGATACAGCGTGGTACGCGACCTCTGCGGACATGGCTGCGGCGTCAAGTTCCACGAAGAACCGGATGTGGAACACTTCGGCAAACGTGGTACGGGCATGCTGATAGTGCCGGGCATGACGTTCACCATCGAACCGATGATTAACATGGGAAGCTACGAAGTCTTTATCGACGAAGCCGACGGATGGACCGTCTGCACAGACGACGGACTGCCTTCTGCCCAATGGGAAAGCCAAATCCTGATTACTGAAGACGGAAACGAAATATTGACACAATAAGGCGGACACTTCAAAACACCTATGGAGATAGTATTACTGATTATAGGGATAATCATCGGAACCGTAGTCGGCTATCTGGCGGCAGACCGCAAGTCTGCCGCACTGAGGGCAGAAATCAGCGGGACAAAGAAGGAAATAGAATTATTGAAGCTGCAGAAGGAAGAAGCCGAAGCGTTGCACAAGCGCATGAACACCGAGTTCGAGAATCTCTCCAACCGTATCTTCCAGAGCAAAGCCGAAGACTTTACCAGGCTGAATACCGAACACCTGGGCAATCTGCTCCGCCCGCTGGGCGATAACCTGAAGGACTTCCGCCAAAAGGTGGAACAAGTATACAGCACCGAAGCCAAAGAACGCTTCTCGCTGGGTGAACGCATCAAGGAACTGATGGAGCTGAACAACCGCCTCAGCGAAGATGCCAACAACTTGACCCGTGCCCTGAAAGGAGACTCCAAAATGCAAGGCAACTGGGGCGAAATGATTCTGGAACGTCTGTTGCAAGCCTCCGGACTGATTGAAGGCGAACACTACTTCCGCCAGGAGTTTCTAAAAGACGAACGGGGCGAAGCCATCATCAACGAGGAAAGCGGGCAGAAGATGCAGCCCGACATCATCGTGAAGTACCCCGACGAACGGGAAATGATTATCGACTCCAAAGTGTCGCTGACTGCCTATGCTGCCTACACCTCTGCCGAAAGCAAGGAGGAGCAGGCACACTTCCTGAAAGCACACCTGCAATCCGTCCGCGCCCATATCGACGAGCTCAGCCATAAAGACTACTCGCATTATGACGCCCAATCACCGGATTTCGTTATGATGTTCATCCCCACCGAAGGTGCCTACCTCCTCGCCATCCAAAGTGATGCCCACCTCTGGGAATATGCCTACAACAAAAAGGTGGTACTGATGAGCCCCACCAACCTGATTAGTGCCCTGCGCCTCTCGCTCGACCTTTGGAAGAAGGAGAACCAGGTAAAGAATGTGCAGGCCATCATCAAGCGCGGCACCATCTTATATGAAAAGATTGCAGGCTTTACCGATACCTTCCTCGGTATCGGCGACCGGTTGGCCAGTCTGCAAAGGGATTACGACAAAGCCTTCAACCAGCTCTCGGACGGTAACGGCAGCGTAGTGCGCCAAGCCGAAATGCTGAAAGGCATGAGCCTCACTCCCAAGAAACGCATTTCTCCAAGATTGCTGCCCAAAGACACCATTCAAGAAGAAACAGAAGAGGAAAACAATAACATTCAATAAAACATCCAACATGAAAACTCTGAAAGACCGCATTCTCCTTCACCAAGAACCGTTCATACGAGGTCTGTGTCAACAGGAATTACCACCGGAGAAGTAACAGCCATTCTGGCAAATGCACCGATTCATATCAAGGAATAAAGAAAAAGCGACGAAGAATCCACTCCACTTTCTTTCAATAGAGAGGAAATGCCCCGAACAAAAAACTCCGGCAAAGCCCTGAAGGACAAGCCGGAGTTTTTTTATCTCAAGACGGACAAGGAAGATTATCCGCCAAAGTTATCGAACATCAGGTTCTGAGCCGGAACGCCGAGGTCGTCGAGCATCTTCTCAACAGCCTTCGACATCGGGCCGGGACCACACATGTAGTATTCGATGTCTTCGGGAGCTTCGTGGTCTTTCAAGTAAGTCTCGTAAATTACGTTGTGTACGAAGCCCGGAGTGTACTTCACGCCCGCTGCATCGGCTGCCGGATCGGGACGGTCCAGTGCAAGATGGAACTTGAAGTTGGGGAAATCCTTTTCAATCTGCAGGAAGTCTTCCAGATAGAACACTTCATTCAATGCACGTGCACCGTAGAAGTAATTCATCACGCGATCTGTAGTGTGCAGTGTCTTCGTCATATGCATAATCTGTGCACGCAACGGAGCCATACCGGCACCACCGCCGACCCACATCATCTCCTTCTTGGAGTCGAATATCGGATGGAAGTCTCCGTAAGGGCCACTCATGGTTACCTTATCACCCGGTTTCAGGGTAAAGATATAAGAAGAAGCGATACCCGGCATTACATCCATGAAGCCCGGGCCCTGGTCTTTCGGCTTGAACGGAGGCGTGGCGATACGTACCGTCAGCATAATGCGGTCGCCTTCGGCAGGATAGTTGGCCATAGAATAGGCACGGATGGTTTCTTCGTCATTGCGGCACTTCAAGCCCAGCAGACCGAATTTCTCCCATGCAGGCAGATACTCATCACCGATAAGGCTCTTGTCGATGTCCTTATCATAATCCATCGAATATTTAGGAATCTTAATCTGCGCATAAGAACCCGGAACGAAATCCATGTGCTCGCCTTTGGGCAATGCAACGATGAACTCTTTGATGAACGTAGCCACATTCTTGTTGGAGATAACCTCGCACTCCCACTCTTTTACGCCCAGTACGCTTTCGGGAACCTTGATGGCCATATCGCCTTTCACTTTCACCTGGCAACCCAGACGCCAGTGATCTTGTATTTGCTTACGGCTGAAGTGCGGAGTCTCAGAAGGCAAGATTTCACCCCCACCTTCCATTACCTGGCATTTGCACTGTCCGCAGGAACCTTTACCACCGCAAGCGGAGGAAAGGAACACACCGTTTACAGACAGCGTATTCAGCAATGTAGAACCGGAAGCTACGTCCAGTTCCTTATCACCATTGATAGTCAGTTTTACATTACCCGAAGGCACCAAGAAATTCTTGGCAACCAGCAGGATAACAACAAGCAGGATGACAACCACGAGGAATACTCCAATGCTTGCTAATATCATATTCATATCCATTGTTTTATTCCTTTCTTTTAGATGTTCAAACCAGAGAAACACATAAATGCCATTGCCATCAGACCTACAGTGATAAACGTGATGCCCAGCCCTTTCAACGGAGCAGGAACGTCAGAATAGGCCATTTTCTCACGGATGGCAGCCAAACCCACGATAGCCAGCAACCAACCGATACCGGAGCCCAACGCATAAGAGACAGCATCAGCAATGCCACCGATGAATTTCGGGTCGCTCTCACCCAGCGTGATGCGCTGCTGCATGAAAAGAGAAGCACCCATGATGGCACAGTTTACAGCAATCAGCGGCAGGAAGATACCCAGTGAAGCATACAGCGAAGGGCTGAAACGCTCTACAATCATTTCCACCAACTGAACGATAGCTGCGATTACAGCAATGAAAAGAATAAAGCTCAGGAAGCTGAGGTCAACGCCTTCAATGATTGCGTTGGCAGCCAGCACCTTGGTCTGCAATAAATAGTTGACCGGAAGCGTAACCACCAACACGAAAGTTACGGCGATACCCAGTCCTACGGCAGTCTTCACATTCTTCGATACGGCAAGGTAAGAACACATACCGAGGAAGAACGCGAATATCATGTTGTCCACAAAGATAGAGCGGACGAATAAACTTATTAAATGTTCCATATCTCTTCGATAAATTAAGAATTAAAGAATTAAAGAATTAAAGCAATGAGAACTTGTACTGCAGCAGAGCAGCCCATTTTTCATTCTTTCATTTTTCATTCTTCATTTATTTATTACTGCTTTTCCTGCAATTCTTTGTGACGTGCACGCTGATACCAGATGATGCAAGCGCAGAGAATCAACGCCATTGGCGGCATCAGCATCAAGCCGTTGTTCACATAGCCCAACTTCTGCAGAGGTTCATAGTTCAAGATGTTGAAACCGAGCAGCGTTCCCGAACCCAGAAGCTCGCGGAAGAAGGCTACGATTACCAGAATCTTGGCATATCCCAAACCATTACCCACACCGTCAAGGAAAGATTCCCAGGGACCGTTCTGCATGGCAAATGCTTCCAAGCGTCCCATCAGGATACAGTTGGTAATAATCAGACCTACATATACAGAAAGCTGCACACTTACATCGTAAGCAAAAGCTTTCAGAATCTCACTTACAATAGTTACCAACGCGGCAACAACCACCAGCTGAACGATGATACGGATACGGTTGGGTATCGTCTTGCGCAGCAGTGAAATCACTACATTGGAGAATGCTGTAATCACCGTCACTGAAAGACCCATCACAATGGCAGGCTCCAGTTTGGCAGTAACAGCCAAAGCAGAACAGATACCCAATACCTGCACGGTAACGGGATTGTTCAGTCCCAGCGGAGTAGAGAATACTTC
This sequence comes from Bacteroides sp. AF20-13LB, assembly GCF_003603065.1. Lineage (NCBI taxonomy): Bacteria > Pseudomonadati > Bacteroidota > Bacteroidia > Bacteroidales > Bacteroidaceae > Bacteroides > Bacteroides sp. AF20-13LB. The sequence continues at coordinate 284,035 of NZ_QTMH01000004.1, forward strand.
TTTATTCTTCTTTGAAAACAATTGTCCCATATTCTTATTCCTCCTCATTATTATTAGTTAAAAAGTTTTTGTAGCTGCTCAGACAAGCCTTCAACATGGCATCCACACCTACAGAAGTGATGGTACCACCGGAAATGCCGTCCACCTGATAGTCAGGTTTCTCTACCTTGCCGTTCTTCACAACACCGAGGACTACCTCGCCGTTCTCCAACGTTTTCTTGCCGGGGAACTCTCCCTGGAAGTGCGCACTGGCAATTTCGGCACCCAGACCCGGAGTCTCACTGGCATGGGAGAAGTAAACACCGTAAACGGTATCCTTGTCGCTGTTCAGTGCAACATATCCCCAAATAGCGCCCCAAAGACCGGCACCGTAAACGGGAAATACATATTTCTTCTCACCGTCAACCTCTGCCACGAATACGTGCAGACGGTTATTTTCTTTGGCTTCCTTCTCGTAAGCGGTAGCAAATGCACCGGTATTCTCTGTCAGAGTACCGTCAACGTTCATCAGCATATCGCCCTTTACATATTTATTATATTCAGCTTCGGCATCCTTCACGTCCTTGATGTTGAGTGCAGCAAGAATCTGCTTCTTCGTGTCAAGTTCCACATTCTTGTTCTGCGTCTCGCGCAAGGAAGAACTTACGAATGCCAGCAGGAATGCAACGATAACAACCATTACCGAAGCATAAATGATAGTATAACTATTACTATTGGTATTCATTTCTTTTCCGGTATTTAATTGTTAGACTTGATTGCACGTTTCTCGCGACGGCTGATGTTACCCTGTACCACACAGTAGTCAATCAGCGGAGCGAAGATATTCATCAGCAGGATGGCAAGCATCATACCTTCGGGGTAACCGGGGTTGAGCACACGGATAATGATAGCCATGGCACCAATCAGGAATCCGAAGATATACTTACCGGTCTCTGTACGTGCCGATGTAACGGGGTCGGTAGCCATGAACACGGCACCGAAGCAGAAACCACCCAGCACGAGGTGTTCGTACCAAGGCATCTGTGCCATCGGAGTGTCGGGACCGATTGCATTGAACACCCATGCCATGAAGGCACCGCCTACGAATACGGAGAACATCGTCTTCCAGCTTGCAATACCCGTCCACAACAGCAGAATGGCACCCAGAGCGATGGCGATAACACTTGTCTCACCGATGGAACCCGGAATAAGGCCGGTCACCATGTCCCAGGAGAACTCCGGAACGGCTCCCGAGGTAGCGGCTGCACCCAACGGAGTAGCTACCGTCAGACCATCTACCGACTGTCCCAGACCGAAGATACTGTCGCCCGATACCCAAACGGCATCACCGGACATCTTCGTAGGATAAGCAAAGAATAAGAATGCACGGGTAATCAAAGCTACGTTGAACACGTTCATACCCGTACCACCGAATACTTCCTTAGCAAAAATTACAGAGAATGCAGTAGCCACCGCCAGAATCCACAACGGGCAGTCTACCGGAACAATCATCGGAATCAAGATACCGGAAACCAAGAAGCCTTCCTGAATCTCCTCCTTCTTCCACTGAGCCACTACGAACTCAATGCCGAGACCTACTACATAAGATACAATGATTTTTGGCAATACAGCCAGAAAACCGTAGATGAACATTTCCCAGAAGCCTCCGGCAGCACCGGTAGCGTGGAAATGCTGGTAACCTACGTTATACATACCGAACAGCAGCGCCGGTACTAACGCAATGACCACCATCGACATGATGCGTTTGCTGTCAATGGAGTCGTGAATATGCGTTCCCGATTTCGAAGTGGCATTGGGCACGAACAGGAATGTTTCGAAGCCATCAAACACCGAACGAAATGCGTGGAATTTGCCGCCTTCCTCAAAGTTCGGCTTTATCTTGTCGAGATAATTTCTTAACGCTTTCATTAATATATTTACGATTTTACGATTTACAATTTACGATTTGCCATACGCCCCGATTATGCCATTTCGGCACGAAGCATATCGAGCCCTGCACGTACGATGCGCTGCACTTCCACTTTGGAAGAACATACGAATTCGCAGAGAGCGAAGTCTTCGGGAGCTACTTCGTAGATGCCCAGAGCCTCCATACGGTCGATGTCACCTGCAATGATTGCTTTCACCAAGTATTCGGGGAAGATGTCCATCGGAAATACGCGGTCGTATTCGTTGGACATAATCATGTGACGTTCACCACCCTTGATACGGGCATCTATCACATATTCCTTCTTGCCCATCAACCAGCTGAAGTAAGAGCGGTTGACGCTGAACTGATTGAAACGCGGCATAATCCAACCCAACATTTCATGGATTTCATCTCCTTCGGGAATAACGGTCAATTGGCTGTCGAAAGAGCCGAGGAAGCCGTTCGGAGAAACTTTCTTACCGGTCAGCACGTTGCCGCTGATGTAGCGGAGGTCTTTGTCGGTAGTCACGTTACCTTTGAAAACGTTCGTCAACAGAGCGCCGACTTTCAGCTTGCAATAAGCGGGTTTCAACACTTCGGAACCCGTTACAGCCACCGTACGGGTCATGTCCACACGACCGGTATTCATCAGACGTCCGATGAAGAGTACGGCTTCGGCACTGATGGTCCAGACCGTTTCACTCTTCACTACCGGAGAGATGTGGTTAATCTGTACACCCACGTTGCCTGCCGGATGTGGTCCGTCAAAAGCTGTTACGGTAACGTTCTTTGCCTGCACAAGAGCAGCAGACTTTTGTTTTACACTAATACCCAGATACGTCTTTGCCATCTTTGACAAAGCGTCGAGTCCCGTCTGGAAGTTTGCTTCTTCTCCCTTCAGCGCGAATTCAAAATCGGGAGCCAGCGGATTGCTGTCGAAAGCCGAAATGAAGATAGCTTTCGGAGTTACCGTCGGATCAGCGATAACGTCGTACGGACGTTGGCGGATGAAAGCGAACATACCTGCTTGCAAAAGAGCTTCTTTTACTTGCTGGCCGCTCATCTTGGACGGGTCCATCTTGCCGAATTCCTCATAGTCTTGCTCAGTGGCAGCCTCTACGACGATGTTCAGCACCTTGCGGCGTGCACCACGCTCCACGCTTGTCACTACGCCGCTAACGGGCGAAACAAATTTCAATTCAGGATGATTCTTGTCGATAAACAAGGGTCCCCCGGCCATCACATATTCCTGCTCTTTGACCACCACTTTCGGAGTGATGCCTGTATAGTCATCGGGAACCAGCGAATAGAATCCCGGTTCCTTAACAGACACAAGTTCCTGGGCAGCAGCGCCTTTCAGGTTGATGTCAAGGCCTTTACGTAACTTAATTACATTTGCCATGCGTTTATTTAAAATAATGGTTTCATTAATTTGCCGCAAAAGTAGCAAAAAAGAACGTGAATAAAGAGTAAAAAAGAAAGGAATTACGGAGAAATTTCCGTAATCCCTTTCGTTAACGAACACGAGAACAAGGATTAGGGGTTAAGAATTAGGGATTAATACCCTGCGGAATCATAGTGCAGCCCACTAATCCTTAATCCCTAACCCCTAATCCTTATCATCACTTTTCTTCAGCGAACATCGGGTCCCATGCCGGCAGGCAGACGGGCTTTTGTTTAAACAGTTCCATCACTTTGGCGGGAACATACTTTGTCTCCACTACCAGACGGAACATGTATTCATTGAACCACTCGTCGGTCATGATGAGATGTCCCTGATAACCGGAAGCGGCTCCCCAACTGTTCTCTACCATCCATTTTACGGGCTTTCCGTCTTTGTTCAAGTCAACGGCCATCAAGGTCATGGCGTGGGAAGAGCCACTGGAGAAAGTCTGGATACGTTGCTTCTTGTCCATCCCGAAGGTGGTGCCCATCAGTGATTCGTAGTCATAGTTTTTCACATCGAGCAGACCGCGTTCGGAGTTCAGGAACTTGCCCACATCGCAAGAGAAGTACATCATGGTGCTGTCCTTCAAGGAGGCAATGGCCATCTCTTTGATCTCCTCTACGGGCAGGTTGACATAAGTCCAGTTCTTGCCGTCGTAACGGTGGCGGTCATAGTCTATTTCATAGCACTTGTAATACTCGCGACTGGGGTCGTTCATCAGCATTACGTAGTTGGTCAGCAGTTGTTTGTCTCCATATTTCTCAAGGAAAGACATGGGAGTGTGATGCTCTGTCTCCACAGGATTACCCTTGGCATCGTGGCGGACATAGTCGAACTCCGTGGGAGGTACACCGAGGTTCAGCACCAGCATGCGGTAGATGGTTCCGAGCATCGTAGTTTTCTCCTTCTCCAGAGCTTCGGGCTTGGCACCGGCGGCAGCCATGTCACGCAGTTGCAGACCATACTCTTTCAGCTTCAGAGAGATGAGGTTGGCCATGCGGGAGGTATTTTCACTGCTGTTTGTTTCGGGCATGGCATCTTTGGGAACAAGGCCGTATTTGGAAACAATGTCGGCCACACCGGTAAAGGTACCCCCATCGCTCAGCGGATGCTGGAAGAGCCATTCTACGGTCTTATCAGTCAGGGGACTCTTGGAGGTGTCGATGATGCCTTGCAAGAAGAGGTTTGCCTTCTCCAACTGGTCCCAGAAGAAGGGATAGACTTCGGAGAACTCGAAAGACTGGAAACCGTATTCGGCAAGAGTCTTGGCACGCATCACATTCAGCCCCGTAAACAGCCAGCAGCGGCCAGACGACTTCTGGTCGGTGATGCCTTTGGATTCTACCTTGATGGAGAAGTGGGTATCCATGCCCTGCATATTCTCCTGGTTGAGTGCCAGTTTACGGATGTCATTATTGCCTATGGCATTGCGGAGCGCCTTGTCGGCAGCCGTGCCTTGATAACTTTGCTTGATTTGTCCAAGCATTTCGGGGCTGATACCCCCTTTTCCCTCTTGTGCCTGCACAGAGAACAGTGCGGCACTCAGAACAATTACAGATAAAAATCGTTTCTTCATTCAGATTATGTGTTTTTAGTTATTGATGTCTTGCTTCGTGAAGCAGACAAAAGTAATGTCTTTTTTGATAATTTTAGTGACATCTTTAGATTTATTATCTATTACAGTGAAAACTATTCGGGATAAAATAGTTTCCTTTGCACCCACATTTCGTACGACATGAAAAGATATATACTAAGCATTATCGCACTGGTGCTGTTCGCCACCACCTTTTATGCCCAGGAACAGACTGCGGCCGCCACAAACGACAGCGTTCCTGCACTGACCAAAAAAGAACTACGCAAGCAAAAGGTAGCGCGTCGGAATCTGCATTACAATATTCTGGGCGGACCCAGCTACACCCCCGACTTCGGTGCCGTGCTGGGAGGAAGCGCCCTAATGACCTTCCGTATGAACCCCAGCGACACCACGCAGCTGCGCTCCGTAGTGCCCATGGCCATCGCCTTCATGTTCAACGGTGGCATCAATCTCTTCTCCAAACCGCAACTCTTCTTTAAGGGCGACCGTTTCCGTATCTTCGGAAAGTTCAGCTATAAAAATACGGAAGAAAACTTTTACGGCATCGGCTATAATACCAATAAAGATTATGTACGAAGCGACAGTACCAGCAAATACCGGTACAGCGGCGTGCAAATCAACCCCTGGTTCCTTTTCCGACTGGGCAACAGCAATATCTTTGCCGGACCTCAAATCGACATCAATTACGACCACTTGACGGAGCCCGGCAAGTTCTTGGTGGACGAACCCTCGTACAAAGAGGCAGGCGGTACGGCTAATGGCTATAACAACTTCAACTCCGGCCTCGGTTTCCTGCTGACATACGACAGCCGTGACGTCCCTGCCAACGCCTACCGTGGTATGTATCTGGATTTCCGCGGCATGATGTACGCCAAGTTCATCGGCAGCGACCAGACCTTCTACCGCCTAGAGATAGACTACCGCCAATACAAGTCACTGGGCAAGCGCAGGGTGCTCGCGTGGACGGCACAGACCAAGAACGTGTTCGGTGACGTCCCTCTGACGCAATATGCCCTCACCGGAACGCCTTTCGACCTGCGCGGCTACTACATGGGGCAATATCGCGACAAGTCCTCGCATGTGGTCATGGCAGAGTACAGACAGATGCTCAATACCGACCGCAGCACTTGGGTGAAGCGGATGCTCAACCACATAGGTTTTGTAGCCTGGACCGGCTGCGGCTTCATGGGCCCCACTCCCGGCAAGATAGAGGGTGTACTGCCCAACTATGGTGTAGGTCTACGCATTGAGGTACAGCCACGCATGAACGTCCGCCTGGATTTAGGCAAAAACACGGTAAACAACCAGATGTTGTTTTACTTCAATATGACAGAAGCGTTTTGAGTAACGCCCTGCCTACCTGCCCATCCCTTTCCTATGGAGAATGATGTTTGAAAGCCTTTAATCGCCTCTCACTCACAAGGTTATTCAAGCTCACCTCTATAGGAAGCTCACTTCCTTATAACATCGGAACACCTTGAGAAACAAACATTTTATTTTTCTTTTATTTTTCTTGCATCGGTAAAAGATTATCCATACTTTTGGCAATCACATTTCTTTTTATCAAAAAAGAAAGCAAACGAGCGGATACATGAAAGCCCTTGAAGTACTCTTCTGGATAAGTTTATTCATAGTGTTCTATACTTATATAGGATATGGTATACTATTATATATCCTGGTCAAGATAAAAGAATGTTTCCGTAAGCCTGCGCCCCGTCCGATGCCTGCCGACGATGCTTTACCCCCATTGACGCTATTTATCGCCGCCTACAACGAAGAAGATGTAGTGGATGAAAAAATGCGCAACTGCCTGGAGCTGGATTATCCCGCCGACAAGCTACGCATCCTCTGGGTGACCGACGGCAGCAACGACCATACCAACGAACGCCTCTCCCACTGGCCGCAAGCCATCGTCCTCCACCAACCCCAACGCCAAGGCAAGACAGCCGCCCTGAACCGCGGTATACATTTCGTAGAAACGCCCCTTGTCGTGTTCACCGATGCCAATACTCACCTCAACCGCGAAGCCCTGCGGGAGATAGTGCACGCCTTCACCGACCCTAAAGTGGGATGCGTGGCAGGCGAAAAACGTATCGCCGTGCAAAGCAAGGACAATGCTGCCTCGGGGGGAGAAGGGCTATACTGGAAATACGAATCCACCCTCAAAGCGCTCGACGCACGCCTCTATTCGGCAGTAGGCGCAGCGGGTGAACTGTTTGCCGTGCGCCGCGAGCTGTTCGAGGAAATGCAGACAGATACGCTGCTCGACGACTTCATACTCTCTCTGCGCATCGTCATGCAGGGACACACCATTGCCTATTGTGCCAATGCCTATGCCGTAGAAAGCGGCTCGGCAGACATGCGCGAGGAAGAAAAGCGCAAGGTGCGCATCGCTGCCGGGGGCTTGCAATCCATCTGGCGGCTGCGTCCGCTGCTCAACCCATTCCGTTACGGCACATTCTGTTTCCAATATATTTCCCACCGGGTGCTGCGCTGGTCGCTCACTCCTATCCTATTGTTCCTATTGCTTCCCCTCAACACAATTCTCATCTTTACGACAAGCACGCCATTACTGTATGCCATCATCTGGCTGTTACAAGCTCTTTTCTACCTCATGGGAAGTTGGGGGTACTACCTTTCAATGAAGCATATAAAAAACAAGATACTTTTCATCCCCTACTATTTCCTCTTCATGAACGTCAACGTCATACGAGGATTCAACTACCTGCACAAGCGCAAAGGCAATGCAAGCGGCGCATGGGAGAAGGCCAGAAGGGCATGAAACTAATACTGTAAGAATGAAAAACATTTTGAAACAAGCTGAAAACGCCGAGAGACTATTGAAGCTGACGTCAGATACCATGCTCCTTCTGAACCGGGACGGCATTTGCATGGACATCGCAGTGCACAATGTAAACCTTTGGTTCATGAAGGAAGAAAAGCTGCTGGGCAAGAATCTGTTCCAACTGATACCGCCGTCCACTTACTACCAAGTATATCCGGAGTTCAAGAAGGTACTGACGCAAAAGGTACGTTCAGTCCATAATTACGAAATGACACTGGGTCACACTACCTATTACTTTAAATGCATCATGTACCCGTACGACGGCATGGTCCTCTGCCAGTACCGCGACATCACAGAACGCAGCCAGCGCAAACTGGAACTCGAAAAGAAAAACCACGAGCTCAACGAAATACAAAAGGCCGCCCTCATCGGAAACTGGCAATACGATACCCAGACCCGCATATTCTGTTATGCAGGCCATACGGGCATCATGTGTTCGGAAGAGGTGCAGCACATCAATATGGACAATTATCTGGAACTCATCCTTCCTGAAGACCGGAAAAGCTTTACCGGCTGGATGAAAGAGAATCTGAAAGGCAAGATGGAAAACAGCGTGGACTACCGCATCTTCCTCCAAGGAAACATTTTCTATATCCGCCTCAAAGCGTTTGCCCGCGAACGGCAGAAAGACGGGAATGTCACTATAGAAGGATACATACAGAACATTACCGACATACAGAAACGGCGCAACGACATCAATCTGCTGACACATGCCATCAACAACTCCACCGAGGACATTTATTCGGCACACGAAGACGGCACGCTGATATTCTGCAACCGTTGCTTCAAGGAACGGCATGGCATCGGTAATGGCCAAGACATCACCCGGATGAAGATATACGACCTGCCCTCATACGGCAGGGATGAAACATCCTGGAAAGAGTTTGCCAACCGTGTCAAACGTGGAGAGACGAACCACGGATACATCGTCTACCATCCGCTGCCCAAGCGTCCGGAAGTACTCGCCATTGAAGGAAACGCTTATTGGGTGACAAGCGACAAAGGGGAAGGAACCATCTGGACATTCGGAAGAGACGTATCGACACGCATCCGGCATGAGCAGCAAATCAAACAGTTCAACCAGATTTTGGACAAAATCATCGAAAACCTCCCGGCAGGCATTGTTGTGAAGGACATCAACAACAACTTCAAGTACCTCTACCGCAACCGCGAATCATATAACCGCGAAATCCCCATACAAGAGGCATTGGAAAAGGATGACTTTGACTTTTATCCCCTGGATACTGCCCAGGAAAAGAGGGCGCAAGACATCGAAATAGCCAGAACCGGCAAAGAGATGCACTGGATTGCGGAAGAACGCGACGGAAACGGAAATCCCATCTATCTGGACAAACGGAAGATGAAGATTGAAAGCAACGACTTCTCCCCCATCCTGCTGAACATCGAATGGGACATCACGGAAATGGAACAGATGAAACGGGAACTGCTCGTAGCCAAGGAGAAAGCCGAGACCTCCGACCGGCTCAAATCTGCCTTTCTCGCCAACATGAGCCACGAGATACGCACACCGCTCAATGCCATTGTAGGCTTCTCACGAATTATTGCCGAAAGTACCGACGAGGAAGAACGGCTAGGCTATTACGAAATAGTGGAATCGAACAACGAACGCCTGCTCCAGCTCATTAACGAAATCCTCGACTTATCAAAAATAGAATCGGGCATCGTGGAGTTCACCATCACGCCCGTACGCCTCCATCCACTCTGCAAGGAGATACACGACGCACATATTTTCCGCTGTCCCGAAGGAGTGGAACTGATATACGAACCCTCTGACGAGAATATCGTGATTGACGGAGACAAGAACCGGATTTTCCAGGTCATTTCCAATCTGATAGGCAATGCCTTCAAGTTCACCACCACCGGGCACATCAGTTACGGGTATCGCCAGGAAGGCAAGTATGTAGCATTCCACGTCACCGATACGGGTATGGGCATTGCACCGGACAAGGTGGACCGGGTATTCGAACGTTTCGTCAAGGTGAACAACTTTGCCCAGGGCACCGGATTGGGACTTTCTATCTGCAAAACCATCATCGAACGTCTGGGTGGCAACATATCCGTCACTTCAGAGGTGGGTAAAGGCACCACATTTACTTTTGTTCTCCCGCTGGAATCCACCAGCAAAACAGAGGCGGAAAAGAAAGAAGAGGACAACCAGGAAACGACAGCAGAGACACACTCCACAGAGCAGAGGGGCAAAAATGCAGCCCCCGGAGATTCCCCGAAGAATGAAGAGGTCGGAGCACTCCCTACCCCTCCTTCCAAGACCATCCTGATTGCCGAAGATACAGAAAGCAACTTCATCCTAATTAACGCCATTTTAGGCCGACTCTATCGGCTGAAACATGCCAAAGACGGCATGGAAGCCGTAACGATGTTCGAGGAAGTCCACCCCGACCTCATCTTGATGGACATGAAAATGCCCAACCTTGGCGGAATCGACGCCACTCGCATCATCCGTGAACTGGTACCGGACATCCCCATCATCGCCCTTACGGCCTATGCCTACGAGCACGACAAGCAAGCTGCCCTGGAAGCAGGTTGCAACGACTTCCTTACCAAACCCTTCACTCAAGAAGTGCTGAAGGAAACCATCAAGAAATGGCTGGATGATAAAGGATGACTGAAAAACAGTCATCCTCCACTTTATGCAAAAATATCACTTCGCTGGATATAAGCAATCACATCCCCTTTATTGACCACATCCCCTTGCTTGGCACAGACTTCCACCACACGTCCGGTAAATCCGGTCCATATCTTCTCGTATTCGCCCCACGGCGTAGAGATGTAGCAGAACACCTCATCATGCTGGTACTTGCGTCCGATGAAAGGAGCAGAAGAAGGACCTTCGACGGAAACCTCCCAAAGCACTTGCCCCTTGGAAGGCGCGATTATCGGGTCTGCCTTGGCACGCTTCAGCTTCTTGATTTCTTCTTCCGAGTATCCGTTTTTGGCCATCGCCGCATCCTTGGCACGCTGCAGGTCATCCTCAAAACGTTTCTTGGCAACGCCGGATTTATAGTCGCGATACTGCCGGTCGTGCATGGCAAGCTCGAAGAGTTCCTCGTCATCATCGCCATATTCCCAACCGTTTTCGTCCATCTCTTTCCGGTATGTATCCAGAGCATCCGGGTAGTTCAGCTGCGGGTCCGTATCCACGAACTCAAAGCCTTTGGACTTAGCCAGTTCCACTATCTCGGGCGCTAAAGTACCGGGGAGGCGTCCACTCTTGCCCAGAATCATGTCCCACGTATGGTTGTCTATCATCGTCCAACGCTCCTCTCCCTTTACCTGCTGCATGAGGTTCATCAAAGCCACATTCTTCACATACTGGCTGAAAGGAGTCACCAAAGGAGGATAACCCAGCTTGGGCCATACATATTCCACTTCGTCGAACAGCATGACGAGCAGGTCGTCCAGACTGAGTTCCGGCTCGTTCTTACCGCGCAGTATCATGTTGATGCCGGAATGCACTCCCTTCAAGTCGGCCATCATGGAGCCCATCATGCCACCCGGCAAACCGCACTTCAGCAAGAGTGAGGACATATGTTTATTGGTGGGGTCCATGAAATAACCCAAGAACTCGTCAATGAACTCCTGCGTCATGGCACGGGCTTTCATGTAGGCTTTCATGTTTATGTCGGGCACTTGGAAACCCAGGTCTTTCAGCATGGCCTGCACGGAGATGATGTCCGGATGAACCTTGCCCCACGACATGGGTTCCATCGCCACATCGATGATGTCGGCACCGTTCTCACAGACTTCGAGAATGGAAGCCATGGAAAGTCCGGGACCGCTATGCCCGTGGTATTGTATCAGCACATCGGGGTGCTTCTCCTTAATGGTTCTGACAAGCTGTCCCAGCATACCCGGACGTCCGATGCCCGCCATATCCTTCAAGCAGATTTCAGGTGCCCCGGCTTCAATCAACCGGTCGGCAATACTGGCATAGTATTCCACCGTATGGACGGGAGAATACGTGATGCAGAGCGTAGCCTGCGGTATCATGCCCGCTTCCAGAGCATATTTGATAGAAGGAATTATATTCCGCGTCTCGTTCAATCCGCAGAAGATACGGGTAATGTCCACACCCTGGGCATGCTTCACCTTGTACATCAGCCGGCGCACATCTGCCGGAACGGGATACATGCGCAGTGCATTTAGCCCGCGGTCGAGCATATGCGTCTGTATGCCTGCTTCCCTAAAAGGTGCGGTAAAGGCGCGTACAGCCTTGTTGGGATTTTCACCATACAGAAGGTTTACCTGCTCAAAAGCTCCTCCGTTTGTTTCAACGCGTGCAAAACAACCCATTTCAACTATCAACGGAGCAATACGTACCAACTGGTCTACCCGGGGTTGATACTTACCGGACGACTGCCACATGTCCCGGTAAACAAGACTGAATTTAATTTCCTTTTTCATCATAGTCAATAATAAGAGATTTTCCTTCGGTTAACTTAACATATACAAATATAAAGGATTATTCTGACATATAGTCAAGAATAACCCTTAAAAATTCATCAGAAGCAATATGTTATATATCATATTGCTACTATCAAATTATTATCAGATGAAATCTTTCAATTCATCCTGCAACTTCTGGCGCGTAAAGAAGATGCGGCTTTTCACCGTTCCGAGCGGAAGGCCGAGGCGTTCGGCAATCTCGCGGTACTTGAAACCGGACACATGCATGGAGAAAGGGACTTTATAGTCGCGTGGAAGGGCATTGACGATGCGATGCATTTCTTTCAGGTCGTAGGCACCCTCGGTACTGGCAAAACCAGAGTCCTGGGGCATGCTGAGGTGATACTGATTGTCCGTCTGGTCCACAAAAGTCTGTTCGCGAACTATTTTCCGGTAATTATTGATAAAGATGTTGCGCATAATGGTATACATCCAACCTCTGAAATTGGTGTCGGGTTCAAATTTGTCTTCGTTATCCAAAGCCTTGAGAGATGTCTCTTGCAACAAATCATTCGCTTCTTCCCGGTCGGCTGTCAACTTGTATGCAAAGCGAAGCAGTTCTTCTTGCACTGCAAGCAAATCTTTTCTAAAACTGTAAGTATTCATACTTTGCTCAATTTTTAAATAGTTAATAATGGTTTAGGTTTTACGATTGCAAGTATAAGGAAGATTTGAAGCCCCGGGGGACGGAATACGGTTTTTATTAGGGGTGAAAACTATCATTTGACAGTTTACACCCCCTCTCTGATAGTTTACGGGTGATATTATATACTGAAAACCATCATTTTTCCGAAGATTTCGTAAATGTTACGTGATTTTTTTATAGCTTTGCCTACATATAGGAAAACACTTTTATTACATAAAAACACTTTATTTTATGAAATCATTTCAATTTAAGTCACTTCTTCTGCTGGCTGCCCTCATCATTTCCCTGCCCTCCTTCGGACAAGGACTGAAGGCGTTCAAGCTGAAGAACGGTCTTTCCGTATATATATGGGAAGATGAATCCAAATCGGACGTGTTCGGACTGGTAGGCGTACGTGCCGGTTCCATCAACGACCCCGAAGAGTACACGGGACTTGCACACTACCTGGAGCACGTCATGTTTAAAGGAACAGACAAGATAGGCGCGCTGAACTGGACGGAAGAAGAACCGATCTACAAGGAAATCATCGCCAAGTACGACCAGATGGCCGAAGAAGCCGACCCGGCAAAAAAAGAAGCCATCAGCAAGGAAATCAATGAGCTGACCGTCAAAGCTGGAAAATTGGGACTTCCCAACGAATACTCCAACCTGATGGAAAGCATGGGTGCCAAAGGGGTGAATGCAGGCACCTACTATGACTGGACCTTCTATCACAGCTCCTTCCCTGCCTATCAGATAAACAAATGGCTGGAAATCTCCTCACAACGTTTCCTGCATCCCGTATTCCGTTCCTTCCAGTCGGAGCTGGAAAACGTGTACGAAGAATATAACCGTTCACAAGATGACCAGGGACGTGCACAGAACCAGTTCGTGATGGAGAAAGCTTTTGAGGGACATCCTTACTCCCGTTCCATCATCGGCCTGCCCGAACATTTGAAGAATCCCCGCCTGAGCAAGCTGATTGAATTTTACGAACAATGGTATGTCCCCGAAAACATGGTACTGGTACTCGTAGGAAACATCAAAGCCCAACAAATCAGCGGACGCATCAATGCCGCCTTCGGACGTCTGGCTGCCAAGCCCGCACCCGAGCGCAAGGTCTACCAGAACCTCGAAATAAAGGGCCGCAAACAGTATTCGGCTAAAGTAGGATTCTACCCGCAAGTGGCAATGGTATTCAATGGAGTACCTGCCGGACATCCCGACGAAGACGCTCTGGACATCGCCCTGGCACTGCTGAACAACAACAGTCAGACCGGAACTATGGACAAGCTGGTACTGGACGGTGAACTGACCAGCGCCGGAGCCTACACCCGTACTTTCCGCGAACAAGGACGCGCCATCGTAGCGGCCATTCCCCTCTACGACGAAAACCAGCGCCGTTTCGAGTCGACCAAGAGCGCCGAAAAGAAAGCCTTGAAAGCCATCCAGCAAATCGCCAACGGAGAATTCGAGGACTGGAAAATTGATGCCATCAAAGCCGAGAAATGCCGCCAGTTCGACCTGGAAATGGAGTCGAACGAGGACAAGGCCATGATACTGATGAACGCCTTCTACAACGAGCAGGACTTGGGCGACATACTCAATTACAAGGACAAGATTATGGCCATCACCACTGACGACATCAAGCGAGTAGCCAAGAAATATCTGTCAGACAATTACCTGGCCCTATATATCGAAAAAGGAAAGCCTGACAAGAACGCCAAGATTGAGAAGCCGGGTTACAAACCCGTAGAACCTCCGATAGGAAAAGAATCGCTCTATGCAACACAATTCAAAAACCTGCCCATCGGACAGATGGAGGAGAAATTCGCAGACTACGGCGAAGTGCAAATCAAGCAACTGAACGACCGTTCAAAGATGTACTACACACCCAACAAGGAGAATAACGTATTCCAGTTGGTTGTACAATACGGAGCCGGTGAACGCGAATTCCCAAAACTTGGCTATGCCGCCCAGTTGATGAACAACGCAGGCATCATGGGGGCCTACGAACCGCAAGAGTTGAAAGAAGAACTCAGCAAGCTGAACGCAACCTGCCACGTGACAGCCGATGATGACAACCTCTACATCATCATGGAGGGCTACGAAGCCACCCTGCCGCAAGCCTGCCAGCTACTTTCACGCCAGATTTTGATGCCAAAACTGGACGAAAAGCAACTGGCACGTCTGAAAGGTTCGGCAATGGGTATGCGCCAGCAGCGCAAAGACAACGTCAGCATCCTGAACGAAGCACTGCGGCAGTACATGCTCTACGGAGAGAAATCAGACTACATCAAGGAACTGACCGACAAGGAGATTTACGAATTACAGATTTCAGAACTGACGGGCGACATCAACCGCGCCTCCAACTACGAGGCAAAGGTGTTCTTCACCGGAACACTCCCCTTCGACCAAGTATACGATATCCTGAGCAAGAACCTCCCATTGGTGGCCAACGAACGCCCGTCCAACTCCCCACAGGCAAAGGACATGATGCCGGTGACCGAAAACACCGTCTACTTCCTGCCTAACAACGATGCAGAACAAGCCCAAATCCACCTCTACATCCCGATGCAGAAGGCTGACAAAAAGGACGACGTGCTGCGTAGCGCATTCAACCAATACTTCGGTCTTGACTTCACCGGCATCGTTCTGAACGAAATCCGCGAAAAACGCTCCATGGCCTATACAGCCTACGCATTCGTCGGCACGCAAGGCATAGCCGGAAAAGCAAGCTATCTGCGCGGCTACATCGGTACCCAGAACGACAAGGCAAACGATGCATTGGACGTACTGATGGGTCTCGTCAACGACATGCCGAAAAATCCGGAACGTATCGACAACATCAAGAGCTACCTCCGCCAAGCCATGCTGACCAGTCACCCCAGCTTCCGCAACAAAGCCATGGAACTGGTAGACTTGGGCTACAGAGGCTACACAGACGACCCAGCAAAGGAAAACCTGCCGAAAGTAGATGCACTGACCTTTGACGACATCGTGAAATTCTACGAAGAGAACATCAAAGACAAACCTTACTGCATTTCCATCATGGGCAACCCAAAGAACATTGACCTGAAGCGACTGGAAAAATTCGGCAAGGTAGTGAAACTGAACGAACGCAAACTTTTCAACACGAAGGATGCATTGTTCTAACCTTGTTTTATCCCCTTAGCAATCCCATCCTCTTTCCCCCTTATCAGGGGAACGAGGAATATGAAAGATTCCCCGACATTTCGGTTCCAAATGCCGGGGAATCTTATTTTTAACACCTGAAGTTCTTTTGCACATTGCCCGGAATTTCACCGGAAAATCCCTGAGATTCTCAGACAGCAGATAACGGACTACCCTTCCTGCTCCTCTTCATTGCCCGAAAGGATAGGCAGGCAAATCCTATACTTCACCGCCAGTATGCGGGTAACGAACACCGTCACACCGCCCACAATCTGACACACGAAAGACTCCATCCCCAGAAGATGGCACATCCAGTAGAAGGTTCCTCCCACCACACAAGCCATCGCATAAATCTCCTTCCGGAATATCAGCGGAATTTCGTTAATGAATACGTCACGTATCACACCTCCCGCAGCCCCGGTGATGCTGCCCATAATGATGGCCACCCAGAAGGGATAGCCCAGCGCGATGCTCTTGCCCACGCCGACCACCGTGAACAGTGCCAGGCCGATACTGTCGAATATGAAGAACGTATTGTGCAGATGGATGAGATGTTTACCGAAGAGGATGACCCACAACAAGGCCAGTCCGGTACAAATCAAGTAAATGGGATCCGTCATCCAGCCCGGGGTGACGTCCAGCAACAGGTCGCGTATCGTACCGCCGCCAATGGCCGTCACAAAACCCACCACATACGCTCCAAACCAGTCGAACCGCTTGGCCGAGGCCAGGCGTATGCCACTGATGGCAAAGGCAAATGTGCCAATGAAATCGAGTATCTGAACAAATGTTGGCATTGTCATACTGAAATTAAGAATGAATAATTAAAACACTGCTATTTTCAAGAAGTACTCAAAATAATAGGCAAAGTAACAAATAATTTCCCTAAGAAAACGTATTTTTGTCGTATCATTTTTCACCAACTACGACAATGAGAATAACAATCGTATCGGGCGCACGCCCCAACTTCATGAAAATAGCCCCCATCTGCCGCGCCATCGACGCCGCCAGAGAGGCAGGAAAGAACATCTCCTACCGCATCGTCTACACCGGTCCGCAGGATGACACCAGCCTGGATGCCTCGCTCTTCTCCGACCTTTCCATGAGGAAACCGGATGCCTACCTCGGTGTCACCGGACACAACCACTCGCAGGTGGCAGCCTCCATCATGCTCGCCTTCGAGCGGGAGTTGGACGGGCATCCGGCACAAGTCGTACTGGTGGTAGATGACATGACCGCCACTATGAGCTGCTCCATCGTCGCCAAGAAGCGCGGACTGAAGGTGGCGCACGTCATAGCCGGCACACGCTCTTTCGACATGAACATGCCCCGCGAGGTGAACCGCACCATCGTGGACGCCATTTCCGACTATCTCTTCACCGCCGGCATGGTGGCCAACCGCAACCTCAACCAGGAGGGCATGATACCCGAATATATCCACTACGTGGGCAACATACTGATTGACACCATCCGTTTCAACCGCCACCGCCTGGTGCAGCCCATGTGGTTCTCCAGCCTCGGCCTGCGGAAAGGGAACTACCTGCTGCTCACCCTCAACCGCCGCGACCTGCTGGAGAAGAAAGCCGTACTGCACTCCCTGCTCCAGACCGTCATCGAGAAGGCCGGCGGCATGCCTATCGTCGCCCCGCTACACCCCTACGTGCAAAAGGCGGTGAAGTCGCTGGAAGTGAATGCTCCCAACCTGCACATCCTGCCTCCGCAGAGTTACCTGCACTTCGGATTCCTCATCAACCAGGCACGGGGCATCGTCACCGACTCGGGAAACATCGCCGAAGAAGCTACCTTCCTCGACGTCCCCTGCATCACCCTCAATACCTATGCCGAGCATCCCGAAACCTGGCGCATCGGTACCAACGAGCTGGTAGGCGAAAATTCCTTCGCTCTCTCCGCCTCGCTCGACAAGCTGCTGCACGGAGAATGGAAGCACACCACCCTGCCCGACCGCTGGGACGGACGAACGGCGGAACGCATCGTACAGACACTACTGAACGGCAACAATTCATAATCCTCCATAAACTCTATCCCAAGCTTGCAAACGTCTATCCCAAACCTACGGACGCTTATCCCAAGCTTGGGTCTTTCTATCCCAAGGCTTGGGATAGAACTTTATCCATACGTTGTGCAACTTTATCCTTTATATCCGGCAACTTTTCTATAAGGCTTCTGTACGTTTTTTATCTGTATCCGGTAAACAAGACATACGACTTTCACGTTCATTTAACCATATCTCCCGTTTCTTTAGTCTATATTTGCTTCTTGATTAACCTTAATTTGTTAACTTTGCGCCCGAATTATCTGTAACTTATGAAGCAAAGATATACAATTTACGCCCTTTTCCTGCTGTCACTGTTCGTCTCCATCAGCGCATCCGCCCAGATAAAGGGTGTCATCACAGACTCCCTCACGAACGAACCGCTGATGTACATCACCGTACAGTATGAAGGGAAAGGTGTAGGCGGCATCTCCAACGCAAACGGTGAATACCAGGTGGAAACCCGCAAAGGCTGGGATGAGCTGACGTTCTCCGCCGTAGGCTATATCACCAAGAAAGTAAAACTGAAACCCGGCACCCGGGTGCTGAACGTCAAACTGCAATCGGATGACATCATGCTCTCCGAGGTCGTGGTGAAGCCCCAAAAGGAGAAATATTCCCGCAAGAACAACCCCGCCGTGGAGTTCATGAAGAAGGTCATCGAGAACAAGAAGGCGCTGAAACTGGAAGAGAACGACTACTACCAGTACCAGAAGTACGAAAAGATGAAGATGTCGCTCAACGACGTCACCCCTGACAAAATGGAAAAAGGCATCTACAAGAAATTCTCCTTCTTCAAAGACCAGGTGGAGGTATCACCCAAGACCAACAAAATGATTCTACCCATCTCCATCAAGGAGACGGCCAGCAAGACCATTTTCCGTAAAAGCCCCAAAAGCGAAAAGACCATCATCGAAGGTATGAACTCCACCGGTATCGAAGAGTTCTTCAACACCGGAGACATGCTGGGGACCATCCTTACGGACGTATTTTCCGACATCAACATCTATGACGACGACATCCGCCTGCTGCAACGCCGCTTCGTCAGCCCCATCGGCCGCGGAGCCATCAGCTTCTACAAATACTACTTGATGGACACGCTCATGGTGGATAGGCAGGAGTGCGTGCACCTCACCTTCGTTCCCCAGAACCCACAGGACTTCGGTTTCACGGGGCACCTCTACGTGGTGAAGGACTCCACCTATGCCGTGAAGAAATGTACCATGAACCTGCCCAAGAAGACGGGTGTCAACTTCGTGGAAAACCTCGACATCGTGCAGCAGTTCGAACAACTGCCCGACGGAAACTGGGTGCTGACCGATGACGACATGACCGTGGAACTGCACTTTGTGAAAGGCATCCAAGGCCTGGAAGTGCAACGGACCACCAAATACAGCGACTATCAGTTCACGGAGATAGAACCCCGCCTCTTCCGCCTGAAAGGAAATGTCATCAAGGAGGCGAACATGCTTGCCAAGAGCGACGAGTATTGGGCGAAAGTGCGCCAAGTGCCCCTCACCAAGAAGGAGAGCACGATGGACGTATTCATGAACCGCATCGAACAGATTCCCGGCTTCAAGTACGTCATCTTCGGGGCGAAAGCCTTGATTGAGAACTTCGTGGAGACGGGCAGCAAGAACCATCCCAGCAAGTTCGACTTCGGCCCTATCAATACAATGATAACCAGCAACTACGTCAACGGCACGCGCTTCCGTCTGAGCGGCATGACGACCGGTAACCTCGACCCGCATTGGAGCCTAAGCGGTTACGGTGCCTACGGAACCAAGGACAAGAAATGGTTCTACTCCGGGCAGGTGGCCTATTCCTTCAACAAACGAGAATACGTATTGTGGGAGTTCCCGAAGCACTACATCGCCTTCAAGTACACCTACGACGTGATGTCTCCCATGGACAAGTACCTCGCCACGGACAAGGACAACTTGTTTGTCGGTTGGAAATGGACTACGGTAGACCAAATGTCCTACATGCGCGACGCCACGCTGACCTACGAGCTGGAGACCAATACCGGCTTCTCCGTACAGGCCATGGCACGCCACCGCAACGACCAGCCTGCGGGGCAACTGCAATACTGGAAGAACAACGGAGAAACACCCGGACAGTGGGATGAAAAGAATACGCTGGTGCACGACATCACCACTACCGAGCTGGGTGTGACCCTGCGTTACGCTCCTGGTGAAACCTTCGTCAACACCAAACAGCGCCGCGTGCCCGTATCGTTGGATGCGCCCACCTTCACCCTCTCCCACACCGCCGGATTCAAGGGCGTGCTGGGTGGAGAGTACAACTTCAACTTGACGGAAGCCAGCATCCGGAAGCGCTTCTGGCTCGGCTCGTGGGGCAAGCTGGACGTAACGGCACGTGCCGGTGCGCAATGGAACACCGTTCCCTTCCCCCTGCTGAACCTACCGATGGCGAACCTCTCGTACATTACGCAGAACAACGAGTCCTTCAACCTCATCAACAACATGGAGTTCCTGAACGACCGTTACGCCTCCCTCAACCTAAGCTACGACATGAACGGAAAACTCTTCAACCGCATCCCGCTCATCAAGAAGCTGAAGTGGCGCGAGATGTTCCGCATCCGTGGTCTGTGGGGCACGCTGACGGACAAGAACAACCCATACAAGAGCAACAATCCCGACTTGTTCCTCTTCCCCATGCGCGACGGTGTACCCACCAGCCACGTCATGGGCAAGACTCCCTATGTGGAAGCCAGTGTAGGTATCTACAATATCTTCAAGCTGCTCCACATAGAATATGTACGCCGACTGACCTATACGGATATACCGGGAGTGAAGAAGGGCGGTATACGCTTCATGATATTAATGATTTTTTAAGAGTTACATACTATGCAACCATTAGCAGAACGGCTTAGACCAAGAACATTAGATGAATATATCGGTCAGAAACATTTAGTGGGACCGGGTGCAGTGCTGCGTAAGATGATTGATGCAGGACGTATCTCTTCGTTTATCTTATGGGGCCCTCCGGGAGTGGGAAAGACAACCCTGGCACAGATTATCGCCAACAAGCTGGAAACCCCTTTCTATACACTTAGTGCCGTGACCAGCGGTGTGAAGGATGTACGCGACGTGATAGAGCGTGCCAAGAGCAACCGCTTCTTCTCGCAAGCCAGTCCCATCCTCTTCATCGACGAGATACACCGTTTCAGCAAGTCGCAGCAAGACTCGCTGTTGGGAGCCGTGGAGCAAGGCACCGTGACGCTGATAGGCGCCACCACGGAGAACCCTTCGTTCGAGGTCATCCGCCCGCTACTATCCCGCTGCCAGCTCTATACCCTGAAGTCACTGGAGAAGGACGACCTGCTGGAACTGCTGCAACGCGCCATCACCACGGACACCGTGCTGAAGGAACGGAAAATAGAACTGAAAGAAACCACTGCCATGCTCCGCTTCAGCGGAGGAGACGCCCGCAAGCTGCTCAACATCCTCGAACTGGTGATAGATTCCGAAGCCACCGACCCTGTCCTCATCACGGATGACATGGTGACCGAACGCCTTCAACAGAACCCTCTTGCTTACGATAAGGATGGCGAGATGCACTACGACATCATCTCCGCCTTCATCAAATCCATTCGCGGCAGCGACCCGGATGGCGCCATTTACTGGCTGGCACGCATGGTAGAAGGCGGTGAAGACCCTGCCTTCATAGCTCGCCGCCTCGTCATCTCCGCTTCCGAAGACATCGGACTGGCCAACCCCAACGCGCTGCTGCTTGCCAACGCCTGCTTCGACACGTTGATGAAAGTGGGATGGCCCGAAGGACGTATCCCCCTGGCAGAAGCCACCATATACCTTGCCACCAGCCCCAAGAGTAATTCAGCCTATATGGCCATCAACAATGCCCTGGAACTGGTACGCGAAACGGGCAACCTCCCCGTCCCCCTGCACCTGCGCAATGCGCCCACCAAGCTGATGAAGCAGTTGGGCTACGGCGAGAAGTACAAGTACGCCCACGACTACCCCGGCAACTTCGTCAAGCAGCAATTCCTGCCCGACGAATTGAAAGACCGCCGTATCTGGGAGCCACAACTCAACCCTGCCGAGCAGAAGCACAAGGAACGGATGCAGCAACTCTGGGGAGAGGAAAAGAAATGGTAAACTATCAATTAAAATTAAAAATTAAAAGTTAGAGATTAAAAGTCGGATACAGAAAATCCCCACAACAAATAACTTATAACTCATAACTCCATGAATATAGTAGTATTAGACGGCTATGCCGCCAACCCCGGTGACCTTTGCTGGGACGAATTGCAAGCCTTGGGCGAGTGCACCATCTACGACCGCACCGCCCCTGCGGAAGTATTGGAACGCGCCGCTGGTGCAGAAATCCTGCTGACCAACAAAACCGTGCTCACCGCCGAGCACATGGCGGCACTGCCCGAACTGAAATACATCGGTGTGCTGGCTACCGGATACAACATCGTAGACACCGCCGCTGCCAAAGAACGCGGCATCATTGTCACCAATATTCCCGCCTACAGCACCGACTCCGTTGCCCAGATGGTCTTTGCCCATATTCTGAACATCACCCAGCAAGTGCAACACCACTCTGAAGAGGTGCACCGGGGCCGCTGGACAGCAAGCAAGGACTTCTGCTTCTGGGACACGCCTCTCATCGAACTGCGCGAAAAGAAGCTTGGAATCGTAGGCCTGGGCCACACCGGCTTCACCACCGCCCGCATCGCCATCGGCTTCGGTATGAAGGTATGTGCCTACACCTCCAAGACCAACTTCCAGCTTCCTCCCGAAATCCGCAAGATGGAGCTGGACGAGTTGTTCCGCGAATGTGACATCATCAGTCTGCACTGTCCCCTCACCGACTCCACCCGCGAGATGGTGAATGCAGAACGGCTTCGGTTGATGAAGCCCACCGCCATTCTCATCAATACCGGACGCGGCCCGCTCATCAACGAACAAGACCTTGCCGACGCACTTAACAACGGTACCATCTATGCCGCCGGCGTAGACGTACTCTCGCAAGAACCTCCCCGTGCCGACAATCCGTTGCTCTCCGCCCGCAACTGCTACATCACTCCGCACATTGCCTGGGCAAGCACCGCCGCGCGCGAACGCCTCATGCAGATTATGCTCGAGAACATCAAGGCCTACCAAGACGGCAAGCCGGTGAACGTAGTGAATAAATAAGCAAACAACATGGGAAAGTCCGCCGTAAAAGGTCTGTTCTACATCTGTCTGATAGCAGCGACATTCGTCTTGGCCACCATCACCATAATGGCAGCCTTCTCAGGAAATGTAGCTCCGGTCGATTCCGTCATCATGCCATTACTGGGGCTGGCAGTGCCCGTACTCCTGATTGTCAATCTGATAACGGCACTCTGCTGGGCATTGGCCCGTAAGCGCTGGGCACTGGTTCCGCTGGTGGCATTCTTCTGCAACTGGGGATATCTGACGTCTGTCTTCCAGCTCCACCTGCCGAAAGACAAAACCCCGGCAGGCAAGTATCTGAAGATAGCCACCTACAACATACACAACTTCGGAGGTGAGATTACCGGTTATTCCTGCAAGGAGATAGCCCGGTACATGCAGCAGGAAGGCGTGGATGTGCTGTGCTTCCAGGAGTTCGGAGACAACAGCGACTTCCCCACAGACAGCATACGGCGCGTACTCTCGCATTGGTCACACGCGCTCATCCCTTCTGAAGACTCCGTCAAGGGCGTACTGCCTATCGCCGTATTCAGCCGCTATCCATTGGCGAACCACCGTTTCATCACTTACCAGCACAGCTCCAACTGTAGCATGATGTGCGATGTAGTGATGGGTACGGATACCATACGTCTGATAAACAACCACCTGCAGACCACCAGCGTTAGCCAGAAGCGCAGGAAGTGGGAACGCGAGCTGGCCACCGACGACACCCGCCGCGAAGTCCAGGCAGCCAAAGATGCCGCAGGCACCCTGCACGAAAACTTCATGAAGCGGGCCACGCAGACTTACGTCATCAGCCACTACGCTAAGACCAGCCCCTATCCCGTGCTGCTATGCGGCGACTTCAACTCAATACCTTCCTCCTACACCTACCATCATTTGAGGAAAACCCTCAAAGACGGATTCCGCACTGCCGGAAACGGATACATGTACACCTACCGCTATGCCAAACGCATGTTGCGTATTGATTACATCTTCCACTCCCCTAGCTTGAAGGGTATCGAATACTACTCTCCGGACCTGGATTTGTGCAGCGACCACAATCCAGTGATTATGGAGGTTGAAATACAATAAAGTAAAGAAAGCCCAAAATAATAAGGGCTGTCCCGGAAATCCCGGAACAGCCCTTGCCTTATCATATTCTGCCATTCAACGGAGGTTATCTGCACCCGATTAGTTGAACACGTAACGGATACCGACTTGCAACTTCCAGCATTCGCTGTAGTTCTGATAGGTGTCGTAAGTCTTGGTAGGATATTCACCGTTCACCTTATACATGGAGAATACCGGAGTCAGGTCAGTGGCGCTCTTCACCCCTTCATACTTCAGGATTCGGTTGCTGTTGGAAACGGTATTGGTCTTGGAGATACCCCATTTGGAGTTGATGAGGTTACCCACGTTCATGATGTCAAAACTCAACTGGAAGCAATGCTTGGTCTTGCCAATCTTGAATTCGAAATCCTCCAGCAGACGGAAGTCAAAGCGGTGCACCCACGGAGCGCGGGCAGCATAAGCCTCGGCATACTGTCCTTTGTGATTCTTCAAGTACGAATCCTGCTCTACGAATTTCCAGAAGGCAACGCGGTCTTCCTCTGTCTTGAAGTTGATTTCACTATCGTCCTTCGGAATGTACATCAAGTCGTTGTTGATACCATCGCCGTTCATGTCGTTGGTGTAGCAGAAGCTGTAACCGCCGGAAGAATAGCCGGAATAGAACAGATTCAGGTGTGTGCCGCGAAGCAGGCCTTTGTGTCTGAAGGGGATGTAGTAGCCCACAGAAGCAATCACCTTATCGGGAACCACATACTGTGACCGTTGTGCATCCACATAATTGGAACCATCAATCGTGTTCAATCCCTGCCAAGTGGAGATAGGGTCGCTGCCCGGAAGACCGGAAACTTCTTTGGACTCCGTGTGCGTATAGGCCAGCATCAGCATCAAGTCATCCACCGGCTGGGCATTCACCGTGATGTTTGCCGTATAGCCGTAGCCTTTGGATGTATTGTCGAGTACCACGGCATTCTTGCCATTGTAATGCACGAAGTCGCCTGCATATTTCACATTCTTGTCGGGGTTGTCATAAAGAGAATAAGAGTACACCATGCGGTTATCCGCACCATTGAAACGTTGCATACCCGTATGCAACAGTTCCGTAGTTGTCACGTCTTTTCCATCAGCGCCCTTGACGGTGGTCAGCTTATTGTACTTCCATTCGTCGGGGTTCTTGATATTGATGTTGTTGATGGTAACGGCATTCACATTCTTCGTGAACATGAACTCTCCCGTCACGGTCAAGGGGAAAGATACGGGTACCTGATAGTCCACCGCGATAGACGACTTCCACACCTGCGGCATCTTGAAGTCCTGAGCCACACCGGAAATCTTGCTTCCCGCCACGTGTTTCTCAATCGTGGTGGGGAGGTTGAACTTGTCGATTATCTGGTTCATGTCCGTAATCATGCCGCCTGCCAACTGGTCCAGACGGGAATCATGGCCCACCACCTTTCCATTGTCATATTGGGTCTTAAAGGTAACGGAGTTCTGTACCATAGAAGCATTGGTCGGCATATTGGTGAAGAAAACCAACGGCAGACGTCCGGTAAACACACCCGTACCTCCACGTACTTTCAGCGACTTGTCCTTGAACACGTCCCAAACGAAACCTATACGGGGAGAAATCTGCCATCTGGAATCCGGCCACTTGCCAGTGTCGATGTGCTGCCCGTCGAAGTCAAGCTCATAGATGGCATCGTTTCTCTGGAGGTCGTCGTTGTCGAACATCAAGTTGTCGAAACGGATACCGTAGGTCAGTTTCAGACTGTTGCCGAGGTTCCATTCATCCTGGGCATAGAAACCAAGCTGGTTGAAGGTAACCTGAGCATTGGGGTTGGCCACACCGTTGAAGCCATAAGTCAAAGCGAATGATTCGGGAGCTGCGCCACTCAGGAAATCTTCCAGACTGTTATAGCGGTAATATCCCGTACCGTTACGCATATAGGCGTTGTTGGCAAACTGGTGCTCATAGCTAAGACCTGCCGTCAGCTTGTGGTTACCGGTGAAGAAGGTGAAGTTATCGGTAATGTTCGTAATCTTGTTCTTCACACCGTTGTTGTAGGTGAACAACTCGTAACCGGCGCTCATGTACGGTTCCAGAATCTGGTTTCCATTCTCGTCCTTGCCTGCCATGATGTCGATGAAGGGGAAAGGAGAAGAATTGGTGCCGCGCATGTCCTCTATATTGGTGTAGGTGAACAGCAACTGATTGGAAATCTTATCGGTGAAGCGGCTGTTCAAATCTGTCGCCCAAGACTGCACCTTGTTGTCCATGGAATACATGCTGTTGGCAAACGCCATAGACTGCGTACCTACGCGATAAGTATTGTTCAAGCGATATCCCGTATCGGAAGAGTTACCGTTCGGGGCATTCCAAGCCGTATTCTTCGTATTGTTGTAGCGGAGGCTCAAGCGATGGCGGTCCGTGATGTTCCAGTCGATGCGGGCCAGAATCTTGGTGTTCTCCTCGTCAGCAGGAAAACTTGTGTAAGAGCCTGCGTCGTAGCCGTACTTGTCCTTCAGATGGTTGTACACCTTCTCCATATCCG
This sequence comes from Bacteroides sp. AF20-13LB, assembly GCF_003603065.1. Classification (NCBI taxonomy): domain Bacteria; kingdom Pseudomonadati; phylum Bacteroidota; class Bacteroidia; order Bacteroidales; family Bacteroidaceae; genus Bacteroides; species Bacteroides sp. AF20-13LB. Next base: position 310,979 of record NZ_QTMH01000004.1, read on the forward strand.
ACTTCAGCGTACGGGACACCATACCTTTTGCCTCTTCACCGTCCTCACGCGCGCGATACTTTATAACCTCTCCCGGAGTCTTCTCCTTTTCGTAGTTTACGAAGAAGAACAGTTTGTTCTTGATGATAGGACCGCCCAGCGTGAAGCCGTAGGTAGTCTTGGACTCGTCGGAACGTGCTCCCAGGTCCTCGCCGTTGATGCGGTTACCGCGCATGTCCTGGTTGCGGTAATAGGTATAGGCAGTACCTCTGAACGTGTTCGTACCACTCTTGGTAATGGCGTTGATGCCGCCGCCTATGAAGTTCGTCTGGCGCACGTCGAAGGGAGCCACCACTACCTGCACCTCTTCGATGGCATCCATGGAGATGGGGTTGCCGCCGCCGGGGAGGTTGGAACTAAGTCCGAAGTTATTGTTGAAGTTGGCACCGTCGATAGTGAAGTTCGTGGAACGTCCGTCACCGCCGGCAAAGCTCATGCCGTTGGCGTAGGGAGAAAGGCGGGCGATGTCGCTGATACTGCGGTTCACGGTAGGGAGCTGCGTTATCTGTGCAGAAGAGATGTTGGTAGTGGCACCCGTCTTTTCGGCGGTAAACTTGGTCTTGGCAGCCGTCACAATCACTTCGTTCAGCAGCTCGGAAGATTCGCTCATCTCTACGTTCAGGTTATACACCTCGCCCAGTTGGAGAGTGATGTCCTTATAAATAACTGTCTGATAGCCGATATAGGAAATCTCTACCCGATAGGGACCACCGGTGCGCATACCCTGGATGGAATAGCGTCCGTCGACATTGGTCACGGTTCCGTAGCGCGAACCGGAAGGCTGGTGCACCGCCTGGACAGTGGCACCAATAATGGGCTCATTACTTGCATCCGTCACCTTACCCGCCATAGAAGCTGTGGTGACCTGCGCATCTACACCCACGGTGGCCAGTAACAGCAGCACCGTCAGTATAATTCTTACTCTCTTTAACATAATGTCTTTTAAATTAGTTTCTTAAAACGTTATATTTCTTAAAACATTGGCAAAGATACGCAAAATTATATATAAAGGCATTACAACGCGATTACATTTTTTAAGGATTTATTCAATACAAGGCAGTACCACTGTGAAACGGCTTCCACGGCCTTCCTCGGACTGGAGTTCGATGCGTCCTCCCATCTTTTCGACAATGAGCACACAGATGGACAAGCCCAGCCCGACGCCTTGGGAAAACTCGCTGCGCTTGTAGAAACGCTCGAAAATCATCTTCTGCTCGCTGTGCGGAATGCCTATGCCGGTGTCTTCCACATAAAGATGTACCTCGCTCATGCCGGACGGACAGCAATACCCCAGCCGGATGCTGCCTCCTTTCGTAAACTTGTTGGCATTGTTCAGGAAGTTGGTGAGTACCTGTGTCAGTCGCATGGGGTCTACATTCACCTGCACATCTTCGGGAGGGAAATCCTTGAGGAACTGCAACGGCGGCCGGATAAGCAGGCTATGCGTCTGATAGACGTCATCGAGCAACCGGCACACGCTCTCCCGCTGAAAGGTGAACGAGAGGTTACCCGACTCGATGCGCGACAGTTCCAGCACATCGCCCACCAGCTTCAGCAGCAGTTTGGTATTGGTGTTGATAATGTCCACAAACTCCTGCCGCTCTTCGTTTGAAAACTCCGGCTCATTGGCCAGCATATCCGAGAAGCCGACAATGGCATTGAGCGGAGTGCGGATCTCGTGGCTCATGTTGTTGAGGAACGACTGTTTCAGTTCGGCCTGCTCCGCCAGCTCGCGGGATTCTATCAGCTCCTGCTCGTGGTCTTTCAGTTCCTGGATATTCTGCAGCAATCCGGCTATGATGGGTGCGTGTCCGGGGGTGTGGATGGTATTGTAGCTGAACTCCCACCACTGGAACTCACCGGTGAAGTTACAGCGATACTGCCCCTTGTGGTGCGTGCGTTCATGCCTTGCCGCTATGTTCTTGCGGAAGGCGGGTAAGTCGTCGGGATGGATGTAGGGAGTGATTTCATCGAGCAGAAGACGGCCGGGGCGATGATGAATAAGCTCGCAAAACTGCGAGTCGCAGGACACGGAATCTCCCTCCAGTCGCCAGGCGTAGGTAGAATTTCCTTCGATGGCCAGGCAGAGGGTCTCATGCTCGTAGAGGAGGTTTCGCAGTGCCTCACGCTTGCGTCTGCGTTCGCGCAGCAGGCTGAAGGAGAGCAAGACTATCACCGTCAGCACGAAGACTGCGCCCAAGATGGAACCGATAAGTATAGGATAGCGGTAGCGCTCCGAAAAAGGGATATACATCACAGTGTACTCTGCCGGAATGCTCTCGAGCGGGATGCCATACTTCTGCAGCACATGCCAGTTCAGCACGTACTGCTTGGCGCATTCCGTCACCTGCTGCCGGGGCATCCGCCCTTCGAGGCGTTCCTTGATACCGGTCGCCATGTATCTTATCTGGCTTTCCAGTGGAGTGAAATATCCTCCCAGCAAGTAGTCGGCAAAGCCGAAGCCCTCGTTGATGGTCTGAAACGTGGGATTGTCGAAGAGCATGCCCACACGCTTGGTGGTATAGTCTCGCTTGGTGTAGAGCAGCAACGTATTGTCGCCGCGTCCCAGCCACATCAGATGGCGTATCGCTATGGAGTCGCTCGTCATGCGCACAATCTTCGTGGTGTCCAGCAACACGTCTATGTTCTGCCGTTTCAGTATAGGGCTGATAGTCTCCCTCTCGCGCACACGGTGATAGGAGGAACCGGCAAAGTAAGCACCCTCGGTAGAGGTCACGATGGCGAACCCCTGCCCACGACACTGCTCATTCAACGCATGCCATATCTTGCGGTCCAGAAACACTTGTCCGTTCATCAGGCAGATGCGCGACTTTCCCATGATACTCTCTATCATGCGTATGGTACGCAAGTAATCGGGCGTGTCGGCATAGCCCGTGATGTTGGGGTATTGCAGGAGCAGAGATATGTTGGGATAGTTCACACCGCTGAACACAACGGGTATTTCATGCGCCAACGGGTGTCTGCATGCCATCAGCGCATAGGCAGCCTGGTCGTCGAGCACGGCTATCAACTCGGCTCCCCAGGCAGAGAGGTCGTCCACGAAACCGGCCATACGGAGGTTTTCTGCCTCCTCCATGTAGCGGTCGCAGTCCAGATAGTATTCGCGTACATCGCAGTCCAAGCCGAGAAGGCTGAACTCTTTTTGCAACAGTTCCAGAGCCTTCGCAGCAGGCGGATAGCCCGGCTCGAAAGAGTGTATCAGCGCAATACGCCGTGTCTCCGCATGGGCAGGGTGTGCACACACGAGGCAGAGAGAAAGAATCAATATGTATCCGGCAACTGCCTTTATGTGCTTCATATCCGGAAGGTCCTTTTCGACTTGTACCAGCAAAGATACGAATGTTTTTTAAGAATAATGGACTATTTCTTCTGTTTCTGTAACAAAGAATACGTTTTCTTAAATCATTGACACATCCCAACTTATCTTTCAGAGGATTTACCGAATATCCCTAAAGAACCGATTCTTCGTCCAGTATTCCAAAGTGGAGGTCTATTTGTCCTTGACCTTCGGCAACACCGCATTCAGTACCATATATCCCAACATACCGGCAACAATCGTTCCCAGCAATACACCAAACTTCGCCTGGTTCAGCAGATCCGGATATTCTCCTGCAAAAGAAAGGTTGGCTATAAATAAAGATACCGTAAAACCAATCCCCCCCAACAAGGATACTCCGGCAACACTTCTCCAATTCATTCCCGGAGGCATTGAGGACAAACCACTCTTGACCGCCAGCCAGGTAAACAGAAAAATACCGATAAACTTGCCAAGAAGCAATCCTGCAGCCACCGCTATACTAACAGCTCCAACAACGCCACCGCCTCCACTGAACACCACACCGGCATTGGCAAAGGCAAAGAGCGGCAGTATCACAAAGTTTACCGCACCATGCAAATTGTCTTCCAGGGATTGCAAAGGACTAATTACATGATCAGAAGCGCGCTCCACTTGTTTTAGAGTGGCAATCTGCTCATTGGTCAATATAATATTATCTGATTTGGTAACCGGAAAATCACCGATAATGTCGCGGATGCGTTTAATGTATTTCCCGGCATCCAAACGGGGACGGGCCGGTATTACAAAGGCCAGTATCACTCCGGAAATAGTGCTGTGAATGCCCGACTGAAGGAACAAATACCAAATAATTACCCCGATAAGCAGGAAGAATATCTTCTGTGTCATACCGAATTTCCCCATATAGTAAAGGAAGAAATAAAGGACAGCAGCTACAATAAGATATCCGTATGCCACTTCGGAACTATAGAAAATGGCAATAACCAGAATACCGCCAATATCATCAACTACTGCAAATGCCGTCAGAAAAATTTTCAGACTCAGAGGCACCCGCTTACCCAGCAGACTGAGTACCCCCAATGAAAAAGCAATATCCGTAGCCATCGGTATAGCCATGCCGCGCGTTTCCGGAGTGCCCTGAACGACCAGAAGTGAATAGACAATGACCGGCACCAGCATACCGCCACACGCCGCTACAAAAGGTAAAGAGGCTTTACGAAAGGAAGAAAGTTCACCCACCAGCAGTTCCCGCTTTATCTCCAACCCCACAGCCAGAAAGAAAACAGTCATCAGGCAGTCGTTTATAAACTCAATCATTTTCAACGGATGACCGCCATGGGAGAACAAGTTGAAGTCTCCGATACGCAGATGCAGTTCCTGCAAAAGAAAGCCCTGATACAGCGGAGCCATCGGCGAATTAGCAATAACGGCCGCCAAAATAGCCATCAAAAACAGCAAGATGCTCGCCGCTATATTCAGCGACGAGAAGTTTTTCACAGTACGTAAAATAATCATAAAGAAGTATATTTGATTTAAGATTTCATCCTTTCGACATCAATCCAGCTTCAAGACTGCCAGGAACGCTTTCTGAGGTACCTCCACATTACCAATCTGTTTCATACGCTTCTTACCTCTCTTCTGTTTCTCAAGCAATTTTCGTTTACGGCTCACGTCACCTCCATAACATTTGGCCGTTACGTCCTTACGCACAGCCTTAATCGTTTCCCGGGAAATAATCTTGGCACCGATAGCAGCCTGAATGGCGATATCGAACTGCTGTCTCGGAATCAGGTCTTTCAACTTCTCGCACATCCGGCGTCCCAATTCGTAGGCATTGTCAAAGTGTGTCAAGGTAGAAAGAGCATCCACCGGCTCACCGTTCAGCAAAATATCCAGCTTCACCAGTTTGGAAGGACGAAAACCGTTGGGATGATAGTCAAAAGAGGCATATCCCTTAGAGATACTCTTCAATTTATCATAGAAATCGATAACTATTTCGCCAAGAGGCATGTCATAGTATATTTCTACGCGGTTACCTGAAATATATTCCTGCTTCACCAGCTCGCCACGCTTGCCCAGACAAAGAGTCATGATAGGGCCGATGTAATCAGTAGTGGTAATCACCGAGGCGCGGATATAAGGCTCCTCAATACGGTCTATCATGGTAGGGTCGGGCATGCTGCCGGGGTTATGCACTTCAGTCATATTTCCCTGCTTGTCATAGATATTGTAGGAAACGTTGGGCACGGTGGTGATAACGTTCATGTCAAATTCACGGTCAAGGCGTTCCTGCACAATCTCCATATGGAGCAGCCCAAGGAAACCGCAACGGAAACCAAAGCCCAAAGCCAATGAAGACTCAGGCTGGAAAGTCAGCGAAGCATCATTCAACTGCAACTTCTCCAAAGAAGAACGCAAGTCCTCAAAATCTTCTGCCTCGATGGGGTACACACCAGCAAAAACCATCGGCTTTACCTCCTCAAAACCGGCGATGGCCTCTTCGCAAGGACGGGCAATATGCGTAATCGTATCACCTACTTTCACTTCCTTAGAGGTTTTGATACCCGAGATGATATAGCCCACATCCCCCGTACGCAACTCCGGACGTGGCATCATTTCCATTTTGAGCACTCCGATTTCATCCGCATCATATTCCTTGCCTGTATTGAAGAATTTCACTTTATCCCCTTTACGAATCACACCGTTCACTATCTTGAAATATGCAATGATACCACGGAAAGAATTGAAGACAGAATCGAAAATCAACGCCTGCAACGGAGCTTCCTCGTCACCCTCCGGGTGAGGGATACGCTCAATGACCGCAGCCAGAATCTCTTCCACTCCCATGCCTGTTTTGCCAGAAGCACGGATAATTTCATCACGCTTGCAGCCCAACAGTTCGACGATTTCGTCCTCCACTTCCTCGGGCATGGCGCTTGCCATGTCACATTTGTTGATGACGGGAATAATCTCCAAATCATGCTCAATCGCCATATAGAGGTTTGAAATGGTCTGCGCCTGCACTCCTTGCGAAGCATCTACAATAAGCAAGGCTCCTTCACAAGCGGCAATGGAACGTGACACCTCGTACGAGAAGTCCACGTGTCCCGGAGTGTCTATCAAGTTCAGAATATACTTTTCACCTTTATAGGTATACTCCATTTGTATGGCATGGCTCTTGATGGTGATACCTCTTTCCTTCTCAAGGTCCATGTCATCCAGCATCTGTCCGTTAGTTACTTGTATAGTATTGGTAAATTCCAGCAGACGGTCTGCCAAAGTTGATTTACCGTGGTCGATATGGGCAATAATGCAAAAATTTCGTATATTCTTCATTGTCAATAACTATCTATTAATTGGGTGCGCAAAGATAGTGAAAACAGAGCAAATAAAAAAAATGCGTTGATAACATATTCATGTACCAACGCATCTTTTTATAACATTCCAATCAATTCCTCGCTTAGTTCAGCTTTACAAACAATTCGCCTTCCACTTCAGAAGTAGAGACCTTGTCTTCTCTTAACAACCAGCCCAATCCCAGGAAGAAGTCCTTGTCGATCAGTTTAGTTGCTTTCTTGATTTGCTTGTGAGTCAAGCCATCTGTGCCATTCAGTGCAGTCCAAATCTGTCCTGCAACATTACCAGCTTTTTCTTTTAACATTTCTATTTGCTTTTAGTTAAACGTTATCCTCATCTCCAAAGATAGAGATGTCGGTGTTTTTATATCGCTGCAAAGATAGGTATATTTATGTTATACAACACGTTATTAGGCACTTTTTTTCTTACTAAGGGGTAAAAAAGTTCTTTTTTCTTACTTTGAGGACATTTTTTCCAGGTATTCGGTCCAAATTTGGGCAGCTACCTCTACCATCCTGGCACACGGGCGTTTAGCATAATACTGCTCGGTACGGGCTTCCGGAACGGACGAACCTTCCGGTTTTCTCAACCCCAACAATTCAGCACATATCAAAGAGCCGTTTCGTTTCTTGAACTCAGCAGCCAGCTCCTGCACCAACGCATAGTTTGCCGCCTTACCTTCACGGTCCTTGCCTTCCACAGCTCCTTTTTCCAATCCGGCCAATAGGAACATGCCGCATGCAGCACCGCATGTCTGCCTCATACGACCTATGCCACCACCAAAAGAGGCGGACATCCGGAAAGCCTGCTCTTCTGTAAAACCATACATATCTGCAAAAGCTCCCACTACCGATTGCGAACAGTTATAGCCACTCTTGAAAAGCTCCACAGCTTTTTCGATTCTGTCTTTTGTTTCCATCATCATTATTCTGTAATTTCCAACAACATCGGACAATGGTCCGAATGAACAACGTCACCCAATATTCTCGCCTCCTTCAACATCGGACGCACCGGTTCACTCACCATGCAATAATCAATGCGCCACCCTTTGTTCTTGGCACGTGAATTAAAGCGATAGCTCCACCACGTATATTCCTGCTTGTCGGGATGAAGCCAACGGAAGGAATCTATGAATCCCGCATTGAGAAAGCGCGTCATCCACTCCCGCTCTTCAGGCAGGAAGCCACTGTTGGTGGCATTCCTGATAGGGTCGTGAATGTCTATTGCCTCATGGCAGATATTATAATCGCCGCAAAGAATGAGTTTAGGACGCGTACGTTCCAGCTCCAATACATATTCCTGGAATTTCTCCAACCAGACCATCTTAAAGGCCTGGCGTTCATCACCGCTGGTACCGGAAGGATGATAAACACTCACAACGGACACATCGCCGAAGTCGGCACGGATAAAGCGCCCTTCGTTATCGTATTCTTCAATACCCATACCATATTCCACATGGTCCGGTTCTTGCTTGCTCAGAATAGCGACTCCGCTATACCCCTTCTTCTGTGCAGAATATAGGTAATGCTTATACCCCAAAGCATCCAGCGCCTCTGCCGGATACTGTTCCGGTTGCAGCTTTGTTTCCTGCAAACAAAGCACATCCGGCTGCTCTTGTGCCAGCCACTCGGGAAAACCTTTTGTCACGGCAGCCCGTAGCCCATTTACGTTATATGTAATAATCTTCATACTTATTTGATTTCTTAGAAATGAATTATTCAAGATGTCAACTCGGATACCAGCAGCATGATATTCAGCACAGTGACCACCGCAGCAATGGCATAAAGTACAAATGTACTCCATTTGCTGTTTACATACTGCCCCATCACTTTGCGTGAAGAAGTCAGTCCCACTTGCAGGAAAACCGTAAACGGCAGCTGGATGCTCAGTATCATCTGTGAAATCAGCAGTCCTTTGAACGGGTCTCCGATAAAGAAAATCAGCAGCAGTGCAATACCCAATGACAGAATCACACCCACCTGCGAGTGACTGTCTTTGATATGATAGGATTCTCCGAAAATACCGGCAAAGATAGAACCTGCCGCCATACCGCTGGTTATCGTGGAAGATATACCCGCCATCAGTAATGCCAATGCAAAAACCACGGCAGCACTGTTCCCCAGCAACGGCTCCAGCAAGGATTTGGCCTGCTGCAACTCTTCCACCTGAATACCGCTTTTAAAGAAAGTTGCCGCAGCCAGCAGTATCATGGCACTGTTGATGGCCCATCCCACAATCATAGAGAACAGCGTGTCGAACAATTCATATTTCAACACCTTACGGATGGACGTATCATCTTTCTTATTATATTCATGGCTCTGTATCACTTCCGAGTGCAGAAACAGATTATGCGGCATCACCACCGCACCGAGCACACTCATGATAATCAGCATGCTCCCATGCGGGAACGAAGGTGTCACCCACCCTTGTGCGGCCAGCGGCCAATCTATCTTCACCAGAAACAGCTCATAGATAAAGGAGAGCCCAATGACCGAAACAAAAGCAATGATGGAACGTTCTATCTTCTTGTAGGAATTAGTGAAAAGCATGACGACTACAAATACGGTAGTCAAGACAGAACCCCATATGATGGGAATGTCAAACAGCATCTGCAAAGCGATGGCACCTCCCAATATCTCTGCCAGCGAAGTCGAGATGGAAGCCAGCACTGCTGTACCCAATATGGGACGCGACACCCAGGAAGGAGTATATTTGGTAGCGGCTTCGGACAAGCACAAGCCGGTTACAATGCCAAGATGCGCCACATTATGCTGCAATACAATCAGCATGATAGTGGATAAAGTCACGACCCACAGCAACGAATAGCCAAATTCAGACCCTGCCGCAAAATTAGATGCCCAGTTCCCCGGGTCAATAAAGCCCACAGTCACCAGCAGTCCGGGACCTATATATTTAAAAACGTCCAGACCGCCCAGATAGCGTTTGTGGTCTCTCCGTTTCAAGTCTTTAAAAATATTCTTCATTGTGTCTGTTCAATTAAGAGCGTAAAAATACTCAAATAATAACAAATACCTCCATGTTAGGTTCAAAAAAAGCCCCTGGCATCTTTCAATGTCAAGGGCTCTCATCCATTCTTTCAGGCAGTAGGCTCAATACCCCATCTCGTGCAATGCCTTGCACAATTGGTCGGGGCAGGAAGTGGAACGTCTTCCGCAGCGAATTCCTTCCAAACGGGCAATCACCGCATCTACCGGCATGCCTTTCACCAAACGTGAAAGTCCTTGCAGGTTTCCATTACATCCACCCCAAAATGCCACCTCTTTCACAATACCATCTTCCACATCCAGTTCGATGTTACTGCTACACGTACCTTGCGTCTTGTATGTATATGTCATTATTCTCCGCCTTCTTCCGGTTTCATGTTAGTATAAACCGTCTGTACATCATCAAACTCTTCGAGACGCTCTATCATTTTGTCGATGGTTTCGCGTTGCTCGGGAGTCACATCCTTCATATCGTTCGGGATATAGGTAAACTCACCGCCGACATCTTCAAAACCGCACTCTTCCAAATGTTTCTGGATAGCTGCATAGCTTTTCGGATCACCATAAATAGTGATAGTACCTTCTTCTTCATCCTCTTCGTAGTCTTCCTCTACGTCATAGTCTATCAAGTCAAGAATGAGTTCCTCCATATCGATACCGTCTTTCTTCTTGAAAGTGAACACACACTTGTGGTCAAACAAGAAAGCCAGTGAACCCATTGTTCCCAAGTTACCGCCGAACTTATTGAACACGGAACGCACATCGGCTACTGTACGGGTAGTGTTATCGGTCAGTGTATCCACAAAAACAGCTACACCGTGAGGACCGTATCCTTCATAAGTCATACCCTTATAGTCGCTCTGGTCCTTACCCATCGCATTCTTGATAGCACGTTCAATATTATCCTTCGGCATGTTTTCACGCTTACAAGTAGCGATAACCGAACGCAGTGTCGGGTTGTTTTCCGGCTCCGGACCGCCGGCCTTCACCGCAATAGCAATTTGTTTACCCAGTCTTGTAAAGGTCTTTGCCATGTGACCCCATCTTTTCAATTTGGCAGCTTTTCTATATTCAAACGCTCTTCCCATTGGAACTGTATTTTAAATTATGAATTATAAATTCTGAATAATGAATCAACGCAGCTTGGCATTCAATTTGTCCTCCAGGTTCTTCACTAGTTTGGACATAATCTTGTCAATCTGCTTATCGTTCAACGTGGCATTCTCATCCTGCAGCAAGAAGCTCACCGCGTAACTCTTCTTACCGGCTTCCAGATTCTTACCCTCATAAACGTCGAAGAGAGAAACCTCCTTCAGCAACTTTTTCTCCGTCTCGTAGGCAATCTTCTCAATTTCCGCAAACTGCACTTTCTTGTCGAGCAGTAACGCCAAGTCGCGTTTCACGACAGGGAACTTGGAGATTTCCGTATAGCTCACCTTCACATTGCGGATGGCCTTCAACAATTCTTTCCAGTTGAAATCGGCATAGTAAACCTCGTTGTCAATATCGAATGCCTTCAGCAGCTTCTTTGTTACAATACCGAAAGTAGCCAACCGCTTTCCACCCCTTGTCTGTACGGATAAACCGGCAGCATAGATGTCATCAGTCAGATTGCCGACAACCAAATCATGCATGTGCAGCCCCAATCTGGCAAAGACATTCTCAACGTATGCCTTCAGCTCATATACCGAGCTGTTCTCATCCGGATGAGCCCATGAGTTTACAACCCTCTTGCCGGTTACCCACAAACCAAGATGATAGTCTTCGGAATAAGCGGCAAGCACCTTTTCCGGATTCTTCTTCTCCTCGTTGAAGTGATAACAATTACCGAATTCAAAGAATTTCAGGTCTGCATTCTTACGGTTGGCGTTGTGCGAGATGCTTTCCAATCCACCGAAAAGCAGTGTCTGACGCATGGCATTCAAGTCTGCACTCAACGGATTCAGCAACATCACCAGATTCTTTGACGGATAAGACTCCAAATTGTCATAGTAAGCGGCACGCGTCAACGAGTTGTTCAGAATCTCATTGAAACCACAGCCCACCAGCTGCTCGGCAACCAGGTTTTGCAGTTTGTTGGATTTATCATATTCACCCTTGGTAGTCAGACAAGACTTCAAGGTAGTCGGAATCTCCACATTATTATATCCGTAGATACGCAGGATATCCTCTATTACATCGCAATCGCGCTGCACGTCCACACGGTAAGGAGGAACATCCAGTGTAAGCCCTTCGGCTGTCTCGTCTACAATCTTCATTTCCAGACTTGTCACGATGCTCTTGATGGTATCCACCGGAATAACTTTGCCAATCAGTGAGTTCACTTTCTCATAGGCAAGTTCCACACGGAAATCCTTGGCAGGAGCGGCGCACACATCTTTTATTTCAGAAGAAATGGTACCTCCGGCAAGTTCCTTTACCATCAAAGCAGCCTGCTTCAGGCAGTAAATAGTGGCATTCGGGTCAATACCTCTTTCAAAACGGAAAGAAGCGTCTGTGTTCAACGCATGGCGACGGGCTGTCTTGCGCACCCATGTGGGATGGAAGTAAGCACTTTCAAGGAATACATCTTTGGTGGTTTCCGTAGAACCGGAATCCAGACCGCCGAACACACCGGCAATACACATCGCCTCTTCCTTATTGCAAATCATCAGGTCGCGTTCGTTCAATTTACGTTCCACGCCATCAAGAGTTACAAACGGAGTACCTTCCGGCATGGTCTTTACAATCACCTCACCGCCTTTAATCTTATCTGCATCGAAGCAGTGCAGCGGCTGGCCGAAAGCATGGACGATATAGTTGGTAATATCCACCACATTATTGATAGGACGCAGGCCGATAATACGCAACTTGTTCTGCAACCATTCGGGGCTTTCTTTCACTGTAACCCCTTTCACCGTAACGCCGGCATATCGGGGACATGCCTCGCTGTTCTCTACAGTTACTTTAATATCCAAGTCGTGATTTTCTACCGCAAAAGCGTCTACCGAAGGTTTCTTTAAAGTAGCCGGCTTACCGTTCTGTATCAAGTAGGCATACAAGTCGCGTGCCACCCCATAATGTGAGCACGCATCGGCACGGTTGGGAGTGATGTCCACTTCCAGCACGTAATCGCTCTTGATGTTATAGTAGTCCTTGGCAAGCGTACCCGGAACAGCTGTCTCCGGCAGTACGATGATGCCTGCGTGGTCCGTACCGATACCGATTTCATCTTCAGCACAAATCATGCCGACAGATTCCACGCCACGAAGTTTTGATTTCTTGATGGTAAAACATTCGTCACCGTCATACAGTTTTGTACCCAACGTGGCTACTACCACTTTCTGTCCGGCAGCTACATTCGGAGCGCCGCATACAATCTGCACGGGTTCACCTTGTCCCAGGTTCACCGTAGTGACGTGCATATGGTCCGAGTTGGGATGAGCTTCGCATGTCAGCACTTCGCCGATGACCAGTCCTTCCAGTCCGCCTTTAATGGTTTGCACCTCTTCCACACTTCCCGTTTCCAGTCCGATGGAGGTCAGTGCCGCAGCAACTTCATCCGGTGTCAAATCGAAATCGACATACTCTTTCAACCAATTATAAGAGATATTCATATCATTATATTTTTATTGTTTCCAAAAGTGACCTGCAAAGGTAATAAGATTTTTTGGTTGGCAGGGAATTATAAATGAAGAAAATAACAAAAAGGCGATGAAGTGCTTTTCCTTCACCGCCTTTCTCCTAATATTCTATATAAATCTACAATTTATACATTCATTGCATTGGCGCCTAAAGCTCCCAATATGGCGGAAGCAACAGCTATCACTACCTTCAAAATCTTGTCCCAAACGTTCTTTTTCATAGTCTTAATCTTTCAAAATTAGTAAATACATCTTATCCTAACGGGTTCTCTCCCTGGTCACCGTCGGAACCGCCACCGGAATTACCACCATCATCGGCATCATCCTTACCGTCCGTAACCACTCCCGTCCATTTCTCAAACTCCACCCCTTGGAGCAGGGCACGCGTAGTGCCGATAGCAGCCGGGCGCGTGTATTCCGGAGTAAACTGGCAGCGCAAAGCGGTCACCTGATTGGGATTCACGTCTTCAGATTTGACCACTCCCTTACCTCGCGTACGGGCCTTCATGGTGAATGTGCCCAAGCCATCCAGACGCACCGTACGGCTGTTCAGCAACTGGCTCCTCATTACCGTCATCAGGTTACGGATTACATTATGTACATCACCCGGAGTCAATGAAGACTTCTCGGCAATCACCTCAGCCAGCTGTTGCGCATCCACAGCTCTTCCCACTTTCTTCAAACTCAGATGCCAAAGTTTGGCACCCTCTTTCGTCGCCAGAGACGACTGTCTTGCATAATAAAATAAAGGCATACTTTCTTTCTCCTTTTTACATTTTTAATTCAACATGGTTTTTAATCTCGTTTTGTTGATCAACAATGCAAAGGTGAGGATATATTTGCCTGCAAACAAAGAAAACAGCCTCGCTGAAGCTGTTTTCTGAGATAAGTTTATAAAGTATTGATTTACAAGTCGACAGATTAGGCAAGCCAACTTAATCAAGAAAAGGAAAGCTTATTTCAAATTGATTGATGTAATCCAAAATACCTCTTCATGAAACAGACATAAATAAGACTTAACAAGAGGATGGTACATAGCAGATACCAGTAGCCTGAATCCAAACACATTATATATCCTATGATGATGATTGCCTGTACTGCCATGTAAATAGAAGAAACCATTACATGAGGAATCTTCAGCTCATTCGCCATAATCTGATACAGATGTTTACGATGCGGTAGTCCGATATTCTCATGAAGCATTAGGCGGTGAATGATAGTCAGCACACTATCCACACCATAAACGGATAAAAGGACTATCCAGCTGAAATCTTCTGTTTCAATGATGAGCCTGCCTATCAGGAAAAGAAGGATGAAGGCAATGCTCACCGAACCCACATCACCCGCAAAGCATTTGGCTTTCTTACGAAAATTGAAGAAACAGAAAACTAGAACGGAACAGATAACGGTATAGATGAAATCCGCTTCCACAAAAGTAACCACCTCCTTATTGACATAAGCCAACGCAGCAAGAATAACCAGAGAATAACCGCCGGTTATGCCGTTAATGCCATCCATAAAGTTGTAGGCATTGATGATGCCCGTACAGACTATCAAGGCTATGACTATCCACCACCAGGACAAGGAAAACAGTCCCCACTGATAAAACATCAAGGCCATGGCAAAGAAATGAAAAAGCAGCCTTGTCATCTGTCCGGTGGATTTTATATCGTCCACGAAGCTGATGAACGTCACCAGTGTCAAGGCAAGCAGGAACCAGGGATATTCAAAGCCACTCATCAGGAAATAGGCCAACGCCCCGAAATAAAAGATAATCCCACCACCACGCAAAGTCACTTTCGTATGAGAACTCCGCTCATTGGGCTTGTCGATGATATTGCACCTATCAGCTATCTTAAAATAAAAAAGTTCTGCCAAAAACAGCAGAACCAGTATAAGC